>QXZU01000154.1:7822-19302 GCA_009886205.1 K189A clade bacterium | reverse complement strand
GTTTCAGCTATTTCAAATTCGAAACGCTGCACGCGTCTAGCCATTTCAATAAAGCCAAGCCCCGCGCCCTTGGAACCTTCTGGTGGGCCACTGCGCAACCGCTCTTTGTACATTTTACGAAGCTCGGTAGCATCCTTCATGCTTAGGTCTACCAAGCTCTTCTCTAACGCGTTGCTCTTTTCAGAGTCGATAGTGTTCACCGCTTCAATCAAAAACCCTTCATCGGTGAGACTGATTGCAATAGTACCTACACCGTCGCCAGTGGCCGCAGATCGCGTATCCGCGTAACGAATAATGTTTTGGGCTTGCTCAATGAACACACCAAATACTTTCTTAGCAACACCGTCAGTTGAATCCGTTTCTGAAAGCTGATGTCTTACTGGATTAGAGATAGATGTCAGCAGGTCTTCGGATAACGGACCTGAATAACAAAAAAGGGTCTTTCGCGCTTGCATGAACTTATGCAGTTCTAAAGTTGCGTCACTTACCATCTGAAAATATCCTTATATTTATCCAAACTACCTGCTATTCGCCTTCAGCGTCAGCGTCTGATTCACTCGGCATTTCGACAAGCTCAAACTTGCAGTTGATCATATCCTCTGCGAAGTCTTCGCCCGCTTCGAGCATGGTGTCGTCGTCTAAGCGATAATTCCAGTTAACGTTAACCGATAACCCAGCCTCAGCTTTTTCTTCAAAGAACTCAAAAAAATCAAAGAAGAACTTTGCCGACGAGCTATTAAAGTAAAAGAGTTCTAATTCCACTGTGTATGAACCACTATCTGGCACAACACTTTTTAACTCAGTCATAACCGGGCTTGAAAATTCCTGAATATTTTCAGGGTAGCACTCGCCAACAATGCGGCAACTGGATCCTGAAATTTCCATCATAGGGGTTCTTTGTGTAGCTGCTAATTGCATTTGTTATACCTCCTCTACGTCCGAAACTGGTGAACTGGGTTCGTCATCGTTCAATGAGAATGCCAGTAAGGTGAGGTCATCACGATAAGGCGCGCCCCCGCGATATAGATCAACACTCGTCATAATATTCGTTACCAAACTGTCTGGTGTCGCTTGCTTCGTGTTCTGCAAAGAGCGCATTACCCGCCGACGCCCAAAGGCAATTGGCCTGTCTTCTGCACTCATCACATCAGTAATGCCGTCAGTTAGCATCACAAAAGCACCACCAAGATTTTCGATCACGTGGGTATTAAATTGGAACTCACCAGAAGTTTTAGACGACCCAACAGATCTTCTATCTCCCTTCACTTCTGACGCACCGTTTTCTCCCACCAAGAACAGCGAAGATTTAGCCCCCGCATACTCTAAGCGACGCTCTTTACGGTGGTATATACAAACCCCGCCATCGAACCCTTCATCAATCTTTTGATTAGATGCATCCTGCTGACTCAAGGTTTCCATCACTAACTGGTTAGCCTTCGTCAAATAGTCACCGGCATTTTGCGCATAGGTCTCATCGATGGCTTTGTCTAACACAGAGCGTGCAATAATTGATAAGAACGCTCCCGGAACACCGTGGCCCGTGCAGTCTACTACCGCAATGTATACGCGGTCAGGCAAACTACGAACAAAGTAAATATCGCCGCCTACCAGGTCGCGTGGACGCCAATGCACCTTAAACGAGATGTCTCCGGGATATTCTTTGGGTAGCAAAGCGTTTTGTAGACGAGCGGCATAGCGTATTGAACTGTCTATCTCATCGCGAGTGCGCACAAGTTCTTCTGTTCGTGCATTAATGAGCGACGCCACTTCGTCTGACATACGAGAGAATGCCACACCCATTAATTCAATCGACGCGCGCTCTTTTGTTTCGTCATCACCAGAAGCCAATTCACTGCGCATGTGATCAATATCGTTGATCATCATTTCTTTTGGTCCACCATCAAGCTCGGTCGCCAAGATCTCCATCTTGGAGAACATCAAATTGTCACGCTCTTGACGACGTCTACCCCGGTCAACCCGCTGCTCTTCAGAGTAAACCAGGTGTTCACGGTACTGATCTATGGTATCTGATAAGCGCCCTACCTCGTCTTTGTCTGAGGACAACAGCTTGTTCCTAGAAGGCATTTCCAGAGACAAATCGCCTTCAGACATGCCACGCAGAATACCAATCGCCGCGGTGATTTGACCAAAGGCGCCAATAGTCAGCGCAAGGATTACAACAACAACGAACAATGCCACAGCAGCTATAGTGAAATAGGTATTGTTTGTCGTGGTGACCTGCTGGGTGATATTTTCGCTTTGGTCTTTAAAGATCAGCAAACTGATCTCTTCAGCCGAAGCTTGGTAACTCAAAGGAATAGATGTCATTGATACGCCTAAGTCGGCAACAACATCACTAAAGGTTGCATCGGAAGACGTCTGCGCGCGCGCTTCGGCTTCAGCAAGGAGTTGGCGTAGATTGGAAACGCCATATTCCTCTTCAACGATCTCATCATCGCCGTAATATTCGTCTAGGCTAATCGACTTTCCGCCTGAGCGAACCGCCAATCGAACTTCAAAATCTTCACTGAACAACTCAAGGTTATCGACCAAGTTCTTACCAATCACAACCAATGCTACAGCTTCGTCGTTAGCGTCCCGCAGCCCAAAGCTGATGGAGTCGTTCACTGAGAGCGCTTTCTCTCCACTTAGGTCGGTAATACGCACGATGTTTCTTGTCGGCTGATCAATTGCGCTGCGAAGAAAACTATCGAAATTCAAGAAGAAGTCTGGGCGCGCATCCTTTCCGCACGGATCCGCCCCTTGCAGAAACAGACCTGATAGACAGTACACTTGCCGCCCTGTCGTGGTGTAGGCCATTACGAAACTGATTTCTTCCAGATCTATTGGCTCTTCAAATACTTGATCAAAAAAGCCTTGAGCAAGGTCTGTTCGCCCCCCTGCTAGCGCCGCAGTTAGCGGGTTTTCATCGCCTTCAGCTGAGAAAACATTTTCCAAGGGGTCCCAAAACATTGTGATGTCTGGCGAGCCGAGTTCTGGATCAAACTTCTCCACCGAACGTTCAAACTGCGCGTCTGAGGCAGACAACCACGCGGCGCTATATGTCTGCGCTAGCGACTCGGATGTAAACGCATCGGAGGCCGCCTTCAGCGTTTGCGTGGAGTAAAAGAAAATACTAAAAATTACCGCAAATCCGGCAATGAGGAGTGTTACTAGCTTATTGCGTATTGACATCTATTCTTGGCCTTAACCTAATATTTATTCTGAGTAGGACAACCGTCTACCGCTGCTTAATCTTGTAACTTGTAAGCAACGTTCATCACTACGTCTGACACTTCAGCGGCGTCTCCATTGTCCTTGTAAGGGATAAACTTCAGAGTTTCCATATAGCGCATCGCTGAACGATCAAACATTCTTCTCGGTTTGGATTCAACAATCACAGCGCCCACAGCATTGCCCTCAACGTCTATGTTAAATTTCACAGTGACTTGGCCGCTTACGCCATAAGATTGTGCTCTGCGTGGAAACTTTGGGGTTCCCTTGGCGACGAGCTCGACCTCTACTTCGCCCACGCCGTCGACTCGGCCTGCATATGTTTCTGCAAAAACCGAAGGCACACTCAATGCCATTGCAACCAAACCTAAACCAGTCGCCCTGAGCAGTGTCAATTGCTTACCCATTCGTAACACCTCTTTCTTTTCGCCAAAATCTTTTCGATAAATTTGTAAGGCCGACAGCTTTAACCAAGCCGATTTCGACCACATAAGCCGCTTCCGAAGTATCAGCATTTGCCGCACTTTCGGACTAACGAATTTCGTTATTACTGTGGCCCAGCCAGAGTGTACAAGAGGAACAACGTGAGTTTCAACGATCAAACGTCAAGTAAGCACCGATAACATGCTTTTTTATTACTCGATAGCCCTCGGGCGCGCATTAAGAAAAAAAATGAACATTTAACCGTATAATTTGCTCAGTTTTCTTAACAATGACGTGGTAACATCTTTCACCCATCAACCGGTATAGCGAAAAAGGTACTTTTAGCTCGATGACATCTCACACAAAATTTGAGATCACCTTTTGGGGAGTGAGAGGATCTGTGCCCACACCGGCATCACACACCCGCAAATACGGTGGTAACACCCCGTGTTTAGAGGTCAGAGCGGGCAATAATCTACTTTTAATAGACGCAGGCACCGGTATTTGCAGATTTACCGAGCGACTCATCCAGGTCCAAAACCAAGGGTTGGACATTACTATTTTGCTCAGCCATACCCATTGGGACCATATTCAAGGGCTGCCATTTTTCAAACTTGCGTTTAATCCAGCAAACAACATCAAAGTTTACGGCCCAAAGAGAGCAGGATTTACCCTGCGCAGTTGTTTAGAAGCCGCCATGATGCCGCCCAACTTCCCTGTTCCATTCGACTTATTAGCAGGCATTAAACAAGTCAACGAGGTTGAACCCGGCGCCACCATAGAGCTAGACGACCTAAAGATTCACACTGCTGAGTTAAACCACCCAGACGGCAGCATTGGTTTTCGCCTTGAACACGATGGAAAAAGCCTCGCTTATTGCTTAGACCACGAACATGAACAACAAGACGATGTACACCATGGGTTAAGCAAACTCGCACAAGATGCGGACGTAATGATTTTTGACGCCGCTTACTCAGATGAAGATTATCCAAAATTTAAGGGTTGGGGACATTCAACTTGGCAAGTGGGTTACAAGACTGCTCGCCAGCTAAACGTAAAAAACCTCGTTCTTTCCGGTTTTAATCCAGACCTTAGCGACGATGACTTAGACAAAATTGCGCTGGCAACCAAAGAGATGCAGGGCAATACCATTGTTGCCGTGGAAGGCGAATCTTTAACTCTGTAAAGCTCCCTAGCATAAAGAGACTGAGGCTACTCGGTCCTTCAATGCACGCACAGCCTTGACGCCAACTGCTTAGATCGGAATCAAATATTAGGACCCAAAACCACTATGGAAGATGCAGAAAAGAAGGAAAAAATAGCCAAAATTTTGCCCGCTTTGAGCACACAGGAGATTGATGATTTTCTACCCTTCCTTGAAGAAAAACATGCGGAAGGCGGCACAATCTTGGTGTCCCAAGGCGATACAGACCGAGATTTGTATTTGCTGTTAAACGGTTCTTTCTCTGCCTTTTATAAAATCCGTGTCAACTTAACTTCCGTGGCGACCAATATAGGCAACTTTCCCGGCCCGGGCATACTCGGCGAAGTTAACCTAGTGCTAGATAACACACGCACGGCCACTGTGGTGGCTAGAGAAGCCTGCGATTATCTATATTTGTCGAAAGATACCTTCGATGAGATCAGCGATAAGTGTCCTAGTATCGCCATTAAAATTCTCACCGCATCAGCGGCCATAATTAATGGTCGCTTTGAGTCAATGCGTAAGAACATGTACTCGAGCATTATTCATGACAGCCCTACAGTACCTGTGGGCATAACGCGACTGGGACGCCTGCTTGGCAACTGGACCCGAGTACCTGAAGAGATCAGTAAAAAGTTGTTTGCCGATTTTGATGGTGAAAACTTCAATAGCTAACACAACTTCTCGCAACGGCCCTGCTCGCAACTCACCCACAGGCATGAAGAATTGGGTGCTTCCCAAACAGCCCCTCCAACATTGCACACATATCTACGAGCTTAAGCCGCTCACCTCTGATAACTTTAGTGGTTGCAAAGCACCAAAATACGGTTAACCAGAGGGGAACACGATGACTGAAGCGACAACCGAGATGGGCCTTTTCGAGACCATGTACAACTGCCGCGCCATGCGCAAACTAGACACCAAAGAGGTACCTGAAGCGCATTTGCTCAAGCTTATAGGCGCAGCCAATCAAGCCCCTTCAGGGTCTAATACCCAGGGCGCACGTTGGATTGTAGTAAGAGACCCAGAAACCAAAGCGCAATTGGCAGAATTGAACAGGATTGGCGTAGAAAGCTACTTAGCGCCATTGGTCGACAACCCCGGCAGCCTTTCCCACCAGCCAGCGGACAAGCGCCAGCGCATGGTCAACGCCGTGGTGTGGCAAAAGGAACATTTACACGAAATACCTGCACTGATTATTGCATGCATGGATTTCGGCGACACGCCAACTCCCGCAATGATTGCAGGCGGCAACGGCTCTATATGGCCGGGCATCCAAAACCTGCTGTTAGCCGCCCGAGCGCTGCAACTGGGTGCTGCACCCACAACATTGGCGCTGACCAACCCTGAAGCCGTGGCCAAAGTATTGAACCTGCCCAGCTCAATGCACGCGTACTGCCTGATCCCAGTGGGCTACCCACTAGGCAAGTTCGGCCCTGTCACCAGAAAGCCCATGGAAGAAATTCTGCGTTTTGACCGCTGGTCTGACTAAAGTCAGGTAAACCGATCTGAGGTTGAACTTGGGTTGAACCTGGGTTGAATTTAGGCTGAATTTGGGTTGAACCAAGCGCAGCCTTAGCTCAACCCAGTTTTAGGACAACTACTACTCAAATACCTACCCTTGAGGCAAGCATGCTTTGTCTTTAACAGCCAACTTGATTACCATCGCGCCATGGCCTTGTAGTTCAATGGATAGAATAGTCGCCTCCTAAGTTAAATTGGGTCATATGTTTGGAAACGGCATATGAGATGCATTCAAATTCGGGGAAACCTTCTTACTTACGTAATGGCAATCCCGAGCCAAGCCGATCAATTCGGAAGGTGTAGAGACTTGACGGATGCAACCTAAAACCAACCCCGCACACGCGAAGTTGGCATGGTTAAGAGAAAGTCCAGACCACGAACATTTGTAGTGGCTACGAAAGTAGTAGTGGTACGAAGCGATAGATACAGGTTCGACTCCTGTCGGGGCTACCATCACTGTTTGGCGGCGACTAATCCAACCAGTTCCGCGAAAAAAGAGCCTTAGCGCTTTAAACAGCCTACCCGCAACTCTGAAAAACCCTCAAACAAATAGTTGCCCCGGCGGCGAGACCTTCCTTTTCCAGCGGGTTTAGGGTTAGTACTCTACCTTGCAAATTAGTATCCTCTGGGCAGGTTTAACTGAGACGCCCGGCCAAAATGCTTACTGCTAGAGCACGCTATGAATAAAAAATTAGAATTTCAAAGGCTGCAAGACGCAGAAATGAAAACTGCGGCGCAAAGCTTTTATACAAAAATGCAACGCCGCAGAACCGTTAGAGATTTCAGCGACCAATCCGTACCTGCCGAAGTCATCCGCAACGCACTTCTTTGTGCTGGCACGGCCCCAAGCGGCGCAAATATGCAGCCGTGGCATTTCGCAGTGACAACTGATCCTAAAATCAAAATCGGAATAAAAGATGCGGCAGAGGCTGAGGAAAAAACTTTCTATACACAGCGCGCACCCGAGGCGTGGTTAGATGCACTTGCTCCGCTCGGCACCGATGAACACAAACCTTTCCTCAGCACCGCGCCCGTATTGATCGGTGTATTCCTGAAAAAATTCACTTACACCGAAGACGGCAAGCGTTTAAAAAATTATTACCCCTACGAGTCAGTGGGCATTGCATGCGGCCTGCTTATTTCCGCCCTGCACCACTCAGGCCTCGCAACCCTCACGCACACGCCAAGCCCAATGGCATTTCTAAACCAAGCATTCGCTAGGCCAAAAACCGAAAGACCCTACCTACTATTAGTCGTAGGTTATCCAGAGGAAAACTGCCAAGTGCCTGCTATCGAAAAACTGCCTTTTGAGGATATCGTCAGCGTTGTTGGCGAGCAAACACAGGAATATTTCAAATAACAATAATAATAGCCGGAGGCGGCATAGCAGGTATGGCCATGGCCTTAACCTGTCACCAACTGGGACTAAAAGCACAAGTTTTTGAAGCGGTTAGCGAGATCAAACCTCTGGGGGTAGGTATAAACCTGCAGCCCAATGCGGTTAGAGAACTGATTGATTTAGGGCTAGAGGGCTTACTGGCGGATATTGGCATCCAAGCCGAAGAGTGGGCGCTGTTCACCAAAAGCGGCGAATTAGTATGGGCTGAACCCCGAGGGTTAAATGCGGGCTACCACTGGCCACAGTATTCTGTACATCGCGGTTACCTACTCATGGGGTTGCTGGCAGCAGTGAAAAACCGTTTGGGCAGCGATGCTGTAGTGACTGATGCGCGCCTGACCGGGTACAAAAACATCGAGAATGGCGTTGCCGCAGAATTTACATCACTAGATGGCAGTACACATTGGGTGAACGGTGACCTGCTTATTGGCGCAGATGGCATTCACTCCCAAGTGCGCAAGCAAATGCACCCCAACCAGGGTCAACCAAACTGGGGCGGCGCGGTTATGTGGCGGGGGATTTCTGAAGGCCTGCCCACTAGGACTCAAAACTCCTTCGTGCTTATGGGCTCTATGGAGCAAAGGTTTGTCTGTTATCCAATCTCTAAGCCAGACCCAAAGACAGGCCTAAGCAGAATCAATTGGATCGCAGAGCTAACCCTGCCTACGCATGAATCTGCTACCCAAAGTGATTGGAACAGCGCCGCAGAAATTGAGGATTTCATAAGTCCATTTAACCACTGGCAGTTTGATTGGTTGGATGTGCCCGCGTTGATTAAGAGCGCTGATGCGGTATATGAATATCCAATGGTGGACCGAGATCCTGTAGATCATTGGGTGGAGGGGCCGGTGGTACTCATTGGCGACGCCGCCCACGCTATGTATCCGGTGGGCTCTAATGGCGCGAGCCAGGGCATTGTTGACGCTAGGGTATTAGGCGCAAAGCTGAAGGCACTGGGATTGACCACCGATGCATTATTAGCCTACCAATCCTCGGTCTTACCTGCTGTAAATGAACTGGTATTGCGTAATCGCGGCGCGGGGCCGATTGGCATTTTGGGTGTTATCGAAGCGCGAGGACCCTTTCAGTCGATAGACGAGGTCATAAGCACAGATGAGATCCGAGAGTTTATGTCCGCCTATAAAGAAGCCGCAGGATTTGCTTTGAGTACCTTAAACACCTCGCCCAAAACCATAAAAGATTGACCCGGCTGTTTTAGAAATCAGACGAAGCCTAACTGGCTCTTACTGATTCTAGCCAGACTTAGCCAAGCTATAAAAGTCAGCTTCCCACACCCAAAGCCTGAAGCTCCTCAGCAGACAACTTCACCACCTCTACCAAACAGGTATGCGCACTGGGGCCTTGGGCCAGACTGGACGTGCCTTTGTCTTTGGTGAGCACATTGGGGTTACCGTTCATCTCTAGTCCAGCCATGTTTGCACTAGGCGCAAACCACGCACCCGTTGGCAAAATAACCACGTCTTCTTTGATATTCTCACTGATCACCGCGCCAACAATACATGCGCCTCTGTCGTTAAACACACGCAGCAAATCTCCTGCCTGAATATTTCGCTTAGCCGCAGCGCTGGGGTGCAAGGTCAAAGGCTCCCTACCCTGTATTTTCCCCGCCTGACTATATGCACTTTGATCATATTGGCTGTGCAACCGACGTTTGGGTTGAGGGGAGATTAAGTGCAATGGAAACTTATCGTTACCTGCCCCACCGAGCCGCTCAAAGGGCTCCAGCCAAACCGCATGCCCTGGGCAATCTGCGTAGCCAAAGCCTTCTATTGTTGTTGAAAAAATTTCGATTTTACCCGACGGTGTAGACAACGGGTGCTTTGCAGCATCCAAACGAAAGCCCTCCAGCCAATCGCCTGAGCGAGCCTTGGGCGGTATCTGGTAGCTGCCTTTTTCTAAAAATTCGTCAAAATCTGGCAGTTCAAAGCCCTGAGCTTTGGCCCGCTCGTTGGACCTGCTCCAAAGATCTTGCAGCCACTCCATCTCGCCTTTGCCCTGAGTAAATTTATCTGCAAAACCTAACTTATCTGCTAGGCCAGCAAAAATTTCATAATCAGAGCGTGCATCAAATTGCGGCGGTATGGCCTGCTGCATTAAATGCGCATAGGGGTCGTGACTCGACGCGCAAATATCCGTGCGCTCAAAGGAAGTGGTTGCAGGGAAAACAATATCTGCCCATTGCGCGGTTGGCGTCCACCAAGGCTCGTTAACAATCACTGTATCCGGTCGCCGCCACGCGTCAACAAGCCGGTTAAGGTCTTGGTGATGATGGAACGGATTACCACCGGCCCAATAAATTAACCGAGTATCTGGAAACGTAATATCTCCGCCGTCATAACTTATGGTTTCACCCGGGTTGAGTAACATATCTGCGATACGTGCCACGGGAATTGCAAAGTCAGCCGGATTTTTACCCTTACTTACCGTGGCCCAATTAAAGCGACGCCAATTACTGCCCACAAACCCTTCGGCGCTATAACCGAACCCAACGCCACCACCGGTCAGGCCGACCTGCCCCAGCATGGCCGCCAATGTAACCAGCATCCAATAAGGTTGCTCGCCGTGGTCTGCGCGCTGTAAAGACCACGCTGCGGTAAGGAATGTTCTTTTGCCCGCTGCCTCAATCGCTAACGATTCAATGGTGCTGGCAGATACCGAGGATATTTCTGCTGCCCACTGCGGGGTTTTTGCTTGGCCATCAGTCTGGCCAAGTAAATAGCTTTGAAACTGCTCATAGCCTACACAATGACTTGCTAAGAATGCTCTATCAGCAAGATTTTGCGTTTCAAGAACATAGGCCATGCCCAACATAACCGCCACGTCTGTACCCGGCCTAGGCACAATCCATCGTGGATCTAGGTCATCGGCAACGTCGTGTCGCACTGGCGAAATATTTACGAACTGCGTTCCAGTCTTGTGCGCACGCTGCAAATCAATAGCGGTTCTATGCTCGGTAATACCGCCATAGGCTACTTGAGCATTACGCGAAGGTAGACCACCAAAAGCAATGAACAGTTCAGTGTTATCCACCACATCTTCTAAGCTGGTTTGCTCCAATTCCATTTGCCCCCAAGGCGCAATGACGTGAGGCAAAATTACTTGAGCGGCAGCGGTACTGTAGCTGTTCATGGCCCGAGTACAGCCACCCATAAAATTTATAAACCGATGCAACTGAGACTGGGCGTGGTGAAAACGACCGGCACTGGCCCAACCGTATGACCCCGCAAAAATTGAGCGATTGCCATAGGTTTCTTTCACCCGGTTTAGCTCTTTAGCGGCATAACCCAGCGCAACATCCCACGAGACATCGACAAACTCGTCAGCGCCGCGCAGACTATTTTTGGAGTCCGTACCCTCTAACCAACCACGACGGATGGCCGGGCTTTTGATTCGTGAGGAATGCTGAACACCATCACGCAGAGTGTGGCGAATCTCGGCTGGATCTGGATCTTCGTCGATGGCGAATACATCAACAATCTGCCCGTCCTTTACCTCGACGTCGTAAACACCCCATTGAGTTGCATTGCGATAGCGCATAAAGACCACTGGTTAATGATTTGGTAATTAGCCTAGGGAAAAACGGAGGCAAAGCCAATCTGTAAGTGCTTAATCAGCGCTTTATAAATTTTAGATAGAGGGAGGAGAAAAAGGGCGTTAGCACTGCAGGCCAGTGAG
>QXZU01000154.1:0-7722 GCA_009886205.1 K189A clade bacterium | reverse complement strand
ATAAATTTTAGATAGAGGGAGGAGAAAAAGGGCGTTAGCACTGCAGGCCAGTGAGGTGTGCAGCAACAAAGAGCTAGGGAATAAAGAGCTAGAAAAAAATAGCGCCCTAGTCTCTTTGTAGTCTATTCAATTGATAATTCGCAGGTGCCGGAGCCAACTCTTTGGGTAAATCTGCTACCGCTTCGTTAACGCTGTTGTTTGCGTCGTTATAACTTTCTTCGCTGTCAAAGAGTGCGTCTAAATCTTCGTTGAAGAAATCCTCGTCACTAAAGAGGTCATCAGTCTGCTTTGCAACTTCCGTTTTGAAATCGAAACTTTCGTCCACCTGGGGACGCGATGCTGTAGCGCTTAGGGCTTGAGACGACTGGCCTTGCCAAACCCAAGCCGAACCATATCCACTATCTCGTAAATCCTGTAATGGGTTCTTAGCATCTGCGACAGATGCATACGGCCCAGCGGCAATTCTGTAGAAAAAACCCGTATTGGTTTCGCTGGCGATCACCGCAAAGGTTTCATCGCTGCGTGACTGTGCCTTGAGCAGCCCAGCCTCCGCATTATCTCGGCTTTGAAAACTGGCAACCGACACCCAGTAATCGGCGTGAGCGATGGGTGCTAATAAAAAGGTTAGCAGTGCAAATAATTTAGAAAATTTCATATTAATCTACTCAAAATCGAGCTGCAGTTTAGCAGGACCATCAAGGCCGCGCTACGACAGGCCTCAAAAGGTTATCCAACACCAAATGTCTTAACCGCCCGTAATCATAATCATCAAACCTGCCGCTACCGCTGAGCCAATGACGCCTGCAACATTAGGTCCCATGGCGTGCATAAGCAGAAAGTTCTGGGAATTTGCTTCCAATCCGACTTTGTTCACCACACGAGCGGCCATGGGAACGGCGGACACACCCGCAGCGCCAATGAGCGGGTTAATGGGCTTAGCGGTAAACAGATTCATTAATTTCGCCATGAGCACGCCACTGGCGGTGCCGATTGAGAACGCGACCATCCCAAGCGCCAAAATACCCAGCGTTTCCGCGGTTAAAAAAGTATCCGCGCCCAATTTGGACCCTACACCCAGCCCCAAAAATATAGTCACCACATTAATCAAAGAGGTGCGCGTTGTTTCCGCTAACCGCTCTACTACACCGCATTCACGCATCAAATTACCAAAGCAAAACATGCCTAATAACGGTGCCGCCGACGGCAACAAAAAAGCCACCAACAAAAGTAAAAGCAGCGGGAAAATAATTTTCTCAAGCGTTGAGACTTCACGCAGCTGAACCATCACAATGCCGCGTTCTTTTTCTGTGGTAAGAAGACGCATAATTGGTGGCTGAATAATCGGCACTAACGCCATATAGGAGTATGCAGCGATGGCAATTGCACCCAGCAATTCTGGCGCCAGCTTACCCGCTACAAAAATGGCTGTTGGGCCATCTGCGCCGCCAATAATGCCTATGGCCGCTGCCTGCTTTAAATCAAAATCCATAATGCCGAGAGCGCTTAAACCCAACGCACCTAACAACGTAGCAAAAATACCAAACTGGGCCGCCGCGCCTAACAACAAGGTTTTTGGGTTAGCCAGTAAAGGGCCAAAATCAGTCAAAGCCCCCACGCCCATAAATATGATCAGTGGAAATGCGCCGGTTTCAATACCCACTTCATAAATGAGGTGCAGCAACCCATTGCCGGTGGCTATTTCCGCACCTGGAATATTGCTCAACAGCCCACCAAAGCCAATGGTTACCAGTAACAGAGGCTCGAATTTTTTCGCAATGGCCAAATACAGCAGCAAAAGACTGATCAAAATCATCGCAAATTGGCCAAATGTCATTTGCGCCAAACCAGAACCGTTCCAAAGTTGATCTAATAGATCCATTCAAAAGCCTCTAAATTGAGTTAGCCCTAATAAATATGGGTTAGCTAAACCGAGCCACAAAACTGCGGCTCAACACCTTGTGCGCTAGCTGGGATTAATCAGTACCAAGGGGTGATTTACCGCAACTTGGTCACCAGAGCCCACATTGATCGCAGCAACTTCACCCGCTACGGCTGCACTGACATCGGTTTCCATTTTCATGGCTTCAAGTACCAATATCTTTTGCCCTGCAGTGACCACATCGCCCACTTTAACCAGCACCTGGTGAACAGTGCCGGCCAAGCCTGCATTCATCCACTCCCCGGACGTGGCAACTTTCGCTGGCGCGCTCACTTGCATACGCTCCCCAACACTGCCACTGCCCTCTTCAATCTGAACCGAATAAGGCGTGCCATCTACAGTCACGGTATAAGAACCGCTGCCATTATTGGGTGCAGTGCTGCTTGGTGCTGACGCTTGAGTGGTCGCGGCCACTCCAGACGGTGCCGGCTCAAATGCAGACGCATCGTTACGGTTAATCAGGAACTTGGTCGCCACCTGAGGGAAAAGTGCATAAGTCAGCACGTCGTCTATCTTGGCATCGGCCAAAGCAATATTTTCGCTTTTCGCTAACTCATCAAAGGCCTGAGTGAGCGTCTCTAGTTCAGGTGCAAGCAGATCAGCGGGCCGACACGTAATTTGCTCAACATCCCCCAGCACTTGCTTTTGCAACTGGCTATTTAAAGGCGCAGGGGTGGAACCATACTCTCCCGCTAAAACGCCGGTGGTTTCTTTGGTGACATTCTTATAACGCTCGCCAGCCAAAACATTAATCACTGCCTGAGTGCCGACAATTTGTGAGGTGGGTGTCACCAGGGGAATAAAGCCTAGGTCTTCGCGCACCTTGGGAATTTCTTCTAGCACTTCATCCAACCGTTCAGTGGCGTTTTGTTCACGCAACTGACTTTCCAAATTGGTCAACATGCCGCCCGGCACTTGAGCGACCAGAATGCGTGAGTCAACACCGCGCATAGCGCCTTCAAACTGAGCATATTTCTTCCGCACTTCACGAAAATAACCCGCAATTTCTTCTAACAACTCAATATTAAGGCCGGTATCGCGCTCTTCGTCTTGAAGAATCGCCACTACCGACTCTGTGGCAGAGTGCCCATAAGTCATGCTCATAGAGGATATGGCGGTATCTACATTATCTATGCCCGCTTCAATGGCCTTGAGGTAGGTGGCTGTAGACATGCCCGTAGTGGCATGGCATTGCATGTGTACGGGAATATCTAGCGACGCCTTCAAACGACTCACTAGGTCGAAGGCAACATAAGGCTTCAGCAACCCGGCCATGTCTTTTATGCAAATGCTGTGCGCACCCATATCTTCAATTTCTTTGGCTAAATCTACCCACATATCCATGGTATGCACCGGGCTCACCGTGTACGAGATAGTGCCTTGGGCATGTTTATCGACCGCAAGCGTGGCTTTGATGGCGGTAGTCAAGTTACGCATATCGTTCATCGCGTCAAAAATGCGAAACACATCAACGCCGTTAATCGCCGCGCGCTCGACAAATTTTTCCACCACATCGTCTGCATAGTGACGATAGCCGAGGATATTTTGTCCTCGCAGTAGCATTTGCTGAGGCGTATTGGGCATGGCCGCTTTGAGCAGCCTAATGCGCTCCCAAGGGTCCTCGCCAAGATAGCGAATGCAGGCATCGAAGGTTGCGCCACCCCAAGACTCCAAAGACCAAAAACCAACCTGATCGAGCTTCTCGGCTATGGGCAACATGTCTTCAACGCGCATGCGGGTAGCCAAAATACTTTGGTGAGCGTCACGCAAAATTACGTCAGTAATACCTAAGGGTTTGCTCTCGTTCATTGATATCTCCTCAAAGCCCGTGGGGCTAATTCCAATACTTCATCTTGATATTTGCCTAGTACATCGATCTAACAAAGCGACCTAGTAACTGGCTTAATAAATTGGCTCGGTGCGCTCGCCAAATAAACAGGTGGCACTGAAAAAGAGCCGCCGGTTCAGATTAGGGTTTTTTCGTTCGCAAGTGAGTGTCTAAAGCTGCAGCTATTGCTGCAACATGCTGGGCTGACTGGCCGGAAGTGTTGGCCAATTTGTCTGCGGCACCTAATCCTGTATTTGCCACCTGCGGATCACTCGCCAAGCCAAATTTCAAAACCACCCATGACATGGTCTGGGTAACAACAACCAGCAAAGCAAGGAAGGAAAACACCGTTCCCATGCCTATCATCATCAACTCAACACCAGATTCTAAAAGCCCACTCACATGTACCTCCGATTACCTAACTCACCGTTTTGCATGGTGAAAATTCTGTTATCAGAGTGTATAGCGAACCCGACAGATTACGCCATTCAAAAATTCTACGGACGATAAATACCGCCTTAGCGCGACCTTAGCGCAACAAAAGAGTGCAAAAATGTCCGAATATGAAATTAGTTTTGCTCAAGAGTACTAAATGAGTTGAGATCCAAAGCATTCTTCAAGATAATGCTGCCCTCGTTGAGCACCCGTGGCCCAACTGGATAAGGCACCGGTCTACGAAACCGGCGATTACTGGTTCGAATCCAGTCGGGTGCACCATTTGCTTGTTTGCTGAACCGTCTTCTAGAGACCGTTAGCAGGCTAGCAAATTTAGCAAAAGTCGTTGTTCCTCAATGACTTGACTCACCAATATCTTTATTTCTCTCCCTAATGTTGCCGCCTGCTTGAGCGCTGACAAAACCGGCACAACGGCAAAGCGCTCACCTGTTTTCAGAAAAATTCAATGAGCATAATGTGACGCAGCTCACCCTCACTGAATTTCCTACTGGCGCTCTTAGCCAGATCAAGACATTATTTACGACTGAAAAAACTTCACTAATAACGTAGCTAGGGGCTGGGGAAACACCATGATCATTCAACACCAAAATTTGACCAACCTAGCCAGCGCAATACTTCACGCGGCAGGCGCTCCCGAAGAAAACGCTAAAGCCGTGGCCATTCACCTAGTTGAAGCAAACCTAAAAGGTCACGACTCTCATGGCGTGGGCATGATCCCAAGCTACGTACGCTCTATGAAAGCAGGTCATATCAATCCAGCAAACGATGCGAAATTGATCAAAGACAATGGCGCGGTTATTTCCTTTGATGCAGAACTCGGTATGGGCCGAGTAGTAGGTATGCAAGCAATGGCATTGGGCATTGAGCGCACCAAACAACTCGGCATCTGCTGTGTTGCCCTGGGCAATGCAGCGCACCTTGGCAGAATAGGGGCATTTGGCGAAGCGTGTGCAGACGCCGGTTTGGTGTCCACGCATTATGTCAATGTGGTGGGTCACGACCCCATGGTAGTGGCCTACGGCGGGCGCGACCGCCGCTTTATTACCAATCCATTCTGCTGCACGGTGCCTCGAGCAGACGGCAAACATGTGGTCTTAGATATGGCCACCACTACCGTTGCCGCTGGCAAGGTGCGTGTTGCGCACATGAAAGGTGAGCCCGTGCCACCCAACTCCTTAGTCGACGAGAATGGTGTAGACACAAACGATCCGGCAGTAATCTTTGGACCTGAAGCCAAAGGCGCAATGCAACCCTTTGGCCAACACAAAGGCTATGGGCTAATGGTGATGTGCGAACTGTTAGGAGGCGGGTTGGGCGGCAACTTCACTATGCAACCCAAAAATGTTCGTTTAGGGGCCACCTTAAACAACATGCTGTCCATTATCATTGACCCTGCCGCGGTTGGCGACTTGCAAGCATTTGACGATGAAGTCAGCGCAATGATTGATTACATCTACGCCAGCACCCCAGTAGACGGCACAGAGAAAGTTCTGATTCCAGGCGACCCAGAACAAATAACGAAAGCCGCTAGAGAGGCAAATGGTGTCGACATAGACGACAACAGTTGGAGCGACGTGTTGCGTTCAGGTGAAGCTGCAGGACTCACTGCTGAAGCGATGAGTACGTTAATGCGCACTACTTAGACAAAATCTAACATCGCCCGACAAATTGGATGATTTCACACTGCACAGACGTGAAAACTCCAACACTTAGGTTTTGAGACAGATACAGTCTTCTCGTGAAGGCGGGTACTCTGGCGGGTACTTTAAAGAACGACCGCCGAGAACAACAACCGAGAACAACAGAGAACGACAACGGAGCCGCTAAATGTTACCCGAAGAACAAGACCATGCCCCCAAGGGAGAAGAGACGTTTCATGTTTGGAGACTACTTGGCTTCATCGGACTTATCTGCGTGGTGCTTGCCGTTGCGTCCTTTTTAGTAGATTGGGCAGTGGTTGGACCATTAGAGGGCCGTGTTATCTAAACCCAGCTGTTGTTAGACAACCGACGAATATGCGGTCCAGCCCTCGTTTACTGAGCAAAGTATTAAGCGCGCGAAGCTGACTGGCTTGCAGCAAAGCGGCGTCGCCATATCCCCGTTTCCAACTTCAGCAGCACGCCAAAACACAAAGCGCGCGTTGTCAGATTTTAGCCTCATCGCGCTGTTTTACCTTCTCTCTGATCCACGGAATTAGCTCCTCGCCGTAAGTTTTGGCATCCTCAAATGGATCAAAGCCTCGAATGAGCACGCCACTCACACCTAGGTCATAGTACTTGGCGATGGCTTCGGCCACCTGTTCAGGCGTGCCTACCAAGGCGGTTGAATTGCCGCTGCCCTGAGCAGCTGCGGCAATAGGCACCCACAGACGCTCGTCTTGTACTTCACCACCCTCGATCAAGCTACTCAACCGACGAGCCGTTTCCGCCTCAGGCTGCTTGGTGGACTTGCGACCACCCGCTTCGGCTTCCACACCCGCCAAAATATCCTTGGCTTTACGCCACGCAGCCTCTTCTGTGTCGGCAATAATAGGCCGGAAAGACAGGTTGTATTTCAGCTTACGGCCAAAGCCTTGCGCAGCCTGGTCTAACTGCGCCATTAGCTCGGATACCTGCTTGCGAGGTTCGCCGAACAACGCATAGGTATCACAATGCTTTGCGCCCACGGGGATTGCCGCATCTGAAATGCCACCAAACCATAACGGCACATGGGGCGATTGCGCCGCCGCCACTTCAGAAGCTGCGCGGCTCACTTGATAATATTTACCCTCAAAATCAAAAGGTTTATCACTGGTCCAAACCTTGCGCATCACTTCGAGATACTCATCAGTACGTTGATAGCGTTCATCGTGCGGCAGATAATCGCCATCCCGACGCTGGTCTGCATCCACCCCACCGGTAATGATGTGCAGCAGAAGGCGACCACCAATAAGATTGTCTAGCGTCGCAACCCGTCGAGCGGCTTGAGTAGGCGCGGCAAAACCAGGGCGGTGTGCTAATAGAATCTTAATCTTTTCAGTGTGATAGGCCGCATGCTGAGCAATCGCAAAGCCATCCGCTGAGCTAGAAGAATGACCAATCAGCACCGCGTCAAAATCAGACGCTTCATGTACCTGCGTGAATGTACTGATGTAGTCTGCATCTACCCCACCACCCACAATGTGCACCGTAGAAGCCGATGCAGGCGGCGTAACACCAATCATGCCCAAAATATTAATCGGCACTTTTTCTCCCCTTTTAATACGACTGCGGCAAGCACCATGGCGTAAAAACAGAGAATTTTCAAACTGGGGGACAAGAGAAATTGAAACGACTTAGCCGCACCAACTAATAGGGAGGACAATGAGGCGAAAAAAATGCAAAGAAAAATTGAATAGACCTTAGCGCTAGAGCGTGACGGAGAAGGAGAGGGAGAAAAAGGTCATAGGGACCACTGAGAAGCTAGAGAGCTGGAAAAGCGAGACGAAAACAAGGCAAAGGAGAGGCACAAAGTAGAGGCA
>QXZU01000153.1:1498-14245 GCA_009886205.1 K189A clade bacterium | reverse complement strand
TCTCATGAATATTGTTCACACCTTCCTGATCTTCAATTTTTGCGATGATCTTAATGCTTTGTTGTTTTTCGGCTAACAACTCTCGCAACTCAACAACATCGTCTGGACTGCGGACAAATGACAAAGCTATAAAATCCACTTCATTAGCAATGCCAAAGGCAATGTCTAATCTGTCCTTTGCGGTAATGGCTGGCAAGTTGACGCGTACCCCGGGAAGGTTAACGTGTTTTCTACTGCCCAATGTGCCGCCATCAATCACCTCGCAGGTAAGTTGGCGGTCCATTTTTTGCAACACTTTGAAGTTCATCAAGCCGTTGTCCACGGTGATGATACGACCCACTTCCACAACGTCTACGAGTTCGGTGTAGTTCACATGAATTGATCGTTGTTCAATCATGTCGCCATCGCGAACAGACAGCGTGACCACATCTCCGGTATTCAACTCCATAGGGTTTTCTAATACCCCGGTTCTGATTTCTGGCCCTTGAGTGTCCAAAAGAATTGGAATGGGATAGGCAATTTGTCGGTTGAGCGTCTTAATCCAATTAATCACTTGCAAGGCACTTTCGTGATCTGCGTGAGACATGTTAATCCGCACAACGTTCATACCCGCATCGTAGAGCTTTTTAAGCATATCGAAGCTGGCAGTCGCAGGGCCTATGGTACAAATAATTTTGGTTCGTCTAGTCATGGCGCTAGCTTAGTCTTCGCGTGCCGACATGTCATGTAACCAGTATGAATTAATTGAAGTTTTTACCTCACTTAAGCGCATTGAGCGGGGTTGCCAGTAAGCCGGAAAGAAATTTTGAAATTCGCGTCGCTCAAACCTTGGATCAACTAAGCAAATTACGCCCCGATCTTCCGGCGAGCGAATCAAACGCCCGGCTGCCTGAATGACTCGAGCCATAGCAGGTTGGTTGTACGCCATTGTTTGCCCTAGCTCGCCGTTTTCGTTGCCCGCAAAAAATTCAGCCATGAGATTGCGTTCTAAGCTGGGCGGCGGTAGGCCCAGACCCACTATAACCACGCCATTCAATTTAGCTTCACCAAAATCTACCGACTCACTGAGCCCGCCGCCAAGAACAACTCCCATTACAACGTTCTCATGCATACAAAATGATGCCATCAACGCTTGCTGCGCATCAGTGTCTTGACCACGCTCTTGGTACAAAAATTTGCTCGCTTGTTCAGCTTTAGAACTGCTAGCTATATGTTCATTTCTAAATTGTTCCAAGTACGCGTAAGACGGCATGGCCAAAAGGTAACGACCGGGCTTACTCGCGGTCAGAATATCTAGCAGTTCGCCAATCTTTGGCAGACTTTGAGTTCTTTGCTGCAAATAGGTAGGAATATCCTTGATGATCATCACGTGGGTTTGCGCCGCACTAAAAGGCGTTTTTGCGCGTTCGGAAAAATCCGCTTCTTTGGTAACTTGGCCATGCAACTGCTGATAAACAGCGAGCGGCGAAACCGTTGCCGAGAACCTAACTGTGCTGGCGTACTCAGACATAACCTGGGCTGCATAGTGCCCTGAGTCTAAGCACACTTGCCGAACTTGGATGTTTTTGTCCTTCACTTCGACAAGGTAACGAAAACGCTTTTTCTCAAACCAAGAAGCGCCTTTGGCCCAACGTAAACAGGCAAAATATAGACGCTCTAAATCCTCTTCACGATCTTCTAGTTGTTCTGCATGGTCGTAATTTTCGAGAAATCGAGATACGGCTCTGTCCAAAGTGTCTGTTTGCGTAACACTGTGCTCGCCCTCGTCTAGGCCCTTGGCAATTTTTTTTATTGCTCGCTCTAAAGAGGTGACCCGCTTAAGCATCAGTTTATTCTTAGTGGTTTTCGCTGTTCTAATTTCCACTGAATTGACCTGTACCGCCAACATCGACTGAACTCGCGGACTCAATTGATGGGCCTCATCTACAAGCAGGTGCATATTGGGCTGAGCAATAAAACGCTGCAGCCTAACCACAGGATCAAATATGTAGTTGTAGTCGCCAATAATAAGGTCAGACCATGTAGCAAGATCTAGACTCAACTCGAATGGGCAGACCTTGTGCGCTCTCGCGACCACCTCGATTTGTGCTTGATCAACAACACCGCCCTGCTGAATCAACTGTTCAACGGCTTTGGGCAATTTGTCGTAGTACCCTGCGGCATATTCACACAGCTCTGAACTACAGGGCATGCCCGCCACCAAACAACTTTTTTCTTTGGCCGTGAGCTGCACCGCGATAAGTTGTTCAGCGCCTTTGCTATTCGTTCGCGTGACATCTCTTGTTGCGTTAAGCAGTGCATCAGCGCCGCGGCTTTTGCTTGTTAAGAAAAACAGTTTGTCGCCGACTTTTTGTCCGCGTAATGCAGGATATAGAACCGCCATGGTTTTACCGCTGCCGGTGCTTGCTTCTAGCAGTAAATTCTCGCTGTTACGCTGAGCCTGAAAAACTCTGCGGGCAATGGCGCGCTGGGACGGACGGAAATCTCCGTAAGGAAACAGCAAAGAGTCAGCCCATTTATGACGCAGTTGATGACGATGTAAATCTCGTTGCATACGGCTTTCATAGCAACACAAGCTCAGTATGAGTTGAGCAACGGCTTGGCCTGCATCTATAGAAAATTCATAGCTATGTTCAACCAGCGTATCTGGATGTACATAAATAATGCGCAGCACTATGCTGCCGCAAAGGTTTTCTCGCAAAGCCCACAATCCTGCGTAAAGTAGGCACTGCCCATGATCTACGCTGTCTAAAGGCTTATTCTCAGCGCGGGTACTTTTATACTCCTCAATTATCCAGGTGCCGGTCGCACTTTTACTCAGCCCGTCCATTCGACCGCGTAACTCGCAAGTTTCATTGAGCAAGGTTACCGAGTGCTTGACCGAAACCTCTGCTGCGTATTCTGGGTCATTTTCTGATCTGAGCTGTTGCAGCTTTTGTTGCGTTTCAATGCCTTCAATAGCTTCCACTCTGGGACCCTGAAACGGCGGATATAGGTCGCCACTGCGAAAAACAAAGTCCGCAAGCGCGCGCACAGATAACGTATTCACTTGCACAACTGCAGTTTTATTACACGCGCAGGTACGTTCATTCGATTGAACTCTTCAAACCATGCTCGTTGTTGTGGTTGTAACTGATCCGTTGGCCCTTTTACCTCAACGTATTCCACCCGGCCTGATTCGTAGCAGACAAATAGATCAGGAAAGCCGCGCCTATACTCAGAGAGATTACGAATTAGAAAGTGGCTTAGTTGTCGTAACTGAGCGATAGGTATAGCGGACAGCCATTCGTCAACGGGAATAGATTCAAGCAACCCCCAACTGACAAGGCGGTTGGCGATGCCTTGTTTTTCCGTGGCAACGCGGGTGATGTGAGCAACAAAGTCTGCGTCTGATGAGACCGAGGCTTCAAGGGCTACTATGGCATCCATGCGCTGAAGAAAAAAATCTGTTTCAAAAAGGTCGTGGGGGCCGGATTGGAAAGGATTGGTAAATGCGCCGGTAATGGGAGCAAAGCAAATTGGCCAATAAATTAAACCCGTTAGCGTTTTTAACATCAGGTTTTCACTGTGCACACCCCAGCCACCCTCTTGGATCAGTTCCATTAAGACAAAGTCCTCTACCGACTCCGGTGTGTCTTCAATTTCGATTATTGTTGTGGGTGGCTGATAGCCCCCGCCACGGTTGCCAAAGCGTTCCACAAATAGCCTTTCAGTTGCTGAAATCGGTGCGCTTTGCATTTCCTTAAGTAAGGCGTTGGCTTCTTCAACCTTCTTTTCCTTAGTTAGAATTCTCGCTCGCCGTTCTCGTGCTGGCGGTATATCAGTGCCCGCATAGGCTGCAAGGGCGAAGTCTAACAACTTTTCTTTCTCAGCCCATTTACCCAAGCGTAACAAGCTGCGCTGTCTTAACCGATGGCGCGAGCGCGACCCTTGGCTGGTAACTACAGTGCTGGCTAGTTTTTCAAGTAGCGCATCAGCAAGAAAGGGAAATTCATCTAAACGATAAATTAGGCTGCTAAAGAATCTCTCTTCTTGGTGGCCTTGAAGGGCTTGTCTGGTTTCAAATTGCTGGGACTGCAAGGCAACATTTTCATAGGCTAGCTGGCCCAAATCTCTGCGCACAAATGTCGACCAATCCTGACCGGAATTGCCAAAGTACAATGTGCTGATAAGCCACCAATGATCTGGGGCCGCCACGGTTATCCAACGCGTATGTTTGGCGCAGCGCTGGAAAATTTGCAGGTCACTGCCACCACTTAGCAAGTACTCGACAATGTCTCCTTTACTGGTTTTAGCCACCGCCTTTGGCAAGGCAAAATAGTCGAGGATTTGCGCCTTTGTCAGTAGCGTTAATAGTTGGTCGCCAGGCACAGGTGAAGATATTTTGAGCAGGTTCAGGTCACTCAGTTCGCTGATGGCCAGGTCTAGTTTGGAGACTTCGGCATATTTCAGCGAGGCAGTTAGGAACGTTGGACCTTTGCGTGTGAGCAGTCGGGCAAATAGCCTCTGAGCATCGCTTGATGCCCCAAGATAGGATTGCAGATCGGTAATAATTGAGTCATCCGCAATACCCTGAAAACGCGCCAATACGAACTCAAAGACACTACAAAAATTGTTTTGGTAGTAATCTGCGGGCGCTGGGTTTTGGGGCGTTAAAATAGATTCAGTCACAAGATGAATTAGCGCACGTAACGACGTAAAAGATCAATGACCAGTCCAGCGGATTCGCGCAATGGTAAGGATTAGTACCGCATTCGCGGTCACAGTTAAACGCAATGCGTGCTTGTTTAGCGCAGGTGATTCTTTGTAGAGTATTGTCGAGTCCGCTGCTGCTACAGCAAGAAAAACCATTGATTAACCCAGTTTTGTAGGAATTCAAGATGGAAAATAGTCCCATGCCCGCTTACCCGCATTGTGTTGTCGTTTTGGTGACCCAGCGGGCAATTGAATCTATGTTAGAAAGTTCAGGGCAGGGATTTTATCGTGACACCCACCCTTGGGTTGTCGCCGCGCAATTATTCGCTCAAGCCCAGGCTGAGCAAAGCCACATGCCCATTCTTTTCGCCAGTGTAAGTGATGGACAGGCAGCGGCTTATTCCCATTGGAGCATGATCAGCAAGATTGATGTTTTGAGTTTGACGAGTAATCGCTGGGAGAGTCGCTGCGAATTTGGCGAGTTACATGCGGTTAACCCCATATGGCAGGACATAGACAGCGTTATGCATAAAACCAGTGCCGAGCAAATTTTGCGCGAACAGGTTGAGGGCATTAGAACTCTGCGTATGCCGTTACAGGAGAACCAAATTCACCCGTATGCTATTTGTGAGACCCCTGCGTTTGTTCTTACTGAACGACAACCAACCGCCTAACCGCCCCACTTACCCTGTTATCCCAGTGGGGATTGTCAGTGTGTGCGTTCGGAATCTGCTGGATCTTCGTCATCCATTTCCTGTAACAACTGCGGTGTGATAGGTTTCTTCACTCGAGCACCTAGCTCGCGGAACTGCTCTGCTTGGCGCACCAAATTGCCACGGCCAGAAGCTAGGCGAGCATAAACGTTGTCATAGGTACCTTGCAGCGTGCCCAACTGCTTACCTAACTTGTCAACCTCCTCCACTACACCGTTCAATTTGTCGTATAAGGCACCGGCCTTGCTGGCTATTTCTTGGGCATTTTTATTCTGCTTTTCAACCCGCCACAGGTTATTGATGATCCTTAAGGCCATCATTAAGGTCGTGGGACTGACCAGCATAATTCGTTTGTTGAATGCCTCAGTAAACAGCCGCCGATCCGCCTCCATTGCCAGAGTGAAGGCAGATTCAATGGGAATAAACAGCAGCACAAAATCAAGTGAACGAATGTCTGGTAGTTGATCATAGTCCTGCTCAGATAGGCCTTTAATCTGGCTACGCAGCGCAGCCAAGTGCGCGCGCAAGTACTGTTCGCGCTCGTCATCCTCTTCGCTGGCGACCGCCTGCTCATACGAGACAAGGTTCACTTTAGAATCTATAACGACATCTTTGCCATCTGGCAGTCTGATGACCACGTCCGGGCGTTTTATCTGCCCTTCTGCATTGCGGCTACTGGTCTGGACAAAATACTCGTAGTCTTTGCGCAGCCCAGATTCTTCCAAGACTCGCTCCAGGACTAGTTCGCCCCAGTTACCTTGGAGTTTATTGTCACCCTTTAACGCCTTAGTCAGATTCTCGGCCTCCGCATTGATGCGCTCGCTGGCCTTTTGTAGGTTTTGTACTTCGTTTAGCAGTGATGCGCGCTCTTTGGTGTCGCTTTGGTAGACCTCTTCTACCTTTTTCTTAAAGTCGCCGATTTGTTCGCGAAACGGATTGAGCATGAGCTGCAATGATTGTTGCTGGCGTGTGCCTTGGGCATCAAAAACTTTGTTCGCCAACAGCTCGAATTCTTGCTTTAGCTTGTTACTGGTTTCGTTAAAGAGTTTTTCTTTTTCCTGAAAACCGGCTTTGATTTCCTCCATTCGTGCACTGAGCGCGGCGAAGTCGCTTTGGCTTTGACTCAAATCTGTCCGAGCTGAGTTGAGAAATTGCTGTTGTTGGTCCAGTTGCTGGGTTTGTACTTCAAGCCGAGCGTTTGCTGCGGCTAAATGCTGTTCTGCTTCACCCAGTTGTTGCGCTTTGAGCGATTGACCTTCGTGCAAACCCTCTTGAAAACCTTGGGCCTTAGCCAGTGTTTCCGCAGCTTCCACTTCGCTGAGCAACGCCTGCCGGTGTTTTTTATGCAACAACCCTGCGCTGACTGCAGCGCCTATTGCAGCACTGAAAAACAGATACATTGCTAAATTTAGCCATTCGCTCAAGTCAAATTCCTCGCCTTAGATAGGCCCTACTCAAAAAATAGGCCTAATATTTTTCCAACACCGCTTCAGTGTGGCGCTGGGTGATGCGATAAGGGTACCAGCATTTTTCGGCGACTAGCAGCGCCGAAAATACTTATCGCCGTCAAATCATCAGCGCAGATGATTAACCTAGCTTTAGAAAACAACGTACTGTTACCCTAGGTCACCCCGGTTGGGTAGTAGGTAAAGCGGGCTAATCTTTGATGAATTTGGGAGGGTCTATGAAAAAGCAAATTGGTATCCAATTACCTCGTCAAGCAAACCCCGAAGCGGTGGCAATTCGTTATTCTTTGGAGTTGGAAGCTCTGGCACCCATAGCAGATATCATTGAAGTGTCAGCTGACACCCCTGAAGAGTTTGCCCAAGGCGTTCGGGGCATGGACGCAATTATTACGTCTTGGGGGTTTCGTATAGATGCAGACCTTATCAACCAACTAGAGCAATGCGTGGTGATTGGTGTGGGTAGCGTTGGTGTAGATATGGTGGACATAGAGGCCGCCACTGCCGCAGGCATTGTGGTGACCAATGTGCCGGATGTCTTTATTGAGGAAGTCGCTGACCATGCAATGATGCTGTTGCTGGCAAGCGCCCGACGCATGAAGGCTATGGATCGTATGAGCGCCACAGATCAGTGGTGGTCTGGACGTCCATTGTTAAATCACATCCCGCGCATGATGGGTCAAACTTTAGGACTCTTCGCCTACGGCAATGTCGCTCGATGTACTGCAAGGCGCGCTAAAGCGTTCGGCATGCATGTCATTGCGTATGATCCCTACGTCAGCGAACTGGTAATTTCGCAAGACGGTGTGGAACCGGTGAGTTTCGATGAATTGCTCACCCGTGCAGACTATTTGTCTGTCCACGCGCCACACAATGAAGAAACCCACCATAGTTTCAGCGCCGCTGAATTTGCGCGGATGAAACATACCGCCATCATCGTGAACACCGCACGCGGGCCAATTATTGATGAGCAAGCGCTGATACAAGCCTTGCAGTCCGATGCAATTGCCGGCGCTGGCTTAGATGTATTGGAACAAGAACCCCCTGCCCTAGATAACCCATTGCTTAGTATGGAAAACGTTTTGATTAGCCCCCATGTGGCATCTGCAACCACCCGCATGCGACCAGAAACTAGGCGAAGGGTTGGCCGTGAGGTCGCCTTAGTCTTACGTGGCCGTTGGCCTATGAGTTGCGTTAATCCAACAGTGCTACCCAAGGTAGATTTGGAACGCTGGCAACCCTACCCCATGAACAGAGGTCCAAACCGTTGATTAACCCCATAGTTGTATTTCATTGAGTCAACGACGGTTCAATTTCAGCCCAGAAATACAGCGCAGTTTTACCTACGAAAAGCTCAGTGAATTTACCTTGCCCGGTGCATTGGTGCTGTTGGAAGGCGGCGTTGTGGGCGTTATTGCCGCCAAGGTCTACGATGTAGAACCTTTCACCTTAGCTTTAATCAGTGCTGCGCCAATGTTTGCTAACTTATCTAGTTTGCTTTGGAGCAAATTGGCCAGTGGTAGGCGCAAAGTGCCAACCATGACGGTGATTCAAATTGTTGTCATGCTCTGTGTATTAGCCGTAGCAGTGGCACCTATTAATGAGATGGGCGCCTTTATCTTGGTTGGCTGCATGATTTTTTCGCGGCTTTGCGTTGCAGGACTAACGACTTTGCGCAGTGTGGTCTGGAGCCTCAACTATGCGCGCCACAACCGAGCCAAAGCCACCAGCCAAATCCAGATGATCAACAGCCTAGTCACGGTGGCTATTTCTTCTATCATTGGCCCCTTTCTTGACGCATTCCCGACCAGTCTTGGTTTGCTTTACGGCAGTGGCGCGGTGCTCGGCATTGTCGGCATATTCCTCTTTAGTCGGGTTAACGTTCAAGGTGAAGCTGAGCATTTGTTGGAAGAAAAACGCCAGGGGGCCAAACAGGAAAAACGCCTAGGCTTCATTCAAATATTAAGGCAAGACAAACGGTTTGCCCGCTACCAGCTCTCTATGTTTGGTGCCGGGTTCGGCAATATGCTCATGGAGGCACCGTTAATTTTCTTAATCACTCGGGAAATGCAGGCCTCTTACACAACGTCACTCATGATCGTTATGGTGATTCCCATGGTCATGAGCTTGGTATCGCTGCCCCTGTGGGCCATCTATTTAGACCGTGTTCACGTAGCCCAATTTCGCGCAAGGCAGAGTGTGCTCTGGGTTGTTGCACAATTGTTTACTTTTGTTGGCGCTATTCTTGGGTCTATTACTTGGCTCTATGTGGGGCGTTTTATTATGGGTATCACGAGAGGCGGAGGCACCCTTGCCTGGCAGCTTGGGCACAATGACTTTGCACCGGCTAATCAACTGTCCCAATACATGGGGGTGCACGTAACCCTTACGGGTTTGCGAGGCGCCACCGCGCCTTTCATAGGCATCTTTTTGTATACCGGCTGGGAAGGTATTGGATGGTCGGGCATTGGACCCTGGATTTTTGCCTTAGCTGCTGCAGTCAGCGGACTAGCTGGGTGGGGGTTTAATCGTCTTTACCAATCTATGAAACAAGATGGCTCGCTGGGTATTTAGCACACACTTGGGTACTCACTGGGGCTGCTACGCGGCTTTTATGCCATAAGTTCAGCCTTAAGCGCCCTCTCCGATAATGTTGATGAACAAAAAAGAGCATCCACAAAAAAGCCGAGACAAGCTCGGCTTTTTCATCAGTGGGCGTCAAATCTAGCGCTCGCTGGCGTCTCTTCCGTCCTTCGGTGCACCTGTGCCCGATGAACCCATAAAGACTTTTCTGCCGTCTTCCAAGGTCACGTCACGGCCATTTGCTCGCTTGGACCGATCCTTAGACTGATAACCGTCAACAACAATAAATGTGCCAGGCACCAAGGACCGCTTATTCAGCCCTCGGCGCAGCAAAGTATTCGGTGTGCCGCCCTCAACCATCCAAACCTCTTTATCGCCGGCTTCCGTAGTGTGCTCCATGTGGATCCAAGCGTGAGGGTTAACCCATTCAACTTTAACCACGGGACCTCTAAGAATGAGTGGTCGATTGGGGTCGAATTCCGCTCCAAATGCATGGTGTGCGCCCACTTGAACTGAACCAAGCAATAGTGATGCACTGCCCAGTGCGACGATTGCGCCGAGTAAACGATTAATCTTCATGGTTTTGCTCTCTTCCTCTTTTATCGGTCAATGTTATCAACACAATGATTAGATCTAGTGCGATAGATCTAATTTGGTAGATCTGATTTGGTAGATCTGCTGAATCTAGATGCGACTATTGTCCTAAAACTTGTCTTTTAAACTCGTTCTCTAAATTTGTTCTTTAAACTTGTTCTTTCAGTTGAAATTGCCCTGAGGCTTCACTCAACGTCAATGTATAAGTGTTGCGCCTTCAGTTCAAATATTAAATAACTGCGCTCAGGATAGTAACCCCAAAACTGTCGGCCCGACCTAATTAGTTACCCCGGATTGTTGCGCTTTTTCTATTGTTGGGCGTCTTGCTCGAGTAAACGCGCGCCTCGCATAATATTGCCCAAGGCATAGTTACCCTCATGGCAGGCGTATTCATACACTTTGTCGTTGGTTTTAGGCCAAGGATAGTCGCCGCCCCAAGGGGTTTGCCAAACCGTAGCGTCGTTTACAACAAAACTATAATTCAGCGTGCCGTCTTGCTGTTTTTTGAACCTTTCCACAACGTGCAGGTTTTCTGTCGCACCGTACAAGGCAGGTTGAGCTGTGAAGTTCGTGGTATCAACCACCAAGGTGTCGCCTTCCCAATGACCAATGGAATCGCCCATCCAAGTCTTGATATGGCTGGGTCGATGCTCAGAGTTAAGTCTAATGACTCTTGCGTCATGGACCATTTCCACCAAGATCATCACATGTTCATCGGTTTGCACAATGCGCTTCACATTGTTGTATAGGGCGGGAAACATGGGCGGGCCGGCAACCGGGCCAAAGCCAAGAATGCACCGCTCGGCTAGAGGGCGCAGCTCCATATTATCGTAAGGACCTTGGCGATCCTCCTTAACCCACCAAGCCGAGCCTTGATTTGGGCGATAGTTTCTTACCCTCTCCATTCTGGCCTTTTGCCCTGCAGTGGTCAGCGCTGGACGGCGACCATTTTGAGGCTGAGTCAAAATTGAAGTTCTAAACTTACCATCGACCGCAAAAGAGTCATTGCCGTTATCTATCCAAAAGGCATTGTAGCCACCTACATTACCCGCAGCACCGGGCGAACCATCGCCGCCAGCAGGTGGCGCTTCTCTGTTTGGATCGCTTAACTCGTTGGTTTCTGCTTTACGTGCTGCGTCGGCTGCGCGAATTTTTTCTGCATCTTCACGGCTGAGGTACAACTCATTAGCAAATGCTTTTGGTCGTTCAAGGGGGGTTAACGTGGCAACGTCATAGGTGCCGCTTAAATCTGGTATCTGCTGGGCCGATTGAGCAGTAGCCGTTTGTACAAATGCAAATGCACACGCAGCAATAGCCAACGGCGCGGCTTTTTTATGAAGGTTAAACAAAGAAATACCCCTTTAGATTAGAAGGTTAAACAATCGAGCCCAAATTAACGTAGCCAAATTCTGTTTCTATTTTTCTTGTTCTTATTCTTATTGTACTGATTGTACTTATCGCACTTACTGCGCTTGTCGTTTCTTTTGGAAGGACACTCGATCTTAAACCAGGTGGCGCTTACTTCGCTGTACGTGCAGTACGAAGTAAGCTTTTTGCATCAGGACACCCTGCCGTTAACGCGGTAGAGGGTTCCTGCGCCACTGGCCAAACATCAATTCTTCAACAAATTCTACACAGCGAAATTCCATCATTTGCGCATTTTCTTCCATGCGGCGATACAGCGGCATTTTGATCGTCCATGGTTCAGAGAACGTTAATGGATCCTCAATAGTCGCTTCATACATTAAATGATAAGGACTCATGGGCGTATAGCGTTCTGTGACTTTCATTTGATCACTGTGGTGATTGCCGGCCCGGTCAAACCAAGTTGAATCGTATTGACCCGTGACTTCCACCACAAGGGTGTCGCCTTCCCACTTGCCCGCAGACCATCCCATCCAGCTGTCCACTGGCGCCTCGCCTGGATCATCCATATACACTTCACGCACTGCGCCAGCATATTGGTAAGCCATGAACACCGAGTCGGCGCTCTGAAATATTTGGAAAGGTTGAGGCATATAAGTGGCCCTAGGGATGCCTGGTAGATAACACTTTACTTCCGGGTCACGGTCGATCCAGTTAGCTTTGTTTTCTTTTTTCTTTGCCAGCGCTTCAGGCAAGTAAGGGATTTTACCCCCAACTACTACACCAACGCCTGGAGGCACAGCGCCAACGGCGCCAAGATACAAAGTTTTGACCGCAGGTAAAGGACCGTGAGGGCCTTCTCGCAGTTGCAGCGAATGACTCGCTGTGTGCATTTCGATATCGTAATGGGCACTGCCTACTGCCTGCCAGAGGCCGTTGAGGTCTGGGTGCACGCCACCGGGTCCACGTGGTGCCTTGTATTCTTCAGCATAAACGGTGCTAGAAAGCGCCACTACCAAGACAGTCAAGATGTTAAAAAGTCGCATAAATCTCCCCAAAAAAAGACATCTCCAAATAAGCTAAATAGCATCCCACCTGGAACACATAGTGGTCAACCGCTAATCGCTGGAAGTACGCTTGTAAAGGCTAACAGGGCATTCGATAGAGAGGCTGTCAATGTGGACACGCAGATTGCTTTGCAGCAGTAAAAGCAGCAAAGTAAAAAACAGCAATTGCAGGTTACTGCCTGCAATGTATGTCGCTCCGTGTAAATACGAACACAAGAGCGATCAGAACTAGAAGAAGCACAAAAGTAGTAACAAGAACAAGAACAA
>QXZU01000153.1:0-1398 GCA_009886205.1 K189A clade bacterium | reverse complement strand
AACAAGAACAAGAACAAACAAAGTTTTTGCAGGTCTAAAGGGGAGCAAGGGTTATGGGCAAGGATTCACAAGTCGCAAATGCCAAGCAAGACGATATGGCGCACATTAGACTGGCCGTGCGGCAGTTATGCGCCAAGTACGGTGAAGACTATTGGCTGAATATGGATCGAACCTCAGGCTATCCCAGCGATTTTGTCGCAGAACTCACTGCCTCTGGTTTTCTTGGCGTGCTTATACCAGAGGAATACGGTGGTTCTGGACTGGGCGTAGCTGAAGCCTGCGTCGTTATGGAGGAAATCTGTCGCTCGGGGGCTCACGCCGGCGTTTGCCACGCGCAAATGTACGTTATGGGCTCAGTGTTGCGTCACGGTAGCGAGGCGCAAAAAAGACACTACCTACCCAAAATAGCCAAAGGCGAATTGCGCTTGCAAAGTTTTGGTGTCACTGAACCCACGACTGGGACTGATACCACCAGCTTAAAAACCACCGCACGTAAAGTGGGCGACAAGTACGTTATTAATGGTCAAAAGGTCTGGATCAGCCGTATTGAACATTCGGATTTAATGGTGCTGCTTGCCAGAACCACAGACCTAGACAAGGTTGCGAAAAAAACCGAGGGCTTGTCTACATTTCTTATTGATGTGAAAGCCGCTCAGGGCAATGGTCTAGATATTCGCCCCATTGAATCTATGATTAATCACCACTCTTGTGAGCTGTTTTTTGACGACCTAGAGATACCTGCCGACAACTTGCTGGGCGAAGAGGGTAAAGGTTTTAAGGTGATCTTAGATGGGATGAATGCAGAGCGTGTTCTTATTGCTGCGGAATGCGTTGGCGATGGTCGCTACTTTATTGATAAAGCCTCCGCTTACGCGTCCGAGCGTGTGGTATTCAATAGACCCATTGGGGCCAATCAAGGTGTACAGTTCCCAATTGCCAGAGCCTACACCCAGGTTGAAGCCGCGGCATTGATGGTTGAGAAAGCTGCGCAAATGTTTGACCAGGGGCTGCCCTGTGGCGCCGAGGCAAATATGGCTAAGATGCTTGCGTCAGAAGCCTCTTGGGCCGCTGGAGATGTGTGTATGCAAACCCATGGCGGTTTTGCGTTTGCAAAGGAATACCATATAGAACGCAAATTTCGCGAAACCCGCCTTTATCAAATAGCACCAATTTCAACCAACTTGATTCTCAGTTATGTGGCGGAGCATGTGTTAGCTATGCCCCGCTCTTATTGATAAAGGCAAAAAGCCCAAAAGAACGAAAAAAGGCAAACAGCAAAAAGCCAGACGCTAAACTAAGCCGCTTTCGAATTTTTGCTGCGGCATATATATTTAACTCAAATACAACACGCTAATGATTAAACGACTATTTTAAAAACTAAATTCTTAATACTAAAGA
>QXZU01000152.1 GCA_009886205.1 K189A clade bacterium | reverse complement strand
TGATATCAATGCAAGGCCCTTGAGGCAGATGAATTAGGAGGTTCTATGTTCGTAAACATTTTGCACAACAATACAAGTGGGTGCCCCCAACCGATCCGCTGGGCTTGCAGCCTAACTCTGCTTGCAACACTTGGCCTGATACAGGTTTCAGCACACGCCGTAACAGATGTGACCCATTTGCCTATCGCCGCCGTTGCCGCGAAAGACAACGCCACTTCAGAACTCTTAAGCAGCCAGGCCCTAGAACAACTTGTTGCCCCCATCGCCCTCTACCCCGACGACCTCATTGCCATTGTGCTGCCAGCCTCAACAGATCCCGTTGGCGTAGTGCTCGCCGCACGTTATTTGCAGGAAGGTTTGCAGGAGAAACTGCCCCAAAGTCAAAATAACCAAGAACCGCAGCCTGTCAATTCAGCGCAACTAAGCGCAAGCCAAGCCCTTGACGCGTTGCGGCACTACCCTGACGTACTGGCAAAAATGAACGCTGACTTAACTTGGACTAGAGCACTGGGTGAGGCTGCGGCCTCGCAACAAGGCGACTTGCTGGATGCCATACAGGACTATAGAAAAGCCGCAGCAGATTCTGGCTTTTTACGTAACGATGAGCATCAGGTAGTCGAGGCAACTGAAAACACAGTAATGATTCGGCCACGCGACGCCCAAGTCATCTATGTACCGGACTATAGCCCTCGGCAGGTAGTGGTCTATCGAACAGCACCAAGACGCGCAATGAGATACCACTCAACACCGTCCCCCGTCTACTACCGACAAGTGCAAAGGCATGACCGTCGCCACTCTAACAACCGATACTATCGGTCAGGTAAGCGTCATTATCTGTACAACCACCGACCATACAAAAACAAACACCACAGAAATAAGCCTCACAGAAACAAATATAACCGGCACGACAATCGCCAGCGCGGTTACCTAGATCATAAACCGCGCAACAAGTACCGTACTCACCAGCGCAATGACAATAGTAGGTGGCATCATTCGTCTAGGTATGAGCACAAGTACAACCGCAGAAACCATTCAGGCCACAACAATCGAAGTGCTGGCGAGGGGTTTCAAAATGGCCGTCAACAAAGGCACAACAGTCATGGGCGCGAGCAGCACAATGGCGGCAGCCAGCGCAATAGAACTCGAACGTCTACTGCCTCAGACCAGACTAAGCAACGCGCTTGGAAAGGTTAACCATAAATCTAATGCTAGCCCGCGCTTCACGCGCGCAAAGTACTACTAACCCACTACGCCCCGCCACTCCGGGGCTTTCGGATTAAGCGCCCAAACCAAGGCCACCATAGAAAGCCCAGAAACTGGGCACCAATAGAAAAATGCAATCCCCGCACTAGACATCCAAACCACCAGCAAGCACGCCAGCGCAAAACCCAACATAATAGTTGGGAATGTACCAATACCGAATCGCGCCAAAATAATGCTGCCAAAAATAGCGCCATAGACATAATTAGGTAGTTTAAAAGTTAAATCTAGCAACCCTTCCGCGGAGTAATTGCCAAAGAACAGCGCCAACGCAAAGAAAATCACCCCCCAAACCAACATGAAGAACCGGGAGGCTTTTAGATAATGGGCTTCAGTTTCGGTTGGCCGCCAGCGGCCATAAATATGATTAACCGTTAGGTCTGAACTTTCTGCCAACGCTGAATCTAAGGTTGAAATGGCCGCTGCAAATATTGCCGCAATAAAAATACCCGATATCCCCACAGGCAATTCAGTGGCGATAAAATGCGGGAATATTCTGTCAGGAGAACTCGCTAGTTCTAAAGCGACCTCGTCTGGCAAACCTCGCTCGCCGTAAAAGGCAAATAAAGCCAAACCTACGCCAAGAATCACCAAGTGCATGACATAAAACAGCGCCGCAAAATCAAAGGCTTTTTGTGCATCACCCACACTGCGGCAGGCTTTCACTCGCTGCCAGGTGCCTTGAGTACTGCCTTGGGCAATGCTTAAACCGATGGCGCCAATGACGCCTGCCCAAATGGTGTAGCGTTTTTCCGGATCGGTATCAAAGTCGAACAACACCAGCTTGGCTTGCTCATCTAACCAAATGATTGTATCGGGCAGCGTACGTTCCAAACCTAAGAGCATGTAGATCAGTGCAAAGCCGGCACCTACTGCAAACAAACCGAAGAGCAAAAAATCGGTCCAAATCACGGTTTTAATGCCCGCAAGCGCGCCCCAAAGTACGCTGATCACCATAACAAATAATGCGCATGGTGCCAGTCCCCAGCCACTGATGACATCTAATACCAAGCCCGCTGTGAGTAGTTTTACCCCTGAGTTAATGACATTAAGCAGTAGGCCCAGATACATTGAAAACTCCCCGGTGGCCGGATCTATGCGCCGAGCAATATACTCGTAGCTGGTGGCCAAGCCTTGGCTTTCATAAAATGGCCGCGCCAATAAACGCGCAACCACCACCTTCCCGGCAGCCAAACCTAAGATAACTTGGAAGTAAGTTAAATTGCCGCCTTCAGCAAAAACTGCCGCAGGCACGGAAATAAAAGTTACAGAGCTGACCACGGTGGCAATGATACTTGCCGATACTGCCCACCAAGGCATCGAACCGTCTGCTTGGAAAAAACCTTTGCGGTCCTTTATGTTGCCACTGAGCCTGTGACCCACATAGGTCACAGCCAGCATTACCAATAGAACTACAGCAAAATCAATGAGGTGCAAAAGTTAGCTCACTTAGCTGTATTGGTGGTCTGGGCAGGAACGCCGGAAGAGCCCGGCAAAAAAGTGGCAACAAATTTTCTTTGGGTGAAACGACAGCCCTCTTCTGAGTACTGGTACTCATCAAAGTACTCGCCCATGGCGGTGAAGTTGGCGATCATACTCGGCCCTGTACTCTTAGCGCCGCCGTAGATCAGCGCATAGCTCACGCCCGTGGCAGACGTTGCGTCCACAGGCTTTATGCGAATATTGGTCATCATGTGGCGCAGGGTCGGCCCATCTTTGTTCGCCAAACGCGCAGCAATGGCTTTATGCCCAACAAAGGTTTGATCCATTACCGACAGCGAACCGTCCGAGGTGAACAAACCCGCAAACTTCTCAGCGTCTTCTTGATCACGGTAAGTTGCATAGTCCAAAACCAGCTCATGACAACTGGCGATCATCTCCGCATTAGGATGGGAAGCCTGGGAGAATAAAGGCATGCCAAACCCAGCCAGAGCCAATAAAAACACCCACCCAAGAGACAACAAGTTGTCAGGAACCAAAGCGCTCACAACCGAACAATCCGAGTACCCACGTTACCGCCTGATAACAAATCTACAAAGGCTTCTGGCGCGGCAGCTAGCCCATTGACTTCATCAGTCAAGCTGATCATTTCGCCACTTTGTAACCAAGTATGAATTTGCTCGCGGGCCATAGAATATTGTTCGGCAAAATCAAACACCAAAAATCCGCGCATGGTGATACGATTATTCACCAACAATCCAGGAATACCTCGGGGGCCTGGCTCTGGTGTATTGGTGTCATATTGCGACACCACACCACAACAGCTAATACGCCCTGCAACGTTCATACGAAACAACGCAGACCCTAAGATCATGCCGCCAGTATTGTCGAAGTACACGTCAACACCATTGGGTGTCGCCTCTTTCAAACTCTGGCGATAATTCGCGTCTTTGTAATTGACCACGCTGCCAAAACCTAATTGCTCGGTGAGTACGCGGCCTTTTTCTTCGCTGCCGCAAACACCCACAGTATGGCAACCCGCAATACGCGCCATTTGCCCTACCATATGCCCAACAGAACCTGCTGCTGCTGAAACCATAACGGTTTCACCCGCCTTCGCTTGGCCCACTTCATTAAGCCCAAAGTACGCAGTCAATCCGTTGATACCTAACGGGCCTAAGTAATGAATGGGGTCGTGACTGGGATCAATCTTCGTGACCAACTTCGCATCTTGGGCAGAGTAGGCCTGCCAGCCTGTAGCAGCTGTGACATGATCGCCAACACTAAATTCGGGCACATTAGACGCCACCACTTCACCCACGCCCGTGCCATTCATAACCCGGCCTGCTTCGGGCGCACCGGCATAACTTGCGCTGCCCTGAAGACCCGCACGCGTGCCCGCAGTAATCGCAAAGGCGATGGTTTTAATCAGCACCTGACCTGGACCCATCTCTGGCATGGCCGATTCTGAAAGACGATAATTATCTGCGGTTAATTTGCCTGTAGGCAGACTGTCTATAAGTACTTGTTGATTCTGCATGATGGGTTCCTTTTTATGTTGAATAGAAATTTATTGTTTATCCGTGATTGGTGTCTGCTCAGTTTTTCAAGACTGGCAAAACGTCTGTCATAGTTTGGCGCGGTACCAATTTAGGTAACTGCCCATTATTTCTGCAAACTCTGGCCGCGCGCTCAAATTAAGCATATGCGCGTAAGCCCTAGGGTACTGCTGCAGGCCGTCGCGACTAATGAGCTTGTAGCCCTGAGCATGCAGACTGTTCTCAGCATGACCTTCGCGCAAAAACTGAGCGAAATCACAAACAAAAGAAATGTCTGCAATTGACAGAGTGTCGCCTACGAGAAACGAGGCCTGCATATCTTCGGAGTCTTGTGACTCTGCGCTGGCATTGGTTGCGACACCCGCTAACGCAGCTTCAATGCCGTCCAAATAAAATTCGTAGGCACCTACCATACGTTGGTATGCCTCTTCGCTAAGCGACTCAATACCCAGCAAGTACACTTGGGCTTCCCGCGCAAAAACTAGGTTGGCGTCAAGAAAACTGTCTATTCGCGAGGCTTCATAATGTTCACTGCCATACAACTTGGGCAAACCGGGTTTATCTGGCGCTGCACGTACAACGCTGCGCAAAATACTATTGGACTCAAATATACCCACCTGCCCGTCACTACTGAAACCAGCAGGCACTGTGCCAAATGGGTGGGCTTGGAGAAATTCATCGGTCTTATATAGCGCGCCTTTAAAGCCTCTACGACCCTGACGCGCAGCGGGGTTATCTGGCGTTTTTTCTTCATCAGTTAACAGCCGCGGCTGAGCATCCCACAGCCAGTCACCTAATTTCGCTGGCTTGTCGCCGGTAACCACCACATCTACTTGGAGCAACTTTGCGGCAATCAATGATTTCCACACCCGTGGGTTGGGTAAATAAGAAAATATTCTAAGTACTGTTGCGCTCACTGATTTCTCCCCATACAACTCATTGACCCCATCGACTTTCATGAATCTTCATGAACCCCTCATGAACCCCTCATGAACCCGCCACGCAAAGGCTTACCAAGAACAGTACATTCGTATAGCCCTTGAATGTGGAGGATGCACCTGAGTTTAGGCTACCCAAAGCAAAACCTCATCTTGATTTAACAGATAATCCGCCGATACTCGCAGTCTGAGTTTTGTCCTAGTTTTGAGCTTTGGTTTGAGGAGACTGCAATGAAATTGCTTAATCGAATAATTGGCTTTACGGCACTGAGCCTAGCGGCCCTACTTGTCACTGGATGCGGTGAGCCCGCATCCCAGATGGTGAACACGCAATCCGGCCCAGTTCAAGGTGTCACTAACGAGGGCGTCGCTATTTTCCGCGGCATTCCCTACGCGACGCCACCATTAGGCGAGCTACGATGGGCCGCGCCTCAACCCGTGCAGCCTTGGACAGAGCCTTTAATCGCCGACGCCTATGGTCCCAGTTGCTGGCAGCCTACGGGTATTGGTAACGACGCTTTTGTCAGCGCTTTGGTCGCTGGGTCAGGCATGTCCGAATTTTCTCAATGGGTGCTGAAAACTGGCGCTGGTCTGGCTGAAGTATCCATTTCCGAAGATTGCCTAACCCTAAATGTTTTAACCCCAGAAATTATGAGCGAAAAACCGCTACCGGTTATGTTGTGGATTCACGGTGGCGCACATCAATATGGCTCTGGCGGCGACAACTACGAGTCAACGAGCTTAGTTAACAATGGCGTGATACTTGTAACCATTAACTATCGCCTGGGTATCTACGGCTTTATGGCCCACCCTGAACTTGCAGCAGAAGACGCCAATGGCAGCACCGGCAACTATGGCATGTTGGATCAAATCGCGGCGCTACAGTGGGTTAAAGCAAACATCGAAAAATTTGGCGGCGATGCCAACAATGTCACAATCTTCGGCGAATCAGCCGGGGGACACTCGGTAGGCCAACTTATGGCCTCGCCATTGGCCAGAGGGCTATTCCACAAAGCCATAGCCCAGAGCGGCACTGGTTTTCAGCAATTCCAATCAACTAACAAGACCAATGAGACCATCAGTGGTTTCAGTGCGGGCCGTAAAGTTGCCGCTATGGTCGGTATCAGCGGAGACAAAGAGATAGCCAAATTACGCGCAATGAGCACTGAGACGCTTGCAGAAGCGGCAATAGATTTAGAAATCAGTAGCACCTTTCACCCACAAATCGACGGTTACGTGCTACCTAAATCAACCTCACAAACATTTGCCTCAGGCGAGCAGGCACCTGTGCCACTGATGCTTGGCAGCAACGCAGATGAAGGCTCAGTACTTTATTACATGGGTTTAACCCCGGTAGATGGCAGTCCCATCAGGGGGCCTGAAACCATTGAGCAGTGGGACAGTTTACTGCAAGAAGAATTTGGCGATCACGCAGATGCGCTGAGTATTCATTATGCAATTGATGGCGACAACGATGTTGTTAAGGGCGCTGAGCAACTTATGGGCGACAGCTACTTTGGTCGACACGCCTACTTTATGGCCCAACGCCACAGCGCCATAGGAAACCCCACCTTTATGTATTTCTTCGAGCGACGCTCCGCGTCTCCGGATGAGACCATTGGCGCCACCCATGCATTCGAAATTTTCCCAGTGTTTGGCAGTACCTTTCCGCTCTGGCCAACAGATGAACGCGATGCAATCTTGTCCAAGGAAATGCAATCTTACTGGACCTCGTTTGCAAAAGTAGGCGACCCAAATAATGACCGCGCGCCTACTTGGCAATCTTTTAGCGCGCTACAACCCACCGAGATGGCGCTGGGCCATGAAAAGAGTTACAGCCGCCCTGTTGCACGAATGGGTCGTTATGAGGCGATGAATGGACAACTTCTGCGCAGAGAACAACAGGCGTTAGAATTATCTGACTAATAGGCTCAAGGCCTGAATCAGGCCATTCAGGCCATTCAGGCCTTGCGCACCTAGAGCTAACCGCTTACGCAAAGCCTAGGACAATCTTGCGGCGAGGTTTTGGTAAAACGCTTGGTCGTCTAACCAATGCGTTGCGCAGCGCACCAAATGGCCCTGCGCATCTATCAGTGTTTTACCATCATCTGTGACCAGCACGGGCAGATCTTCCATGCCTATACCTTCTTCTGAAAACGCAAGATAGACTGCAACACAGTCATAGAGAATAGAAGATTGCGCTTCTGGATTCATGCTCTTCACTAAATCTACCATCACCGGCCAATCTAACGCTGCTTTAAACCAGTTACGATGGTTTTGTAATACCGCCTGAGTGAGCGGGCTTGCGCTGGATGCAACCTGCTTATACTGATCGCCCTTTAAAGCAGCGGTGCCACAAGTATCTAGTGGCGTAATGGTTTTAGGCCAAGGCGCTGCAAAAACTTTCTGGCAGGCAGCCGCATCCTGCACCACATTAAATTCGCGCATGGCTTTAGCGATACCCACATAGCCCACGCGCAAACTGCCGTGCATGCCCACGAACTTAGAATTTTCAACAATGGAAGGCGTATGATCTAACGCGGCGGCTACGTTGGTTAACGGCCCAATCGCTATCAGTGTCACGACTTCTTCACTGGCCAAAATCGTATCCGCAATGGCCGTTACACCATCCGCATAAACAACGCCTGTGTAATCTGACAGTTGATAGTCACCCAACCATTCACTATGGGTTTTTAGCGAGGCATCCCCCACCAACCCAACACCTACTGGAATGTCAGTACGCCCAGCCACTTCCAATATCTTTGCAACTAGCGCGGCCCGATAGGTGGTATCACCCGTACATGTAGTAATCAGCTTTATCTCTAACTCTGGGCATTGCAGTAAATACGCCAAGGCCCAAACATCATCTACGTCTAACCCAATGTCGGTGTCTAAAATCACGGGTATCGGCATAGTAGGCTCTGCTATATCAATTTTTTAAAAGAGTTAACGACTTGCAGCAATAGCCGCAATGAAACTAGGCCCGATGCCGCAGCAACCGCCTAGCACACTAGCCCCCATGGCTCGCCAACGATCTACATACTGCATAAACTCGTCAACGGTCATTTCAATATGCTTGGTACCGACCTCGTTATCTAAGGTCCAACCCGGCGGTATGTGATAACGATTTGGATACGCACCCACTGGCCTGTCGGTAAGTTTAACGATTTGCTCAATAGCAACTGAAATGGCTTCCGGCGCAGTACAGTTAAACAAATAGGCGTCTGGGCTGTAAGGCGCAACTGCAGCCATGGCCTGCGCTATACTTTCGCCACTGCGTAAACCGCCACCAGGCGTTTCATCTAACGTCCAAGCGATCCAAACAGGTTTTTCCGCATCCACTGCTCTAGCCGCTTTTGCAGCAGTTGCAGCCTCTCTTGCACTAGACATGGTTTCGCATAAATAAAGATCTACCGACGGCTGAAGCACAGTGACTAGGTTTTTATAGACTTCAAACCCTTCAGCGTCTGGTGGCACTAAGTCGTGGCGATAGCTTTCACTCAAGGGCGGTAGACAGCCAGCTACTTCAACTTTACTACTCGCCGCATCAGCAGCAGTGCGCGCCATTTTTGCTGCGATATCTGTTAAATCTTCGTAGCGCTCAGACATGCCAGCTTTGGCCAGATAGCTTGGAATAGTTGAATATGAGTTGGTCGTAATGACCTCGGCACCCGCCTTAATATAGTCACTGTGGACCTCCATGACTGCGTCTGGTGAGTCGAGTAAAGCGCGCGCTGACCACAGTCCGCTTGAAGGCATTATGCCTCGGGCAATAAGTTCTCCGCCCATACCGCCGTCCAAAACTTTTAGTTCTCTATTCATATCTGTTATTTCTGTTCATATTTTTATTCAACAATTCGACTATCGAGGGATAGGTCAAAACGGCTGATTCAAGCGCTTAGACTGAAGCGAACTTACCCCAAACCTCAACCCAAACCTCAACCCAAACCTAAAAAAACGCCTAAATAAGTGTCTACTACACCCAGCTGCGCCGGGATGCGCGTTCGTTATAAATCTTATTGGCCCTACCCAAGACGACGCCGATAATAGCTGAACTCCGCGCCTGTGCCACTAGTAGTTTGTGCATCGCAGCGTGAATTTTGCACAGCTTTGACAACCTAGTTTTCAACCCGCTATTTGCAAAATTGGCGAGAACGGATAAATTCACTGAACTTTCAAAAAAGGGGAAAGGATTTGCCATTACCGATAAATCAAGAGGATAGGATTCGAGCAGCATGGCAGGGTCGAATCTCTGGGTGCATGCTAGGTAAAGCTGTGGAACTGTTCTCTATGCGTGAAGGGCCGCAGGCGCTCAACGATTATCTCCACGCAACCAACTCACTGCCCTTGCGAGATTACATACCCTACAAGCAAGAACTGGCGTCAAAGCATATCGACCAGAATTGCTGCGCCGAAAATTTAACCTACAGCCGCCCTGACGACGACATTAACTACACTACGCTTGCATTACTGATGCTGGAGAAATTTGGTAAAGCGTTAACTACTGCTGACGTAGCTCGGAGCTGGATGAAGTTTTTACCTGTAGCAAGCACTTATACCGCCGAGCGGGCAGCCTATAAAACACTGCTTAGCAATGCCCACGAATGGTTTCCAGAGGGCAAAGATCCCGGCTTCGATTTAGCGCTGTGCGCGGACAATGTTTATAGCGATTGGATTGGTGCACAAATTAGGGCTGATCTTTATGGTTGGGTATGCCCCGGCAATGCGGACCTAGCAGTGAAATTGGCCACTGCGGATGCACAGTTGTCCCACCAAGGTGACGGCGTTTATGGGGCTGTTTTGGTGGCGGCTTTGGGCGCGCTGATACCTGGGTTTTGCAGCGCAGATAGCGCATCTGATCAACCACTGGAACAAGCCTTAGATCAAGCACTGTCCTACATTCCAGAAGACAGCGAATGTGCTAAGGCCGTTCACTTTGCTCGTCAGTTAGCCTCAGACCCTGAGGGCACCATACACATCAAAGAGCGCTACAAAACGCTAAGCGTAGTGCACACGGTAAACAACCTTGCGCTGGTGGTATGGGCGTTATTGCGACACCAAGACGATTTCAGCGCAGCTATTGGCGACGTTGTCGCAGCGGGCCTAGACACCGACTGCAACGGCGCAACCGTTGGTGCATTGTGGGCCTTGCAGGGCAAACCAATACCCGCACAATGGATACAACCATGGCAAGGCCGAGTAGGCCTATCATTGGCGGGCTTTGATCAAATGAATATAGATGAACTGGTCGCACGCACAATCAAAGTAGCTAAAGCGATGGATTTAAATCAATAGCTCAAACCTTCAGCGGCGAGTTGCGGTAATGATGGCAAAATTCGTCACGCGAATTTTTCAATAACAGTGGGAGTTAACAATGGCTTTAGTGCGCTATGTGACAGAAATGGGAATGGGTACCGACGTTCACGGCGGCGACTATACCAAGGCAGCTAAACGAGCTGTATCTGACGCCATTAGGCATTCGAGTCTCAATTTTTTTCGCGCACTGAATAAGTCACCTGGTGACATGCGCATTACAGTGCGCATTGGTGTTGCAGAACCAGACAGTGTCGACAAAGCGGCCGTTGCAGCAGAACTACCTTATGGACAGGTTACAGTCGAACCTGTCTTGGGCGGATTGAATGTGCCTGCGGCTCAGGGCAATGATCTTTTAGTCATTGCCAATGCCGCTGTCATTGTTTGCTTTGAGGAATAGCGCCAAAACCGCGTTAAGAAACAACTTTTAGAAACGGCGTTAGAAAACGGGGCTAAAACACATCCAATATGCGCGAGTACTTAATTGCAAACTCTCTGCGCTTTTCTATAGGACCAACAACGGTTTCGTCATCTAGCTCGTTATAAACCAAATATAAACCGGAATTTGCTGACTGCAACCAAGAGAAACGAACGTTAGAGGCAACCAAATCTGATCTGTCGTCATATTGCACCAACACCTGCAACAAAACTTTCGGTGTAAAGGAATAAGACATGCGCAGCCTTGCTAAATTCACTTCAAAGGCACCATTGTTAACCGGCAGGTCAATATCATTTCTACTCCAAGTCAGGTTACTGGTGAATGCATCGCCGAATCGATATCTAATATCCGCTTCCAGCGCATTGCGGTCACCGCCATAAAAACCACCTATTCTAGAAGTCAGCGAAAGGCTTAGGGGCTTACGCCGATCGCTGATGAGTACCATTTGCGATTCTGTATGGTCGTACTCGCCTACGCCAACAAAGGTGCCAGAATTTATTTCAAACGGATCTTGCACACCTTCATGGGTGAAGTTCACACCTGTATGAATTTCCCAACCGTTATGCCATTCCCAATGATTGTCTACGTGCAAAAACCCCGACTCATAAAAGCCCTCGCCATCTCTATAGCCACGGTAAAAAATATGCGGACGCAGTTCAAACAACCCAAGAAAATCTTTAGGTCGATGGCGATGAAATAACGACGTGCTGATTTTTTCGTAGTTGGTGCGACGGAGAAAACCCACCTCTGGGTTAAAATTATTTTCTACTTTTGAGTACGCAAACTGATTAGTCCAAGACTCTGAGCTGTACACGATCTTTGCTAAGCCGGCTAAATCCTCGCCGCGTAAAGTAGGTGTATCCGTTTTAGCGATGTAACCGGAGAGGGTGACTTTCTCGTTCACTCCTAATTGTCCATCTATTGCATAGGTGCGATTTACATCGCCGGTCAATTCGTCGTCTTTGTTTATCACTAACCCACCCAGAGAGGTGCGATCACCAAATTCTTGACTCACCCGGGCTAAACTATAGTTGGCTTCACCTAGACCATCTTCGTTTTCGCCAGTGGTCATATGCATCAGACCAAGATTGGTTGCAGCGCCTGCTTTACCGGACAGCCGCAGTCCCGTATCAATAGGTACCGGCGCACCGTCCTCGTCTATACCAATGCGGCGACTAAAAAATAGTTCAACGTCGCCTCTATCGCCGACAGAAAATTGCCCAGCGTTCTCTAAAAAGAATGGGCGCTTTTCGGGCAAAAATATGGAGAAACGATCTAAGTTGACCTGCACCTCGTCCACTTCCACTTGGGCAAAGTCGGTGTTGTAAGTGAGGTCTAGCGTTAGGCTTGGGGTAACAGAATACTTGGCGTCAAAGCCCACGGCTGTTTCATCGTGAGTGCCAGGCGCGGCATCACCACCCGTGGCCACTTGACCCAGTAAATAGGGCGTGAATTTAAAGTTGCGCTGCTTTGGCGCACGCAGCCCGGTCAACGTACCCGCTTGAGAAACACGGAACAAATTGTACTGCCGCTCCAATGGCGACCAGTAAGTTACTTCGTCAGTGCGGCCAATATTGCGCTGAAAATTAATCCCCCAATCTTGCACCTCCGCCGAGCTGTAGCGCAGAGACTTAAAGGGAATTGCAAACTCTGCACTCCAGCCAAAATCACCGACCTTGGTGGCCACTTCCCAAGTAGCGTCCCAGTTTTTATTAAAACCGCCACCGCCGTCTCGTGAACCTTCCTTGGTTACTTGGCCATCGTACTGCGCGCCGCCAGGGGTAGTACCAAAAACAAAACCATTCTGCCGGTCTTGAAATCCATCAATGATAAATCGAAAGCTATCAATATTTCTTAGACTCGCATCACGGCGGGCATCAGAAATGATCAATGTTTTGGGGTCGTCGTCGTAACAGATCACCGCCAAATAAAACGTGTCCTCACTGTAGCTTACATAAACTCGGGTTTTTTGACTTGCTGGCACACCTTGCTGAGGGCGAACCTGAACGAACCCTGTAACGCCAGTTTGCCCCTGCCAAACAGCGTCAGACAAAACATCCCCGTCGATTACTGGGCTTTCAAGTAGGGAATTTGCGGTTAGGCTGGGGGCTTGGACGTTAACAGGCTGAGCGCTAACAAAGGAGGCGGTTAAAACCAATACTATCGGTAAAAGCAAACGCCGGACGAGGCTCTTCAAGTAACGATCCTTCCTATTAGTTGTAAGTTAGCAGTTATAGGTTAGCAGCTGTAAGTTAGTAGCTATAAATTAATCGCTAAAGATTAGTGATTGCGGGTTAGTTGCAGGGTGATAAAGGATTGCTACATGACCTTAAAAATACTGAGCAGCAAGCGATTAGCCCAAGCGATAGAACACACGGTTTCGCAGACGCAGGGCTATGCTAAATTATTTTCAGCATAGCCCAAGCGCAAAACTACCTAACGGCAGAATTTTTACTACAGACGAGTAACGCGGACAGGTAGTCCGGTGTAGCCTTTGACGAACGACGAGAAAGTACGCTCAACATCGCCTACAACTTCGATCTTCTCGAAACGCTTCATGATCTCTTCCCAAAGTACTCGCAGCTGCATTTCGGCAAGACGATTACCCATGCAGCGATGGATACCAAACCCAAAGGACAAGTGCTGACGAGCGTTCTGACGATCAATAATCAGCTCTTCGCCGCGTTCAAAAAAGTCCTCGTCTCTGTTACCAGACACGTACCACATCAGCATTTGATCGCCTGCCTTAATCTGCTTACCGCCTACTTCACAATCGTTGTTAGCAGTGCGGCGCATATAGGCCAAAGGCGTTTGCCAGCGGATGATCTCGGCAACCATGTTGGGAATAAGATCATGATTTGCTTTGAGTTTTTCATACTCAGCTGGGAATTCATTCAGCGCCAGCACACCACCGGTCATAGAATTACGCGTGGTGTCATTGCCGCCCACAATCAACAAAATCAGATTGCCTAAAAACTCTAAAGGCTCCATGTCTTTGGTGTCTTTACCGTTTGCGAGCATAGAGACAAAGTCGTCGGTAGGGTTTGCCTTACGCTCTTCCCATATGCGCGTGAAGTAAACCAAACACTCGATGAGTTCTTCGCGGCGCTGCTCTTCTGTATCAATTACGCCGCCACCGGGTACGGCTGTAGCAACATCTGACCAGCGCGTTAACTTGGCACGTTCTTCAAACGGGAAGTCGAACAAGGTGGCCAGCATTTGCGTGGTCAGTTCAATGGAAACTTTATCTACCCAGTTAAAGGTTTCACCTTCAGGTAGAGAATCTAAAACATTACCCGTACGCTCCCGGATCAAGCTTTCCATTGCCGCCAAGTTCCTTGTAGAAACTACCGGCGCAACAGTCTTGCGCTGTACGTCGTGCTTTGGTTGATCCATTGCAATAAACAGGCTGATGTCCAACGCACCTTCAGGTAAAGGCTGATCTATTGGAAAACCTAAAGTAATACCATGTGCGCTAGAAAAATTGACGTGGTCAGAGTCTACTGCCTTGATTTCTTCATAGCGCGTTAAAGACCAATATCTACCGGCTACTTCAGTTTCATTGAAATGTACCGGGTCGTCGCGACGCAGACGCTCAAAATACTCGAGCATACGGTTTTCGGCGAAAAGTCTATTCCATACAGGATTTATGTCTTCAAGAGGCAAGTCGTTGGCGGCAGGAATATCGCCGCGCACTGTGTCTTGTTCAGATCCTGGGCGAACGTAACTAAGCGGTGTATCTGTTGCCAGTGACTCTTCTAAGCTCGATTTAGTATCAATTGCTTCACTCATTAGTGGCTCCCTTCTAATAGACCCCAAAACATACATGAGTTCGGGCTTTCTTGCGATGCTCGACCCCGATTTTTGTTGGTTTTCGACGACAAATTTTGCTGAATTTCGCCGACAGTAGGAGGTGATTTCAAAAAGTTGGAAGCTAAATGCAAATAATTATCATTTACTTGTTGATAATCATTCTCATTTAGATAAACTGCGCTCATCAAATATCAAAAATAGAAAGAAGCATTCATGAAAAATAAAATTACCGGAAAAACCGCCACTTTTAGGCTCGCACCACTGTTAGTGGCCAGCATTATTATTCCAACTATCAATTACGCCGATGATGGCAGCTTATTTATCGAAGAAGTGACTATTATTGGCGAGAAGATCACCGGAGATCAGGTCAGCGGCAGCGCCCACTACATAGGTGCGGCTGAACTAGAACAACAAGGCTACTCAGATATTCAGCGCACCATACGCCAGGTTCCCGGCGTGTCTGTGCAAGTAGAGGACGGCTATGGACTGCGTCCCAATCTAAGCATTCGTGGCGTAGCGACAGAACGCAGTGGCCGAATTACCTTGCTTGAAGATAATGTTCTCATTGCACCCGCCCCTTACTCTGCGCCAAGTGCCTACTACTTCCCCACTTTTGGCCGCATGAGTGCAGTAGAGGTTCTGAAAGGGCCAGCAGCTATTACTCAAGGCCCGTACACCATAGGTGGCGCCATCAATATGATTTCCACGCCAATACCCAATGAAGCTTCAGGCGCGCTGAATATTGAGGCAGGTGAAAATTCTACCTACCGGTTACACGGCTATTACGGCGCAGAGCTAGAGAACGGCCTCGCTTATTTAGTAGAAACCCATCAATGGCAATCGGACGGCTTTCAGTCCATTGACCGAGGTGGCGACAGTGGTTTGGATATAGCCGATTACATGCTCAAGCTCAGCTATGCCCCGAAAGACTCGGACCATGCCGTGGAATTCAAATACCAAAAAGCAAAACAAGATTCTGATCAAAGCTACTTGGGCCTAACTGACGCGGACTTCAACGCTCAAGCACTGCGCCGCTACGGCATCTCTAGATTGGACAACATCGAAACAGATCACGACCAAGTGATTTTGCGTTATCGCTGGCAGGCCACAGAAGATTTATCTGTTTCGGCAACGTACTACAACAATGAGCATGAGCGGGATTGGTACAAAACTGAGGGTATCGATTTTGATGGCAGCAGTAATGCGCAATCATTCTCGCGCACTAGCTGGTCCAAGGTCATCACAGCAATCAACTTGGGCGAAGATTTAAGTGGCTTCACCCCAGCTCAGTTGAATCAGATCTTAGATGGCACCTTGGACACGGCTGCGGGCAGCATCCAACTTCGTTCAAACGCTAGAGAATATTTCTCTAGGGGCGTGCAACTGAATGTGCAGTGGTCAACTAGCCTTGGCGAAACACAACATGACATCTCCTTTGGCTTGCGTGTACATGAAGACGAAGAAGACCGATTACAAAGAAACAGTACATTTAGCCAACAAGGTGGCGCATTGGTTTTAGACGACCTTGGACTACTGGGTAACGCAGGCAATCGCGTTCAATCTGCTGAAGCGTTAGCACTACATGTGTACGATCGCATTGAGTTTGGTCGTTGGGTGATCAGCCCTGGACTACGCTACGAAGACATTGACCAACAGCGGCAGCGCTGGGAAACCCGCTCAAGCCGTACCAGTACGCCTGCAGTGAGAACTGACACGAACTTGCGAGACCAACGCCAAAACAAAACCCAAGTTTGGCTACCGGGCATTGGCGCGAGCTATCAGCTCTCAGACAGCAATGTGGTTTTTGCTGGCGCGCACAAAGGCTTCACCGCACCCACTAATGCACCTGACGTAAAAGAAGAAACCGCCATCAACTACGAACTTGGACTACGGCATTCGGGCGCTTTATATGCAGAAGCCACGCTTTTCCTAAGCGACTACGACAATTTGTTAGGACAGTGCACCGCTTCATCTGGCTCAAACTGCGTTATTGGAGACGCTTTTAATGGCGAAGCCGCAACGGTTAAGGGTTTAGAACTGCTTGTTTCAAAGGATCTGTTTTCCTCCGAAACAATCAAATTCCCAGCAAGCCTGACCTATACTTATATCGACAGCCAGTTCGATACCGACATTGCCAACACCGACTTCTTTGGGTCTGTGAGCGCGGGCGACCCAATTCCATATATACCAGAACATCAAGCGAACTTGTCAGTAGGGATGCTGTGGAGTGACTGGTCAGTATATGCAACGGTCAGCTACGTTGATGCAGTGTGTGTGAGAGCCTCTTGCGGAGATTTCGAGAAAACCGATGCTTCAACAACAGTGGACCTTGCCGGTCATTACCAAATTAACGCAACAACTTCTGTGTCGTTGAAATTGGAAAACGCAACTGACAGCGAAGACATCCTAGGCAGACAGCCCTATGGCGCGCGACCCAACAAGTCACGCACAGCGTCAGTAGGATTTAGAATTAC
>QXZU01000151.1 GCA_009886205.1 K189A clade bacterium | reverse complement strand
GGCGCCAATGAGTCTAGGTAATCTTTGTGTGCCACCTGCGCCAGGCAAAAGGCCCAACTTAACTTCAGGTAGGCCAACAGGTGCGCTAGCCGCAATGACACGGTAGTGGCAACACAACGCTACTTCTAAGCCGCCACCAAATGCAGTGCCGTTAATGGCCGCAATAATCGGCTTCGCGCTGTTTTCCATAGTCGTAAGGCAATCATGCAGGCTAGGGCCTTCGGCTTTGCCGCCAAACTCTGAAATGTCTGCACCAGCAATGAACGCACGACCAGCACCGGTAAGGATGATTGCTTTGACATTGTCGTCAGCGAGGGCTGCGTTAACGCCATCTGAAAGACCTTGGCGTACGCCCGAGGAAAGCGGGTTAACGGGTGGGTTGTCGATGGTCATAAGGGCGATATCGCCTCTGAGTTCGTAATGCACGGTACCTTTCATATGGAGCCTCTCCAGAGTTACTAAAAAATAGAACGCGAAGTTTGCCGCAAGTCGCTTGCGAAGCCTAGGATTTCTCTATGCATTTGGGCAAAGAGAGAATAAAGAGAGAGCAAAGAGCGCGCAAAGAGAGGGTGAAGAGAGGGCAAAGAGCGTGCTGTGTATGCCTGAAGGCCGGAATCTCGATAGATTTTTCGGAAATGGCCGTAGATCAAATAGAGACTCGACAGTTGCACCTTCGAAAATAGCGAACCTGACCAGCGGTTGCTTCAGCCGATGAAGGGTAAAGGCAATATCTATTCTCGCCCAGCAAATTGTGGTCTATTTAAAAGCTCAACCATTTGACGCAAAACCCATGTCGCTTGCCAAAATTTTGCGTCATCTCTTTACACAAATCTAAGTACACAAATCTAACCGTGGAAGATTGTGCGTTAGCCCGATCACCAGCTGAATAAATATCAAATGACTGAAATTACATTTCGAGAGGCCGTACACAATAGGCGCTTTTTGCAAGCCGCAGATATACTCGCTCTGGGCGGCAATCCTTTTATTGCTGAGGATCCCAACGAATCTATTTCTGCTTTTGAGCAGGATAATATCTTCGACATTTTGATCAAAGAAAAGGCTTTTGATTTGATCTATGCGCTTGTTGAAAACACCTACATCCAGATGGATCTATTCGAGTCCGGCCTTACAGGTATTCATAAAAGCATCATCAACCATCTTCACGAAGATGAGGATTCTCTCCAATTCTTGCAGAAATTTTTGTCTAACGTGACGAATATTGACGAGGAATATAATGATGAAACCCTGCTAAGTTGGGCTGTGAGAAAAGATAAACCACTTAGCGTTTTGAAAGTAATAATCGATGCCGGTTGCGCCATTACCTTTGTTGATCGAGTGGACAATTCGTTGTTACACCAAATTGTCTTTCAGCAATCTGATGAAACTTTGTTGCCGTTTTTGGTTGACGCAGGGTTGGAGGTAGATGGCGTTAATATTTTAGGCGAGACGGCCTTGCACACGGCTGTAAAAAACAGAAAGGAAAAATATATTCCCACTTTGCTGGCTTGTGGCGCCGATCCCAATTTGCCCGATACCGACCAAAAATCGCCTTATTATTACGCATTAGTTCAGCAAAGAAGTTTGGCAATTTATGAGATTTTTGCTGGCTATTGTCCGCCTAACTTTGATCAATTCACCTTAGATGGCAGCACGTTATTATTTGATTTCATATCAAATATTTACTCAGATCCAACAGATTTAAAATTAGTTGAGAAAATGTTGGAGCATGGCGCTGATCTAAGTCAGGAGGTCATCAATCCTTACGGCGTGCCCGAAACGCCTTTGGATCTTGTTGCCCAAAAAAGCTGTGAACTCATGCAATGTATTCTCAACAAAGAGCATATCGATATTAATGCCCAAGACCGTTTCGGCAACACGGTTTTGCATAAGGTGTGTGCGCGTAATGTAAATTATGAGCAAGCAGTAGCTCGCAATATGTATAGAACAGTCAAATTTCTTTTAGCTGAAGGCGCTGACATGGCTATCAAAAATGATCTAGATCAAACCCCGCTGATGTTGGCCTCCGATGACAATATGAAAGCGAAAATAGCAACTTTGTTAATACTCCAAGAGAACGAATAACTTATGTCATTATCTTTTATCGCAGCCTGTGAGGGTGGAAAACGAAAAATTGCACAAGTACTGCTATCAAATGGCGAAGTTGATGCAAAATATACAGACGAAAAAGGGCGTACGGGTCTACATTATGCTGCTCATAAGGGTTATTTCGACATTGTCGAGATGCTTATTGAGAAAGGCGCAGACGTTGACTACGAGGATCATAATGGAGAAACACCCCTCTACTTTGCGTGCCTTCAAAGTCAAAATCAAACTGCGACCTACCTGTTGGAGCAGGGCGCAAATGCCAGGATCAGTGACTTTCAAGGCAATAGTTTGTTACATATTGCTTCTAAAAATGGGCAAGTTAAGACTGTAGCGGCTTTAATAAACGCTGGATTAGATGTTAATGCAGAAAGTAAGAATGCTGAAACGCCGCTTTCCCTAGCGATTGTAAATCGCCGCCGCGACGTCGTGATTGAGCTAATTAATCAAGGGGCAAGCATTGATGTCAGTAATAGTGATGGTGAAACTCCGTTCTTGCTGGCGGTTCGCATTCAAAATTTACCCATTATAAAACTGCTCATTGAGTCTGGTGCAGATGTAAATGAGCCGAATAACAACGGCATAACGCCACTGATTAGCGCGGCCTATAACCGCAACAGAATGCTAATAAAATTGTTGGTTGAAAGCGGCGCTGATGTTCTAAAAGAATCAAATGAAGGGCTGTCTTCAGTTTGGTTGTCCTGTGCTTATAACCAAAAAGAGGTCATCAAATTATTTTTTGAGCATGGTGTGAGTCCCAATTACACCAAGCCATCCATTAACATAGGTGGCGATGTGGGCAACTATTTGGATTGGCTCACGACCACAAAAGATTTGTCGATAGAAAGTTCTTTCAATTTAGACGCTTCGCGAATTTTTGGCGGCGAGAGCTTGTTGCATGTCGCGGTCAAGAATGGGCATATAAGTATGGTGAAGCTGCTGCTTGAGTCCGAGGCGGAAGGTGACGCTCAAGACGATTTAGGTAATGCTGCGCTGCACTATGCTGCTGTAAGCGGTAAGAAAGATATCGTAAAGTATTTGTTAGACAATGGCGTGAATAGGGAGCTGGTCAATTCCAAAGATCAAAAAGCTATAGACTACTCGAACGCCAAGGGTTTTAACGAAATCACTGAACTTCTCTTGAGCAGCTAGATGAAATTAAACACATCTTTGTGTGTTCTTTGAAGCGGAGTCTAGGACTGTTGGGCCTGCTTTTTTTGAGCATCCACAGACACCTCTTTTTGCAGAACGGCTACTTTTTGCGATAAAAAGTAGATAAGGAAATAACCTCTAGCATGGCGGTGCAAGGGTATTGGTCGAGCCAATTAATCTGTATTGTTACGCCAGAGATCGTCGCCAGTGAATGTCACTTCTCGCAGTGTCCAAATATTCTTCTTCAGCTATAAATTAACCTGCATTCTAGAAATCTTCGATGGATTGAATGACTCTTAATGTTTTGCGGTCGACAGATGGATTTTCTGCGGCGTTGAACTAAATAAATAGAATTCTATAAGAGGTATTTATCAATTATTTTTCTGTCGTTTTTACGCTCATCTCAGTTTCCGGTTTGTTTACATGAGCGCATCAAACGCATTCGTCAAAGCTGATTTCCACATGCACAGCCGGCACTCTGACGGCAGTCTGAGCCCTCAAGCATTAATAGAGTTGGCTTGCGAGCGCGAAGTGACTCAAATGGCCATTACCGATCACGACACTATTTCTGCTTATGCAGAGCTGGCAGTGCTGTCTGAAACGGCCAATAAATCTATAAAGTTGATCACTGGCTGTGAATTTTCTTGTCTATGGTCTGGCAGAAATATCCATGTAGTGGGGCTTAATTTAGACCTACAAGATCCAGGCCTCACTGAAGCCATGGAAATTCAAGCCAAAGCTCGAACTGAGCGCGCGCAAACCATTGCAGATATTTTGTCTCGTCAAGGCTTTGAAAACACCTTAGAGGGTGCTCAGGCCAATGCCGCTGGCGGCACTATTGGTCGGCCGCATTTTGCTCAGTACTTGATCGATGCGGGTTACGTAAAAAACATGAAGCAGGCTTTTAAGCAGTACCTGGGTGCAGGCAAGCCCGGAGACGTTAAAGCGAACTGGCCAGATTTGGCGCGTGCGTGTCAGTGGATTCGCGGGGCAGGTGGCGTGCCGGTTCTGGCCCACCCCATGAAATACGGCATTACCCTGACCAAGTTGCGGAAATTGTGCGATGAATTTAAAGCGGTCGGTGGTCAAGGCTTAGAAGTGATTTCTGGCGCTCAAGATCCGGTGAAGACGAATACCCTAGCAACATTGGCAGAAGATTTTGCATTTTTGGCTTCCACTGGGAGCGATTTTCACCAACCGGGGCAACCTTGGGCGGAGTTGGGCAAAGTGCCTGCGCTACCTGTGAGCTGCACGCCCATTTGGCACAGTTGGCAATAGCGCGGCCATGAACAGTAGGGCAGAGCGATCTATGCATGATGTTGTCATTGTTGGCGGCGGCGCCAGCGGCCTGATGTGTGCAATTCATGCGGGCTATAATGGCCACAAAGTCCTGGTCTTGGAGAAAGGCCCAAAGGTTGGGCTGAAGATCTTAGTCTCGGGCGGCGGTAGATGTAATTTTACCAACTATGGTGTGGACCCGGACCAACACTTTCTCTCTGAAAACCCGCATTTTTGTATCTCCGCGTTGAAGCGCTATACGCCCGAACGATTTATTGAAATGGTTGAAAACCATGGCATTGACTACCACGAAAAGAAGTTGGGCCAGCTATTTTGCGATCATAGCGCCAAGGATATTGTAGCCATGCTGTTGAGTGAGGCGCAGTGGGCTGGCGTAGAAATCCGCACGGGTATGGAGGTGTCTGCCATTAAGAAAAACCAAGACGGTACATTCTCAGTGAACACCTCAGGGCAAACCTACCAAGCGAGTAAAGTTGTGTTGGCTTCCGGTGGCTTGTCCATGCCGAAAATTGCTTCTGATTTAGCATTTCGTACGGCCAACGATTTTGGTTTGGATGTCGTCGCGCCCAGGGCAGCGTTAGTGCCGTTGACCTGGAATTCTGGTGACAAAGCGTCTTTTGCTGACCTCAGCGGTATTTCCTTGGACGCAGAGGTCAGTTGCGGGGCTATCAGTTTTCGCGAGAATATTCTGTTTACCCACAGAGGGCTTAGTGGCCCCAGTATTCTACAAATTTCATCTTTTTGGCGCGAGGGTGGGGTTGTGCTGATCAACCTTTTGCCGGAACTGGATGCCGAAACTTGGCTGTTGGATGAGCGCACTTTGTCGCCTAAAGTCCACCTTTCGACGCTGCTCAAGAAGCACCTGCCTAATCGGTTGGTAGATTATTTAGCCAAACATTGGTTTGCTGACCAAAAGATAGGCAGCTTTACCCATGCCGAGCTCAGCGGTATGGCGAAACGGTTGAATGCTTGGTCTTTCAAGCCAGGCGGCACAGAAGGGTATCGCACAGCGGAAGTCACCTTGGGCGGTATCTCAACCAATGAGGTTTCTTCAAAAACCTTTGCTGTCACCAAAGTGCCGGGGCTGTATGCCATTGGCGAGGCGTTGGACGTGGCGGGTTGGTTAGGGGGGTACAACTTTCAGTGGGCTTGGGCCTCAGCCTATAGCTGCGCAATGCATCTTTAGTTTATTCGGTTAGTCCGATCAGCTAGCCCAATTAGTTAGTCCGGCCAGTTAGTCCAGCCAGTTAGTTCAGTGGGTTGATGGAAGTCAGTGCTCTTTTTGTAAGTTCCTCGCCCATCTTGTAATTCATCTAAGTACGGTGGTACACAACTTTACCGTTGTAAAATCTGCAATCTACCGTGCGGCGCTCACTTAACCCACTTTATCAAATCGTTATTAAAAATTAGTTAGGCAAGGTGCGTAATACACGTGTGGCTGTTGTCAAATCTGCCATTTTCTCTAACTATTTTAGACGGTTGATTTTTATGAAGTATGCGCGAGTTTCCTTAAAGTTCCTTCTTTCCGTAGTGCTTGCCAGTGTTGTCCTGCCTGCGCTTGCCTCCGACGACGATGGAGGCCAGGGAGATATCTCTTACTCCCATATTTCAATCTTTGGCCACGTTGGTGAAGGGGTGTTCGATGCAGATTTTAAAGGCGGCATTGTTAGAGGCAGTTATGGTTTTGGCGATCACTTTTTTGTCCTTGGTGATTACGCCGCTCAGCGCACTGATGATGCAATTGTCCTTGGTCCGTTGTCAGATAAAGTGACAACAGAACAGGGCCACCTTGGTGTTGGTTTTCATACGCCCATTGCAGCTAAGACCGATTTTGTTGCTTCCTCTCAGTACGCCGTAGCAATTGTGGAGCTTTTCGGTGAGTCAGTTACCTCGGAAGGTGTATTGATTGATGTGGGTGTGCGTTCGCGAATTATAGATCGCTGGGAGTTTGCACTGGGCGCCAATTATTCTAACCAGGTGGATCAAGGGGAGTTTGGTTATTCTTTGAGTGGGCGGTTTTATGCAACGCCCAAGTTTTCCTTGGGTTTGAATTTTGAATCAGTGTTTCATGTTGAAGCCTACGGCGTGTTGTTGCGTTACGACTTTTAGATTGCAGCTCTAAACAGCGAATGGCCCAATTTGAGACAAAAAGATTTGAGATCAAAAGATTGGAGCTAAAAAGATTGGCGATAAAAAGATCAAAATCGCTAATCGATTAGACTAGGCCGCGTGCGGCGGGTTAACCGCACAAACCCCATAAGACCGTGCACCTCAATACTTCTCGTACGCCGACACGCGTCCGAGTTTTGTATCCATTTCCTCACCCATCTTTACAAGCTATTGTTTGAAGTTCTCGTCGTAATGGTTAAGCTACTGTGCTTCTCTGGAGAGGGCACAGCGCGTGCAACTGTGGCTGTAAAATCAGCACCGTTAGGCTGATGCAGCGTGAGGCAGGTGCCCCCTTGAGCCATTAAGTAGCCGCATGCCAGCTAGGAGTTGGCGATAAGTGGTCATACCAGTTTCAATAAACTTTGAATAAAATTTAAATAAAAGAGGAAGGTACTATGAGTAACAGAACTAAGTTCTACATCAATGGCGAGTGGGTTGAGCCCACCACAAGCGAAACGATTGATGTGATCAACCCTGCAACAGAACAGCCCATTGGCCAAGTAGCTATGGGTGGCGCGGCTGACGTAGACAAAGCCGTTGCTGCTGCAAAAGCGGCTTTTGAATCATTTTCTCAAACCACCAAAGAAGAGCGTATTGCGCTTTTGGAAGCAATTGTCGCCAAGTACGTTGAACGTATGGGCGATGTGGCTGCTGCAATCAGCGAAGAAATGGGTGCGCCACTTGGTCTTGCCAATAAAGCGCAGGCACCTGCGGGCGCTGGTCACTTTATGACCACCATCAACGTGCTGAAAGAATACGAATTTGAAGAGGACATCGGCACCTCGCATATCATCAAAGAGGCCGCTGGGGTATGTGGTTTCATTACACCTTGGAACTGGCCAATTAATCAGATTGCCTGCAAAGTTGCTCCGGCTATTGCAGCGGGCTGCACCATGGTGCTTAAGCCTTCTGAAGTTGCGCCATACAACGCTATTTTGTTCGCAGAAATTTTAGATGCTGCTGGCGTTCCCGCTGGTGTATTTAACCTTGTAAACGGTGACGGCCCAGTAGTTGGCGCAACCCTTTCAGCCCACCCTGATGTAGACATGATGTCTTTCACTGGCTCAACTCGTGCCGGTGTAGAGGTGGCTAAGAATGCTGCGCCTACCGTTAAGCGCGTTGCACAAGAGCTAGGCGGCAAGTCTGCAAACATCATTCTAGATGATGCTGATTTCGGTAAAGCGATTTCTCGTGATGTTTTCGGTTTAGTGACTAACTCAGGTCAAAGCTGTAACGCACCTACACGTATGTTGGTGCCTATGTCGCGCATGGATGAAGCTGCCGCGGTTGCTAAAGCGGCTGCTGAGCAAGTGAAAGTTGGCGATCCTAATGCTGAAGGCACAATGATTGGACCGGTTGTTTCTGAAGTTCAGTACAACAAGATTCAAGCGCTCATTCAGGCAGGCATAGACGAAGGCGCGCGGTTAGAAACCGGTGGTACCGGTCGTCCAGACGGCCTCAACGCTGGCTTCTACATCAAGCCTACAGTTTTCTCCCACGTAACCAATGACATGACCATTGCTCAGGAAGAAATTTTTGGACCAGTGCTCACAATGATCGGTTATGAAGACGACGAAGACGCTATTCGTATTGCTAACGATACGGTGTACGGGTTGAGTGGGTATATCTCCTCTGAAAACACTGATCGCGCCAAAAACATTGCACGTAAAATCCGCACTGGCAACATTCACTTGAACGGTGCACCTACTGACCAGAACGCGCCTTTTGGTGGCTACAAGCAGTCGGGTAATGGCCGTGAGTGGGGTCGCTATGGTTTGGAAGAATTCTTAGAAACTAAGGCGATCATGGGCTACACCCCTAAGAGCTAGCTCGCGTTTTAAAGAGGCGTCCAGCAAACCCCCGCTTATCAGCGGGGGTTTTCGTTTCTAAGCCAGTATTCTTCAACAGCTTAATGAGCCAGTGCGTAATACTTCGTTTGATTTTGATCGCGTGCTCAGCCAGCCTTTGCTTATTAAAGCCCTTTGAATAGGAGGGTGGGGCAATCTTCAACAGTTTAAGGTTTTGTTATGAATAGCCTGCACAGCCTGAATAGTCTTCATGGCCTCAAAGTGATCTCTCTTGAACAGGCCGTGGCTGCACCTCTGTGCACTCAGCGCTTGGTTCAGGCCGGTGCCGAGGTCATTAAAATTGAGCGCCCGCAGGGAGATTTCGCTCGCTACTACGACACTGCGGTGGCGGGTCAGAGCGCCTATTTTGTTTGGCTCAACGCGGGTAAAAAATCCGTGGTCTTGGACCTAAGCATCAATCAGGACAAGCAGTCGCTGCTGCAACTCATCAATAAATCAGACGTTTTGGTTCAAAATTTAAAGCCAGGGTCCTTGGCTGGCCTGGGGGTGGATCTTGATCTATTACATGCCCAGCGCCCAGCATTTATCTCTGTTTCAATATCCGGCTTTAGCCCAGATGGTCCCGGTTACAAGCGCAAAGCCTACGACCTGCTTATGCAGGCGGAGTCTGGTCTCGCGCAAATTACCGGCAGTGCGCAGGAGCCGGGCAGGGTGGGCGTATCTGTGGTGGATATCGCCACGGGGCAGTTTGCTTATGAAGCCATTCTGCAGGCCTTGCTGCAACGTAGCGCTTCCTCAACAGGCGCAAAAGTAGATATTTCCATGTTCGACGCAGTAGCCCATTGGCTTGCTGTGCCCTATTTGCTGGACCGTTATGGCGGCACTGCACCCAAACGTGTTGGTCTTGCACATCCGGGTATTTGCCCCTACGGCGTGTTTACAAGTGCCGACGGCGTGAGTTTTATCCTGTCTATCCAAAACGAGCGAGAGTGGCAACGCTTGTGCGAGGTAGGGATTGAAAACTCTGAGCTGGCTGCCGACGCTCGCTGTAGCGACAACCCAACCCGGGTGGCTAATAGAGTATTTGTGGATGCAACCGTGCAGTACGCTTTTGCCCAGCTAGATTATTGCTCAATTAGTCAGCGCTTAGACCTTGCTGATGTTGCGTTTGCGCCAGTGAACGAAATGTCCGCGCTCAAAGAACACCCGGATTTTCATACCGAAACCGTGCGGGTGGGTGATCAAGATGTTCAATTGCCGCGTTTGCCTGGGTCCAATGGCGAACAATCTGCAGTGGCTAAAGTGCCAACACTTGGCGAGCACACAGAAGAGGTGCTCAAAAGCCTAAGTCAGTAATTGTCGGCTTTATCATAGTTTGATGGGTTGGAAGGGATTTTATTTTGGCGCAAAATCCGGGATCACTTTAGCGACTTTGGACCGTTATGGCTTACAACACAGACAACATTTTTGCCAAGATTTTACGCGGCGAAGCCCCAGCTTTTAAGGTTTATGAAGACGATTACTCTTTAGCCTTCATGGACGTTATGCCCCAAGTGGAAGGCCATACCTTGGTCATCCCCAAGGATCCCACAGAAAATTTACACGATGCCGACCCCATCATTCTGGGCCACACCATGGCCACAGTGCAGCGCGTTTCTGCGGCGGTTAAACAAGCCTTTGATTCGCCAGGCATCATGATTGCCCAGCTCAATGGCGTGCCTGCCGGGCAGACGGTATTTCACCTACACTTTCATATCCTGCCTCGTGCTGACGGTCTAGACATTGGCATGCACGCCCGAAATATGGCAGATTTCGCTGTGCTAGAAACCCATGCGCAGCGCGTACGCGAAGCCCTTGCTTAAGCATTTGGAGTAAATAGTATGAGCGGCGCAAAGGACAGGCTTGGAATGGAAGTGCACGCCCTTTTGTTAGAAGACAAAGCGGAATGGGCCCAGGCCATAGACGATATTTTGGGCGAGTACGGTGAGGCAGGGGTCCGCGAGATTTTGCGCAGCCTGCAAGATCATGTGTTGAGTCTGAATATTCCCCTCGATGAAGCTACCCTAAACACTCCGTATCGCAACACTATTGGGCCTGAGTCTCAACCCGCATACCCCGGCAATTTGGCGCTGGAAGAGCGCATTGAAAAAATCATTCGTTGGAACGCCATCGCTATGGTCTTGCAGGCTCAAGATAAAGGCATTGGCGTTGGCGGCCATATTGCCACTTATGCGTCTTGTGCCACCCTGTTGGAAGTGGGTTTTAACCATTTCTTTCGCGGTGCAGGCGCAAACAATAACCGTGGCGCAGTAGACATGCTATTGCCTCAGCCGCATGCCGCACCCGGCATTTACGCACGTGCATTTTTAGAGGGCAGACTGAGTGAGACGCACCTCAAAAATTACCGTCAAGAATTAGGCGAGGGGGGCGGGCTATCGTCTTATCCACATCCACGCAGCATGCCAGACTTTTGGGAAGTGCCTAATGCGTCTATGGGGCTT
>QXZU01000150.1 GCA_009886205.1 K189A clade bacterium | reverse complement strand
TTAAGTCATAGCTAAATGATAGTTAAATCAATGGCCTACACCTTATTTAAGGTCCCAACCTGGGACCCCATCGTCCAATTGAACACCAAAACTATTCAGCGCCATTGAGACTAAATTGTACTGGCCAACGGTGAATACTAAATCCATCATTTGCTGAGTATTGTAGTGCTCTAGTAACCCCTGCCATGTGGCATCGGCAATATGCGCGTCACCGTGCAACTCATCGGTGGCTTGCAGCAAAAGTCCGTAAAGGGTTGATATACCTAGACTGCGCGGGCCGGATTTCGCCAGCAAAATCTCTTCATCTGTTAGCCCTACCTGACGAGCAATCACCACATGCTGGCCCCATTCGTAGCCGGCATTACACAAAAAGCCAATGCGCAAAATGACTAACTCCCGCTCTTTTGGGTCTAACGTGGACTTACCCAGTATGTGATTGGCAAACACCATCCAACGCTTTGCCAGACCAGAGTGGTTACACAGCGTACGGAAAATATTCAGCACCCTGCCCCGGCTGGCAATGGGGGCAATCAGCGCCTGAGCATCTGCATCTAACTGCGCGTCCACCAGTGCTTCTATTCTTGGTTTTGTTAATCTCATATTCTCTCTCCCTTAATGATTAATACGAATATACCCCACTCACCAAAATTGACGCTATGCACATATGTGCGGCGCGCCTTTGGCGCATATCTGACTGCGTCTGCCATTGGCGTGCGCTCTGAGCATTAGGAATGAGGCATTTCACTGCCTGCTACCAATGGTTAACATGGGTTATCAGGGCGCTTTGCGCCAACACAACACTGCAACAAAGATTGAGACCGCCTGTTGAAAAACCTTCTTATTGTCTACCACTCCCAAACGGGCAACACCCTGCGTATGGCGCAGGCGGTTCTTCAGGGGGCCACTGACGAAGATATAGAGGGCATAGAGGTGCGTATGTTAAGCGCAATGGAAGCTGGCCCCTCAGACCTGCTTTGGGCGAACGGCGTTATTCTCGGCACGCCGGAAAATTTTGGCTACATGTCCGGCGCGCTGAAAGATTTTTTTGATCGCACGTTTTACGCTGTAGAAGGGAAAATTGCCCCATTGCCGTACAGCGTATTTATCAGCGCAGGCAACGATGGCAGCGGCGCACTGCGGTCGATCGAGCGCATAGTCAACGGCTATCCACTCGTTAATGTGCAACCGGCCCTAATTTGTAAGGGAACACCAAGCCCCGCTGACCTGCAGCATTGCACTGAAATGGGTCAGGCGTTAGCTGCCGGTTTAGAGTTGGCAATATTTTGAAAGGCCCCTATATCAGCACATCTCCTTCACAAATGTTCCAGTAACCTGAGAGATTAGCGTACCGTACTGTTGAGGCGTGCAAACAAACTGCCTGTCTATAAATTTAGACTGTAGAAACAAACTATAGACACAAACTACAGACCCAAACTATAGACACAGAACATTTGCACAGCCAGCCAACCTAGCTGCGCTAAGCGGTAAAGTGCACGCGCATTTGAACACTTGATTGCACACTTAATTGAACAAAAAAAGGCTCGAACTCTTTTGACCGAAAGTACCGTTAAAATTTTACACAGCTTGTCTGAGATTACGCCAGAGCACTGGGACAGCTGCGCTCGCGGTGCAGGGCCTTACAACCCGTTTCTCAGTCACAAGTTCCTCTACGCCTTAGAGGTGAGCGGCAGTGTTTGTAATGAGACCGGCTGGCAGCCATTCCACTTGGTAGTGGAAAACGGCGATGAGGCGAACAAAGAGCTCGTTGGCGTGGTGCCTATGTATCTAAAAAACCACTCTCAGGGAGAATACGTATTCGACCACGGCTGGGCAGACGCACTGCAGCGAGCCGGAGGCAATTACTACCCCAAACTACAGGCCAGTATTCCGTTTACCCCAGCAACCGGTCCACGCCTACTCAGCCGAGACGGCAGCACAGAGAGCCAAGACCTGCTGCTGAGCGCCTGTGCTGAGGTGGCTGAGCAAGTAAAAACCAGCTCGCTACACATGACCTTTATGCCAAAGGATCAATGGCAGCGCGCCGGCGAATTAGGTTTCCTCAAACGTATGGACCAGCAGTTCCACTGGCACAATGCAAATTACTCAAGCTTCGAGGATTTCTTGGCAGACTTGGCCTCAAAGAAGCGCAAAAATCTGAAGCGAGAACGCAGGGAAGCGCTGAGTCAAGGAATAGAGATTGAGTGGGTCACGGGTGCAGATCTAAACGAGCAACACTGGGACGCTTTCTACGAATTCTACCTAGATACCGGCGAACGCAAATGGGGCACGCCCTATCTAAACCGGAAGTTTTTCTCGTTGATCAGCGCAACTATGGCTGACGACATATTGCTCATTATGGCCAAAAGAGAAGGCCGATATATCGCTGGCGCATTGAACTTCATCGGTGAAAACACCCTCTTCGGCCGCAATTGGGGATGTGTTGAAGATCACCGCTTCCTGCATTTTGAAGTGTGTTATTACCAAGCCATCGACTTCGCCATCGCCAAAGGACTAAAAACTGTTGAGGCTGGCGCTCAGGGCGGCCACAAGGTAGTTCGCGGATACCTACCAAGCGCCACTTACAGCGCCCACTGGATCGCGGAACCGTCGTTTAGAGATGCGGTAGCTCGATACCTAGAACAAGAGCGAGACTACGTCGCTGAAGACATTGCCCACGTTGAGCAAAGTAGTCCGTTCAACGCCAACACAGATCTAGAACAAATTCGCAAAGCCCAGGTGACTAAGCCAAGGGGTGACGAATAGACAGCGGCTCGCGTCCAAGCTAAGGGCGAATATAACTTTGGTTATACACAGAAATTTCGCACAACTTATCCTAAACTACCCTCTTCAAAAATCGGCTAATTAGGCACCTTTGTTATGAGCTCTAAATCTACGATCAAATCCATTATCAACCACCACGCAGAAGTTGGCAGCGAAGTAACCGTTGAAGGTTGGGTTAGGTCACGACGTACCTCCAAGGGCGGCTTTTCTTTTATCCATATTTACGACGGATCATGCTTTGACACCATTCAGGCTGTTGCCGATGAAGGCTTAGCCAATTATGCGGATGTGCAGTTGCTCGGCACCGGCTGCTCGGTAGTAATCACCGGCACATTGGTAGAGTCATCTGGCAAAGGCCAAGATAGAGAGATACAGGCCAGCTCAGTAAACGTTGTTGGCTGGGTAGATGATCCAGAAAGCTATCCAGTGAGCAAAAAGCAGCACACCTACGAATACCTAAGAACCGTAGCGCACCTGCGGCCTCGCACCAATACCTTTGGCGCAATCGCTCGGGTACGACACGCCATCAGCGCCGCAGTGCACCAATACTTTAACGATGAAGGCTTTTACTGGGTCAATACACCAATCATTACCGCCAGCGATTGCGAGGGTGCTGGAGAGCTTTTTCGGGTCTCCACCTTAGATCAGATGCAGCAAGAGTCTGGCGCAAAGCCTAACTACCAAGACGACTTTTTTGGCACAGAAACCTTCCTTACTGTTTCAGGGCAACTGAATCTTGAAAGCCACGCTTGTGCCTTGGGCAAGGTTTATACCTTTGGCCCAACCTTTCGAGCAGAGAACTCGAACACCAGCCGGCACCTTGCAGAATTCTGGATGATCGAACCTGAAGTGGCTTTTGCTGACCTTGCGTCCAATGCCAAGCTAGCAGAGCATTTCTTGCAGTACGTTATTGGTAAAGTGTTGGCGCAGTGCCCGCAAGACATGGCATTTTTTGCTGAACGCGTAGACACCAACGTGATGGAGCGACTCACTAACGTAACCTCTAACCCGTTCACAGTTATGACCTACAGCGAAGCCGTTGAACTGCTCACCTCCACCAAGCAAAAATTTGAATTCCCAGTCAGCTGGGGTACCGACCTGCAGTCCGAGCACGAGCGCTTTATCACCGAGGAAGTCATCAAAGGCCCTGTGGTTGTCACAGACTATCCCAAAGACATTAAAGCCTTTTATATGCGTCTGAATGACGACGATCGCACCGTCGCTGCAATGGATGTATTGGTGCCTGGCATTGGTGAAATTATCGGCGGCAGCCAGCGCGAGGAGCGCCTTGATGTACTTGATGCGCGCATGGACCCGGCATTAGCGAAAGAGCTTTGGTGGTACCGCGACTTGAGACGTTACGGCACCGTACCCCACGCAGGTTTTGGCTTAGGTTTAGAACGCCTAGTGCTTTACATAACCGGCATGGAAAACATTCGCGACGCCATCCCGTTCCCTCGCACTCCGAATAGCGCCAACTTTTAGTGGGACCGCAGAGTACAGAAGAGCGCCTACCTACCAAAAGCATGTTGGCGGCTTTATGGCAGCTCAAACAATTTGTTCTACCCTACAAAGCAGGCTTATTTACTGGTATCGGAGCATTTGGTGTAGCTCGACTATTTGAAGTCATGGTGCCGGCCCTGACTGCGGTTGCAATAAACAAAATGGCAAGCGGCGATTTCGAAATCACATTGCAGGTGTTGGGCATTATTGGCGCCGTTATTGCGCGCTATTGCGTAGTCACCTTTGCGCGGTTCAATGTCAGAAAGGTCGCGCTAAAGGTTTCTTATGATCTGCGCCAGCAGTTGTTTGAAAAGCTCCAACAACAAGGTTCAGAGTTTTTCGGTCAGTACAGTATTGGTGACATGATGACCCGGGCGGTGGCGGACATTTCTCTGATCCAGCGCTTGATATCAATGGGCACCATCCTCGTTATCATTCTGGTTTATGCGGCAATTGTCGGCTTTGGCTTTATGCTCTATTACTCGCCAGTACTAACTTTGCTGTTACTGCCCCCCATGCCAATCATATTTTTCTACGCACAGTATTCTTCTAAAGCAATGGGCGTGGCATCAACTCAAGTACAGGAACGGCTGTCGGATTTGGGCACCCACACACAAGAAAACTTGTCAGGCATTAGAACCATCCAAGCCATGGTCCAAGAGGACAATGAAATAGATCGGTTTAGCGAAACCAACCAAGCCTACGCAGACGTATTTTACGAACAAGGCCGCATCAATTCTGCCATGGCGTCTTGGATGCCCAGCCTAGCTGCTGTTTGCTCACTGACTATTTTGAGCTACGGCGGTTACCAAGTACTAGAAGGCACTCTACCCATTGGCGACTTCGTCGCATTCTTCATGTTAGTGGGCATGGTTGTGCAGCCTTTCAGAGTAGCTGGCTTTATCATCAATTTATTTCAAAGAGCCGCTGTTGCAAGCAGGCGCTTATTTGAAGTGTTTGATCGCCCGCCTGAAATTAATGACTCACCGAGTGGCAATACACCGGCAACCATTTCCGGCAACCTGCGCATTGAGAACCTGAGCTATACCTACACTGGCGCTGCAACGCCAGCACTTCACGACATCTCCTTTACCCTTGCTAGAGGCGAAACCGTTGCAATTATGGGGCGGGTTGGAAGCGGCAAAACTACCCTGCTGAAGCAAATAGTCAGGCTTATTGACCCCAAATCTGAATCGGTTTGGATCGACGATCATCCCGTCAAAGACTATCCACTGTCACAATTGCGCGCACAAGTTGCCATGGTGCCCCAGGATCCGTTTCTGTTTGCTGAACCGCTGAAAGACAACCTAACTTATGATGACCCGAATAGGATGCTGGAAAAAATTTGGCAAGCAGCGACCTCAGCAGATCTAAAAAGTACCATTGATGGCTTCCCTGACAAGTTAGATACCCTGATCGGAGAGCGCGGCGTCACCCTTTCTGGCGGGCAAAAGCAACGCGCCACATTGGCCAGAGGCCTGATACGCAATGCACCCATACTCATTTTAGATGATTGTTTCTCAGCGGTAGATACTGAAACTGAAGACCACATCCTCAGCGAACTGAAACGACTGCGCCGAGAGCAAACTACCCTTCTCGTTTCACACAGAGTGAGCACAGCCCGACACGCAGATAGAATTATTGTTATCGACCAAGGCACAATTCTTGAGTCCGGCAGCCATGAACAACTGATCGCCAAACAGGGGTACTACGCTGAACTAGAGCGAGTGCAGCGCGAAGGTGCAGAAGAAGACGACCTCGAAAGATTAAGGTTGAATATTCAATGAGCACTGAACAAATACAAGCAGAGCAAGCAAACGCCGAACAAGCAAAAACAGAGCAAGCAAACGCTGAACAAACAAAAAAGCGCAACTACGCTATGTTCGACGCGGACATTAGCGGCGCTGTGCTGAACATGAGTCTACTGCGACGGCTACTGCACTGGCTGAAGCCCTACCGCGGTGCATTACTGCTCAGCACTGCATTAGTGTTGCTTGCATCAACGCTTCAAGTACTGTTGCCCATCATTATATCTCTCGTTGTCATTGATCATATTATCCAGGGTGACACCTCTTCCGACACGCCAGATTTCGGCCTAATAGAGCTCACTACCTGGATCTCTAACAGCCTAGATCTACCCCCACTCATTGCAGCCTGCGCCCTCTACGCGTCAATACAAATAGTCTGGGCATTTGTCGGCCATGCACATCGAATGACCCTCATCGGCTCAGTGATTAATGGACTGCGTGATTTACGCTTAGACTTATTCCGGCACCTAGAAACTCGGCCCTCTTCTTTTTATGATCGCGTGGCCGTGGGCCGCATCATGACCCGGGTAACCAATGACGTTGAAGCCTTGTACGAATTACTCAGAGGCCTAGGCACGCTCATCGGCGAATTTGTGCCCTTCTTCGTGGCCCTAGCAGTCATGCTGGCAATAGATACACCCTTAACTTTGATGTTGCTACTCGCCCTCCCCCTGCTGGCTTTAGTAACTTACTACTTTCGTCGCTCTACACGTTTTTTGTTCCGTCAGGTACGGCAAACACTCTCAACGCTGAATCAAACTCTGCAAGAAAACCTAGCAGGGCTACAGGTCGTACAAATCTCCGACCGCCAGGCTTTCAACCTAAATCGCTACACTGACGTCAATGAGGACAACCGCGCCTATGAACAAAAACTCGCGAGAGTGGAAACCCTTTACGGCGCCTTCAATGAAAGTCTGGCCCACATCGCCATAGGCCTTATTCTTTACTATGGTGCCAGCCAAGTCATGACTATGACCATGAGCATTGGTGAAGTGGTTCTATTTACACAGTTTGTTGGCATGCTGTTTCATCCAGTAGTGGTTCTCGGCGAGCAAACAAATATCTTATTCCGCGCCATGGCCAGCGGAGAAAGAATTTTTCAAGCATTGGACTGGGATGAAAAAATTCACGAACCTGAAAACCCAGTCAATTTGCCAAGCCGATTAAGCGGCAAGGTAGAATTCAAAAAGGTCAGCTTTGCTTATGACCCTGCCATGCCTATCCTTAAAGAGGTTTCCTTTACCATTGGCGCTGGCGAAAAATTGGCTATCGTCGGACCAACAGGTTCGGGTAAGAGCACCCTAATCCGCTTGTTAGGTCGGTTTTATGATTTCGCCGATGAACAGATATTCCTCGACGGCATTGACCTCAACCAAATCCACACTAGAGATTTGAGAAAGCGCGTAGGCGTTGTGTTGCAAGACTTCCATATTTTCTCGGGCTCTATTTACGACAACATTGCGCTGGGTAATCCAAATGTCACTAGAGCAAGAGCCATAGAGGCCGCCAAAACCGTGAACGCTGACGACTTTATCAGCGCTTTGCCGGAAGGCTACGACTCTGCCCTGACCGAGAGAGGCCAAAACCTGTCCCAGGGCCAACGCCAGTTACTCGCCTTCGCTCGCGTGCTTGCTGCAGATCCAGAGATATTGGTTTTGGATGAGGCAACAGCCAACATCGACACCGAAACTGAACTACTTATCCAGGACGCATTGGAGCGTCTGACACAAGGCCGAACCTCCATTATTATTGCTCACCGCCTGCAAACCATTCAGGAAGCAGATCGGGTATTGGTACTGGACCAAGGACAAGTTGCTGAGATTGGCAACCATGAAGAGCTATTGGCGGCAGAGGGTCTGTATGCAACCCTGCATGCTTTACAATTTCAAAGTGAAGAACGCACTGAGGAATCTCAGTAAGCATTAATCGCGAAAAAATTCATCGATGATAAAACCTACTTAAACATTCATTCGGAAAGAAACTTGAGCAAGATCAAAAGCGGCGACAAGTTCGAAACTGCCCAGGGCTTTAGCGCCATAAAAAATGGCATGAAGAGCGGTAAGAACAAAAACAATGAAGTGCTGGACACTGAACGAAAACCACCTTGGCTGAGAGTCGGCATTGGCGGTGGCAAGCGTTATCAAGAGGTTCGCGCAACCGTTAACACCCATAAGCTCGCAACCGTATGCGAAGAATCCCATTGTCCAAACATTGGCGAGTGCTGGAACCATGGCACCGCCACCATTATGCTAATGGGAGCAACCTGCACCCGCGCCTGCCGTTTTTGCGCAGTAGACACCGGCAATCCCGGCGGCTGGCTAGACTTGGAAGAACCTGCAAACGCAGCTAAGTCAGTGCAACTCATGGGCCTTGGTTATGTGGTTTTAACCTCGGTTGACCGTGACGACTTGGACGATGGTGGCGCGCAGCACTATGCTAACTGCATTCAGGCAATAAAAAAGATCAACCCCAATACGGCTGTTGAAGCCCTCACCCCTGATTTTTCTGGCAACCAAAAAGACGTAGCAATAGTGGCTAACTCAGGCCTAGAGGTGTTTGCACAAAACTTAGAAACCGTTGAGCGCCTAACCCATGTTGTGCGCGATCCCAGAGCGGGATATCAGCAAACACTGGACGTTTTGGCACACGCCAAGGAAGCCAACCCTAAGGTGCTGACCAAATCTAGCCTTATGCTGGGTATTGGTGAAACCGACGAGGAAATAGAGGCTGCGCTACAGGATTTGTACAAACACAACGTAGATATCGTCACCCTTGGGCAGTACATGCGTCCGACCAAGAATCACTTGCCGGTTGACCGCTGGGTAACTCCAGAGCAATTTGAGCAATTTCGCGAATACGGACTAGGGCTTGGTTTTATGGAAGTGGCTTCTGGCCCCTTGGTGCGATCAAGCTATAGAGCAGACAAAGTCTTTGCCAAAAACAATCTCGGCCTCAACAATAAAGACATGATTTCCGTCGTACAACTCTGAGTTGTGACACTCTATTCGGACAGAACTAAACAGGCAGATCTAGACAGGCAGATCTAAACGACAACTTTTAAAATTTTACTTACGGTGGTCCACACCGCATCAATCAAGGAACTTTGATGACTGATCTAGAAAACGCAGGCTTTTCTAACACTGACACCAACGCAAGCCCGTTGCGCCTTCTCGCAACCACTGACTTTGAGGCATTTGCAAAAACGCTCAGCGACGAAGATCGCGAATGGCTTAAGCGCCAAAATTTTACCTGTTCACCCGGCCAATTCGCTTGGCTGCAAAATGGTGAAGTCCTTGTAGGCTGGGACGGCGTCGATGATTTAAATACCTTGGGCCACCTGCCAATGGCACTGCCAGAGGGGCTTTACAAAATCGACAGATCAGTGACTGATTTACAACTTATTGGTTGGGGGATGGGCTGCTATCAATTCCAAAGGTACAGCAAAGCTTCACGCAACCCGGCAGCCCTGTACGTGGATGATGCCGAACAAAGACAGCGCGTAGTTAATTCAGTGTTGGCAACATTCTTCGC
>QXZU01000015.1 GCA_009886205.1 K189A clade bacterium | reverse complement strand
TTTTACGGAAGCTGCTTTTAGGGCGGCTTTTTTGAGGGAAGTATTATCCCACTCATAAACGCCAATCAAACGCCAATCAAACGCCAATCACCGCCGGCAAAAGAGTCAGCGGCAACATCAGCTAAGCCAGCTTGTTACGGCTTGTCGGGGGCCTGTTGAATAAGGCCGCCGAAGTGTCCCAAGCTTTGTAACTTAGTCATCATAGAACCGTCATAGGCGTCCTCTGGCGCTTCCCGCACCAGGCGATCTAGTACATGAGCGTCTTCACCCACCAAAATACGCCAGCGTCCTTCTTTCACGCCGTCTAATATAATTGAGCTGGCCTGGGCGGCTGAAGTGGGCGCTTTATCACGGAAGTCTTCTCCGCGCTGTTGAATCATCTGACGAATATGTTCATCCGGCACATTGCCCACGGGCATACCTCTCGCCAACAGCTGCTGTCGCACAACATCCACTTCCTCGGCGGTTAACTCCATAGCGCCGTGCTTACCCAACACTTGAGATGTGTTTATCGCAATTGAGGTGCCAATGTGCCCGGGCATAACCACTGAGCATTTAATATGCGGCGCATTCACTTCTAGATCGGTCATCAGCGCCTCGGTGAAGCCCTTAACCGCAAACTTGGCGGCGGCATAAGCCGTATGAGGCACCCCTTGACCCACGCTGGCCCAAAAGCCATTCACCGAGCTGGTGTTAATAATGTGTCCCTCAGTACTTGCCAATAGCGCTGGCATGAATGAGCGGCAGCCATAATAAACTCCGTACCAACAGACTGCGAAAGTGCGCTCCCATTCGTCTTGATCACCGGCAACAAATCCGCCGCCGCCGCCAATGCCCGCGTTGTTAAAGAGCAGGTTAATGTGCGCAACATCATGTTGGGCCAAAACCTCATTACGAAACTTGTCCAACTGCGCTTGGCTACTGACATCACAGATATGCGAGGTAAGACGTTGATCGCCCTGCGCATTCGCTAGCTTTTGCGTTTGGGCCATATTCGCTTCCGACACATCACACATAGCCACGTGCGCGCCGGCTTGAATGAGCTGACACACCAACTCTCTGCCCATGCCAGTGCCGCCACCGGTTACAACCGCCATCTTGCCTGTAAAATCTTTCATAAAACGCTCCCTGATTAATCTCTACTTTGATTCAATTTCTTAATGTTTATTTGACGATCACATTCATTCTGAGACCGTTTGTAAGTGCTTCGATAGTGTTTTGTCTGACATTAATGCTTGTCTATGCAAATTGATAAGTGCGACCCTAACAATTGTCTTGGCATCCACTTCAAAATGCGCGCGCAACGCCGGTCTAGATTCTGAAAGACCAAACCCATCGGTACCCAATACTTCATAGCCTTCCGGCATCCACGCGGCAATACCCAAAGCAAGCGAGGCCATATAATCGGTCACCGCGACAAATGCGCCAGACTGACCGGCGAACATTTGTTCTAGATTCGACACCTGCTGATCTTTAGCCGTTGCATCGGCATCGCGGTTACTTCGATCAACCGCCATTGCCTGACGCTGTAGTTCAACAAAACTTGTCATGCTCCAAATGGCAACGTTAAAGCCCATCTTCTCAAGCTGGGAAGCTGCAGCCATTACCTGCTGCATAATACTGCCGCTAGAGAGCAAATGGATTTGCGCTGGCGCATCACTCGTGCGACTAAAACAATAACCGCCCTGCAAAATACTTTGCACCAAGGCCTCTTGCGTCTGATCCGTTACAGCCAACACCTCTGCCATATCAGGCATTAGATGGTTTTCGTTGTACAAGGTCAGATAATAAAATATGTCCTCTTGCTCTTCATACATGCGGCGCATGCCCTCGCGGACAATCACTGCCACCTCGTAGCCAAAGGCTGGATCATAGCTGAGCAAACTTGGCACAGTGCTGGCCAAAATGTGCGAATGGCCGTCCTGGTGCTGCAAGCCTTCGCCATTCAGCGTTGTTCGCCCCGCGGTACCGCCAAGAAGAAAGCCCTTGCACATCATGTCGCCACAACTCCAAATCATGTCGCCAACACGTTGAAAACCAAACATGGAGTAAAAGATATAAAACGGAATCATGGGTAGGCCATGTACAGAGTACGCGCTGCCCGCCGCCATAAACGAGGCCATCGCCCCTACCTCGCAAATACCTTCTTGCAAAATCTGGCCGTCATTGGCCTCGCGATAAGGCAGTAAGCTGTCCGCATCTACCGGACGATATTTCTGCCCGTCCGCAGAGTAAATCCCTGCTGCCTTAAACAAACCATCCATACCAAAAGTGCGCGCCTCATCTGGCACTATGGGCACAATATATTTGGCCACTTCAGGCATACGCAGTAGCGATGACATCAGTCGCACCATAACCATAGTGGTAGACACTTCGCGCTTACCACTACCCGCCAAAATTTCTTTAAAGCGCTCTAACTGCGGAATTTGCAGTGGCGCACAACTGACATTTCTATTCGGCAAGTAGCCATCTAACTTTTCGCGCTGCTCACGCATATAGATCAATTCAGGAGAATCCTCAGCTGGACGATAAAACTGTGCCGCCATGGCCGCTTTATCATCTAAAGGAATGCCCAATTCTTTAGCGACTGTAACGCGCTCTTCGACGGGGATGTTCTTATATTGATGCGCAGTATTTTTACCCTGAGCACCCATGCCGTCACCCTTTACAGTTTTCACCAAAATGACTGTGGGTTTGCCGTTGGGCTCACTGGCTTTTGCGAAAGCCGCAAAAATTTTCTTCTGGTCTTGGCCACCGCGCTTAATGGCTTTTACTTCCTCATCGGTGAGGGTATTCATCATTTGCTCTAGCGCTGCATTACCTTCAACCCAATGCTCGCGCTGAACATCGCCGGGTAGCACAGAATACATCTGATAATCGCCATCTAAACACTCGTCCATGCGGCGTTGCAGTACACCCTCACTGTCACGACTGAGCAAGGCATCCCAACCGCTGCCCCAAATGACTTTCAACACCTGCCAATCTGCGCCGCGAAATACCCGCTCTAACTCTTGGATTATCTTGCCATTACCTCTAACGGGTCCGTCTAGTCTTTGTAGATTGCAGTTAACCACTAAGACCAAATTATCTAATTTTTCCCGGGCGGCGATATTTATAGTACCCAGCACTTCGGGCTCGTCGGATTCGCCGTCGCCAATAAAGCACCAAACTTTACCGCTAGCCGCCTCTTTAAGCCCACGGTTCTCCAAGTACTTGGCGAATCGTGCCTGATAAATTGCTGCCGGGGTTGAAAGCCCCATAGACGCATTAGGCACTTCCCAAAAGTCTGGCATGCTGCGTGGATGCGGATAAGACGATAG
>QXZU01000149.1:25946-40165 GCA_009886205.1 K189A clade bacterium | reverse complement strand
CATCTCGCACCCCAAAGCGCGGGCGCGGCAGATGACCCAACCCATTGGACTAGGGGCGGGCAAAATTGGAACCATATGTGTGCAGACTGTCATTCCACCGCAGTGACTAAAGGTTATGACGCGGCTACTGACACCTTCAATACTCAGTTTGCTGAAATCAGTGTGGGCTGCGAGGCTTGTCATGGCCCTGGCTCAAGCCATCGTGATTCGCCAACGCTACCCTATCCAATGCGCTCGTCAGCAAACAGCGCTGCGCGTGCCGAGCAAAATACCTGTGCTACTTGTCATAGTCGACGTGCGCAACTGGCTGAAGGGTTTACCCCACAGCAAGCATTTTTAGATCACTACCAGCCAGCATTTTTAGAGCAAGGCCTGTATCACCCAGACGGTCAAATCTTGGACGAGGTTTATGTTTACGGCTCATTCGCTCAGAGCAAAATGCATGCACAAGGGGTTACTTGTAGCAATTGCCACGACGCTCATTCGGCTCAGCTGAAGTTTCAAGGCAACGCACTATGCACTCAGTGCCATAACCCCGCAGGGCGCAAGGAATTTCCGACGCTGACAAAAGCGTTATATGACTCACCCAGCCATCATTTTCATAATGTGGTCAAAAGTGTCGCTAACAGTGGCGCAGCTTGCGTGGATTGCCACATGACTAGTCAAACTTATATGGGTATTGATGAGAGGCATGACCACAGCTTTCGTATACCAAGACCAGATTTAAGCGAAAAAATTGGTGTGCCTAATGCGTGCTCCGGTTGCCACGAGGTGGAGCAGGGACCTAATGTGAATCGGTGGGCGGCAGAGGTCATTGCTGATTATTTCAATCATGCACAAAAGCCGCCAAAGCCTCAGCATTTTGGCGAGGCTTTGTTCGCAGCAAGGCGGGGTCAAAAAACAGCCGAAACAGGATTGGTTAATGTGGCAGTAGATTCGCAGATGCCTGGCATTGTGCGTGGCACCGCCTTATCACTGCTTGGTGGTTATGCGTTAACCAGTGGTTCCCGTGCCATAGAAGAGGGTCTTAAGTCAGCTGACCCATTGGTGCGTATGGGGGCCATTAGAGGTTCCGAGCGCTGGCCGGGGCAGCGTCAATGGCGGGCCCTCAAGCCTTTACTGGACGACCCGCTGCTCGCTGTGCGTCTAGAAGTTGTCGCTGCGCTGGCCGATTTGTATCCGGCGCTACCGCCGCCGGAGCAGGCAGTGCTCAAGCATTCTATTGAAGCCTATATTGATGTTCAGTTGGTCAGTGCCGACCGGGCAGAATCTTTGTCGAATATTGCTTCCATGTATCTGAATATGGGCGATATGGTCCGGGCCGAGCGCACGCTCGAGCGGGCGCTGAAGTTGAATGCTCAGTGGGTGCCAGCATTGATTAATTTGGCCGACATATATCGGGCCACCGGGCGCGATGAGCAAGGGGCCACTTTGCTAGATACTGCTTTAGAATTAACGCCCTCCGCGCCGGATGTGTTGCTGGCCAAGGCGCTTTGGTGGGTCCGGCAGGGTGACCGAACTCGGGCTATTGGTTTGTTGGCCCAAGGCTATAATGCCCAGTCAGTGTCTCCGCTGAATTATATTTACGCAGTAGCTCTGCATTCCAATGGCGACACAGCCAAGGCGTTGGCGGTGGTGGATGCGGCCATAGATGCGGGGCTGAGCGCCAACCAACTGGTGCAGTTAGGTTTGAGTATTACTCGCGAAACAGCAGACCTGGAGCGGGCTCGACGCTACCAGGGCTATATCAGTCGCTGATTTTTCCCTTTTTGGGCGGAGCTGAGATTGTTGTTTATTATTCGTCTTTAGCGAAATAGAATTTTAACGCGCGTAATGGCTGCTTGTTCAGAATGGCCAGCAACAGGTGCATTTTGCGGTAACTGAGGTTGCCTTGCTGAAACAAAACAATGCCACGCAGAGGCATGTTGTTGGCCATTTCTTCAAACATCTTGCGAATGGTTGCATCGTTGTTGCCAAGGCCCATGCCCTTCAGAAATCCCTCTACTGCTTTTGCTTTTATTTTGGCGCCCAACCAAGTTTCACCGATTTCGGCCAGCGATGAATTGGCGTGGAAGGGGCGTGGCGGTTCTCCTTTTGGCGCAGCCTTGCCGAGCATTTGCGCAAAGGCTTCATCCGATACTTGGATAACGGTTTGATCCAACTTGGGGCCAAGGCAGCTTAGCGCCTGGGGGCTGGGTTGCGCAGTTTTCTGTTGGCTTGGATCTCCTATGGTTAACTCAAGTGTTTGCCTGATATCACGGCTAGACGCTCCAATGCGCAGCGTATATTGGCCCGGTTCTATGTTGGGTTGATTCATTCCTTGGTCGAAATAAGCAAAGTCCGCAGAACTGATTCGAATAGTCACAGTGCTCTGTTCGTCGGGCTGTAAAAATATCTTGGCAAACCCGGCTAGCTCTTGGTCTGGACGATAAACTTTGCTGTTCAGCGCATGGCGATAAACCTGCACGCATTCGGCCCCGGCCATCGCGCCAGTGTTTTTCACTGCAACAGATACCTGTATTGTCGTTGGGGTGGTTAGGTCAGCGGACACTGTGCTTGTGCTGGTTTGAGCATCGCTATAGGCAAAGCTACTGTAGCTTAGGCCGTGACCGAAGGGGAATAAGACGGGGCGGTTGGCGCTGTCGAAGTATCGGTAGCCAACGTATAAACCTTCTCTGTATTGAATTTGTCGCCTCTCACCCGGAAACCAGGTATTTGACGGTACATCTTCAAGGCTGAGCGGAAACGTTTCTGTCAATTTGCCGCTTGGATTCGCTAGACCTATTAGAATGTCGGCAATGGCGCTGCCGCTGGCTTGGCCTGCTAGATAACCTTCCAAAACAGCAGGTACTTGGTCTATCCAAGGCATTTCTACCGGTGCGCCGTTAGCCAGTACCACGACGGTTCTTGGGTTTGCTTGAACAACTGCTTGAATGAGGCGGTTGTGTTGCTCTGGCAGTTGCATGTGTTCGCGGTCGAACCCTTCAGACTCATAAATGCCGGGTAAGCCTGCATAAACTATGGCCACGCTGCATGCCTTGGCTGCAGCAACGGCTTCATCAATTAACCCCTGATCTAACTCGCTGTACTTGGCGTCAAAGCCCTCAGCGTAGACTAGGTTGTCGATGCTCTCGCTGAGCGCGTTAAACAGGGTGTCTACTTGGGTGGGCCGAACCTGTGAGCTGCCGGCGCCTTGAAATCTTGGTTTTTTCGCAAACGCGCCAATGAGTGCCACGCTTTCGCTGTTGTTGATGGGCAAAATTTTAGATGAATTTTTAAGTAACACGCAGGACTCAACGGCAGCTCTGCGCGCAAGTTGGTGGTGTGCGGTAAGGTCAATATTCGGATTGCGCTCTGGCAGTTGGGCGCCAGCTAAACTGATGCAAAGGTTTCTAAGCACGGTATTGTTTAAGTCCGCTTCACTCAGTTCACCGTTTTCTACTGCGTTCAGTACTAACTTATCGTTAATGCCGCCACTGCTGGGCATCTCTAGGTCGAGGCCTGATTGGACGCCTAATACGCGATCATTGGCTGCGCCCCAGTCAGTGACCACGGCGCCATCAAAGCCCCATTCGTCGCGCAGAACCTCGTTTAATAGCCAGTTGTGCTCGCTGCAATATTCGCCGTTCAAGCGGTTGTAGGCACACATGACCATCCACGGTGCAGATTTTTTAACCGCTATTTCAAAACCCTTTAAATAAATTTCGCGCAAGGTGCGCGGGTCTACTATGGCGTCCATATACATACGCCCAAATTCTTGGTTGTTCACCGCAAAGTGCTTTAGGCAGGCGCCCACGCCTTGGCTTTGAATGCCCGATACCAGTGCTGCTGCAATTTCGCCGGAAATCAGGGGGTCTTCAGAAAAGTATTCAAAATTTCTACCGCATAAGGGGTGGCGTTTTATGTTCATACCCGGACCGAGCAAAACGGCGACGTTTTCTTCCACACAATGTTCACCAAGTGCTGCACCAACGTCATGCATCAGTTCTCGGTCCCAAGAGCTGGCCAGGCTAGATGCGGTGGGGAAGCAGGTGGCTGGAATGCTTTTGTTTGCACCCAAATGATCTGCGGCTGCGCCTTGTTTGCGCAGGCCATGGGGGCCGTCTGTGACCATAACTGGAGCGAGTCCTAGGCGCTCAATACCTTCTAGGTGCCAGAAATCTTGGCCGGAACAGAGCTTCGCTTTCTCCTCCAAAGTGAGCTGCGTCAGTAACGCTTGGGCAGCTTGTTTGATTTCAGCTGAGATGGGTTCCGAAGTAGGTTCTGCGTGGCTCACAATATATCCAATGAATTTGATGGCGGTTAGGGTCGCAAAGATTTGTTGTTTTGCCTAGCGCTGGCTGAGGTTTTGTAGTGGCAATAGATGTCCTGCTAAATGCCATTCAGTGTCCTTCGTGTGCGTGTTTCAAGCACCTTGCTATTTCATAAGGTGTTGGCACATTCTTAGCCCTAATATTGTTGGTCATTGAATGGGCCAACGCTCTGATTAACCGAATTCATCGAGGCGCTATGTATAGTCCCAACCAACCCTATTCATCTAATCGCTCGCCGGTGGCGGCTGATAATTTGGTCGCAACCTCTCAGCCGCTGGCCGTACAGGCAGGCCTAGATGCCCTGCGTTGTGGGGGTAATGCTGTGGATGCGGCGCTGGCTGCGGCTATTACTCTGACAGTGGTTGAGCCAAATAATAACGGTCTTGGCAGCGATGCGTTTTGTTTGCTTTGGGATGGCAGTCAAGTGGTGGGCCTAAATGCCTCAGGTCGAGCACCTATGGATTGGAGTCTTGAGCGTTTTCAGGGTCTGAAGAGAATGCCGGAACTGGGCTGGGACAGCGTCACCGTGCCTGGCGCGGTGAGCAGCTGGGTGGCGTTGAGTGATCGCTACGGCAAGTTGGATTTTCCAGATTTGTTTAAATGGGCTATTCATTATGCGCAAGAGGGTTTTTTGGTGGGGCCAAAGTCCGCTTATTATTGGCAGATGTTGGCCCGCTATTACGATGATTTTCCTGATTTTGGCGAGCACTTTTTGCCGGCGCCAAATTCTGGTGAACGCTTCCGCCGGCCTGACTTGGCTAAAAGCCTGCGTCTTATTGCACAAAGTCATGGCCAAGATTTTTATCAGGGCGAGCTAGCTCAAGCCATTGCGGCTGCGTCACTTGCCGGTGGTGGCGCGTTGAATATGGCGGACATGTTGAGTCATCAGGCGGATTGGGTGGCACCTATTGCTCAGCATTATCGCGGTGTGGATTTGCATGAAATACCGCCCAATGGTCAGGGGTTGGCCGCGCAGATTGCGTTGGGCATTTTGCAGCATTTGCCAGTAGGCGAATTAGATACTGCGGCCCAGATGCATCACCAAATTGAGGCGATGAAAATTGCCGTGCATGCCTCGCAGGAGCATTTTGCCGATGCTGGGGCGATGTATTTAAGTCCAGAAGACCTGTTGGAAAAGGGCTCGCTAGAGGCAGCAGCTAAAAGCATTACCGATAATGCCCAAGGCTTGCCACCAATGACGCTGCCGGTGAGTCACGACACCGTGTACCTCACCTGCGCTGACAGCTCGGGCATGATGGTGTCTTTTATCCAATCTAACTTTCGTGCCTTTGGTTCGGGAATAGTAGTGCCGGGCACGGGCATTGCCATGCAAAACAGGGGTTCTGGGTTCGTGCTTGATGCTGAGCACCCCAACTGTGTGGGACCCAATAAGCGACCTTTCCATACGATCATTCCCGGCTTTGTAACAAAGGACGGCGCACCATTGCTCAGCTTTGGTGTGATGGGTGGACATATGCAGCATCAGGGGCATGTGCAAATGGTCAATAGAATTTGCGACCACGGGCAAAATCCCCAGGCTGCCAGTGATGCGCCACGATGGCATGTTTATCCAGATATGAGTGTGGGGTTAGAGGCGGGGATACCCGAATCGGTCGCCCAAGACCTTAAAGATCGCGGGCATGAGGTACGCTACGACGATAAAGAAAGCACATTTGGTGGCGCCCAACTTATTCAAAAGCTCGCCGACGGTTATGTGGGTGGGTCTGACCATAGAAAAGAGGGCATGGTCGCAGGCTTTTGATTTGTCGTAATATGCAATTTTGAGTATACAAATAGCTAAAAAGTCTATCTAAGCGCTGTTAGTGATGGTAAATATGTGAATAATGCATTTCACGACATATTTATTAGGCAGTGGTACGGATCATGGACATTCCTCAGGCCCTTCGCGACAACCCAATAGAGGGTGGTTTTTGGGACATAGCGCGCGTACACGACGTTTTTCTCGCTACCGAAGGTGAACGCTCTCTGCGCTCTACCGAGCGCTGGTTAGACGCTGCAACTTGGTTGCCCAAAGCGGTAAGTCTTACCCAGCTTGAGGATGAAGACGGTCGCGGGCTGAAAAGCGCGGTGGTCGATAGTTTGCAGGCGGTGGCCAAGCGTAAGAGACAGCCGGTATTCTTCCTGCAAATTGTCAGCGGTGAATTGGCTCCCATCTTGGTCCTCAATGACGGCAGACTATCCCGTCAGTGGCGCTTCTTGCCGCCGAATTATGCCATTGAGCACATTGCGGACGCCCTAGCAGCGGTCTTAGGTGACAAGTCTGGTTTGGTCTGGCCTTTTGGTTCAAGCATTGAGCTGTGCCGTGAATGGGTTGCCCAAGCGAAAACGCATAACATCACGCTGCCTTCGGGGGCGCGTTTAACCATTGGTTTGAGTGCCTTTCACCAGCCCAAGTCCGCCTCAATATCTGCTGTGTTGCAAAAAAAGAGCGCCAGCCCCAATGCGCAACCCGCAGGTCGTTTGGCTTCCAGCAAAGAAATGACCCACCTTGACCGCTTGGAAGCGGAGAGTATTCATATTATGCGTGAGGTGGTGGCTCAAGCTGAAAATCCAGTGATGTTATACAGCGTGGGTAAAGACAGTTCAGTGATGCTGCATTTGGCACGCAAGGCCTTTTACCCAAGCCCGCCGCCGTTTCCATTGATGCACGTAGACACCCGCTGGAAGTTTCAGGCCATGTACGATTTTCGTGATTATATGGCGAAAGAAAGCGGTATGGAGCTTATCGTGCACGTGAACCCTGAAGGCGTGGCGAAGAACATTAACCCTTTCGATCACGGCAGTGCCATTCATACCGATGTAATGAAAACTCAGGGGCTGAAGCAGGCGTTAGATGAGCATGGCTTTGACGTGGCCTTTGGTGGCGCGCGTCGAGACGAAGAAAAAAGCCGTGCTAAAGAGCGCATTTTTTCTTTCCGCAATGCCAATCATCGCTGGGATCCAAAGAATCAAAGACCAGAGTTGTGGAATTTGTACAACGGCTACAAAAATCCCGGCGAGAGTATTCGGGTATTTCCATTGTCCAATTGGACGGAATTAGATATTTGGCAATATATTTACCGGGAGCAAATTCCTATTGTGCCGCTGTATTTTGCAGCCGAACGACCGGTGGTGGAGCGCGATGGCATGTTGGTGATGGTGGATGATGATCGCATCAAGCTGGCACCTGGTGAGCAAATTGAAAGTAAATTAATTCGCTTTCGCACATTGGGTTGCTACCCTCTCACCGGGGCAGTTGAGTCTGATGCAGACGATCTTTCGTCTATCGTTTTAGAATTGCTCAATAGCCGGACCAGCGAGAGAGAGGGTCGGGCCATTGATTCGGATTCATCCGCTTCCATGGAGAAGAAGAAGCAAGAGGGGTATTTCTAGTGCAAACCCAGATAGAAAATTTGTCGCCAGAAGAGGCGCGCCGTCGTGTGGATGAATATTTGCAGGGACAAAGCGAATTAGACCTTTTGCGTTTTATTACCTGTGGCAGTGTGGACGATGGCAAAAGTACCCTCATCGGGCGCATGCTTTACGAGGCGCAACTGGTCTTTGATGATCAAGTCACTGCGCTGAAAAACGACTCCAAACGCCAAGGCACCCAGGGCGGCGACATAGACTTTGCACTGTTAGTAGATGGCCTGGCCGCTGAACGTGAGCAAGGCATTACCATTGACGTGGCCTACCGATTTTTTGGTACCGAGCACAGAAAGTTTATTGTCGCGGATACGCCCGGGCACGAACAATACACCCGCAATATGGTCACCGGCGCATCTACCGCAGATGTGGCGGTCATTTTGGTTGACGCCTCCCAGGGCATTTTGACGCAAACCCGGCGGCACTCTTTTTTGACATCGCTGTTGGGTATTCCTCATGTGGTGCTGGCCATCAATAAGATGGACCTTGTGGACTATGATGAAGAAACCTTTCACAAGATTACCGAGCAATACAACGAATTTGCCAAGCAGCTGACCTTTAAGAGTATTACGCCCATTGCGTTATCTGCGCTCAAAGGCGACAACGTGATTCAACGATCAACTCAGATGCCTTGGTATCAGGGGCCAACATTGCTGGGTTTTCTAGAGACCGTAGAAGTAGGTCGCTTGAATAGCGAACATGGGTTTCGCTTTCCGGTGCAGTGGGTGAATCGTCCTAATGCAGAGTTTCGTGGATTTTCCGGCGCGGTCGCGGCTGGTAGCATTACCAAAGGCGACGCCGTAAAAATTATGCCGAGTGGTCTAGAGGCCGCGGTTGAAGACATTGTTTTGTTCAAAGACAGTTTGGATCAGGCGCTGCCTGGTCAGAGCGTGACACTGACATTAGACCGCGAAGTGGATGTGTCTCGCGGTGATGTCATTGTAGCCGCGGACGATGTGTGTGACGTTTCTGACCAATTTGATACGTCGTTGGTTTGGATGGAGGCAGATAACGGTTATGTGGGCCGGTCTTACTGGCTGATGCTGGGTGCAACACGCATTAACGCCACTCTGACCGAAATTCGTTACAAATATAACGTTAACTCGCTAGAGCAGTTGCCTACCCGCAGTTTGGGTTTGAACGATATCGGCCGGGTGTCACTGAGCGTTGATCAACCCATTCCTTACGAATCCTATGCCCAGTGCGCAAGTATGGGCTCGTTTATTTTGATGGACCGTTACAGCCATGCCACTGTGGCCGCGGGCATGATCAATTTTGGTTTGCGCCGCGCACAAAACTTGTACCCCCAAGATCACAGCGTGAACACACAGGCGCGGTCGCAGTTGATGGGCCATAAAGGCAAGGTGTTCTGGTTAACAGGATTGAGTGGGTCAGGTAAATCTACCGTTGCCAACGCTTTTGAAAAAGCCCTACAGGCTCAAGGCGTGCACAGCTATATCCTAGATGGCGACAATATTCGAACAGGACTCAATAAAGACCTAGGCTTCACCGAAGCGGATCGTGTAGAAAATATCCGCCGCACGGCAGAAGTGGCCAAACTGATGAAGGATGCCGGGTTGGTAGTGATTACCGCATTTATCTCTCCGTTTCGTTCCGAGCGAGACATGGCTAGAAGCCTATTTAGTGATGACGAGTTTGTTGAGGTGTTCTTAGATGTCTCTCTGGAAACCGCAGAGGGCAGAGACCCTAAAGGCCTTTACCGCAAAGCGCGGCAGGGTGAGTTGCCGCACTTTACTGGCATAGACTCCCCTTATGAAGCGCCTGAAACTGCGGAGCTTATTCTCGATACCGACGCTTTAAGTGTTGAGCAGTGCGTAGACAAACTTATGGCGTTGACTTAGAGCCGTGGGTAACCCAGTGAAAAACGCAGCGGCACCTGAGGGCGATTCGCATTTGCGTAGTGTGGCCAAAGCTTTTTCTTGGCGGGTCATTGCCACGCTAACAACCGGCGTCATAGCTTATTTGGTAACGGGTAGGCTAGACACTGCTGCGCTCATCGGCGGCATTGAGTTCGTGTTTAAAATCGGCATATTTTATGTTCACGAGCGTGTTTGGATGTGGCAGGGCAGTCTGGGTCGTTAGTCGCGCGCTACGTTCAACTTTGTCTGTGAATAAATATATTGAATAAGGTGAGGTGAGGCTAAGGTATGAGGTTAACGTTTTTGGTTAATTACGACCTTGCCGCGCTGTTGGCCTTAAACCATCTACTGCCTGCCTGCAAACAACACGACGTGTCAGTGTTCTATACACGTAAAACCTCATCGCCGAATGAGTATTCTTTTCAATCAGCGAAGCAGCCAACGGCCCAGCCGAAAACCCAACCCAAAACTTATCCAACAGCGCTGCAAAATCTTGCAGTATTTGAGGCAAAAGTTTTAACCGAAGACACTCGTCTTGCAAGCTTCAGTAATTTAGGTGCAATTGAATTAAACGACATCAACGGCGCTGACTTCCAGACCTTTACGGCATCCGCCCCAGATCTAGTCGTCAGTATCAGGCACATGTCGATACTCAAATCCCCGGTCATTGAAGTGCCTAAGCTCGGTGTGATCAATTTGCATTCAGGCTTGTTGCCCGGTTACCAGGGCGTTATGTCCACGTTTAGAGCCATGGTCAATGGCGACGTGAATCTCGGCACAACCCTGCACTTTATAAAAGATGCCAGCATCGATAGCGGGCCGATTATTGCCCAATCTAAAACCCTTGCACGTTACGACAAATCTTATCTATGGAATGTGCTGAATCTATATCGCGATGGCTGCACCAATGTGCTCACGACAATTGATTCAGTTGCCGAAGGGGAAGTGTTACAAGCCAAGTCTCAAGAGGGCGAGGCTGAGTATTTTACTTATCCAAGTGATGACGAGATTGACGCTGCGCCATTCCGTTTGTTTGAGGACAATGAATCCTTGCCTCAATACCACAGCCAGCACAATGCAGTGTATTGCTTTCGGGGTTAGTGGGCAGACGCTTTATAGGGTGATCCGTGATTTCGTTTTCTTCACAGCTAAGTGGATAATTTTTTAGCCTGCGGATTCGGTCCATCAAATATGAATTATTTGAAATCACGGGTTATATTGAGCGCAACGCTCACTACTACTATTCAAGGATCCTTCACTTCATGCAGGCCAAAGATCAATCGGCGAATCTTCCCTTGGACACCCAAGGCTTAGCGGCCCTAGCCAACCTCTATCACGCCTACTTCCTAGGTTTGCAGTTAATGGTCTCCACCCGCCTGGGTGAGAAGGTCATGGAGCAGTGGATGTTTCGTCTGTTTCGCCGTCAGCATGAAGCAAAATTTCTCACCAGTTTTAACAAGTTAGGTTTAGACCAATTGCCCCATGCGGTTGCGTGCGCCCAATACCACACGCTGTCTAATGGCATGGGTGGTGTGCCAGTGGAATACATGTATGAAAATGATACGAAAGCCTGGGTGCGGTTTCGTTACCCACGCTGGATGTACGCTGGGCCTACCATTTGCGGCGTGACTGACGCAGTGAGTCGCGGCTTTTTGCAGGGCTGGTACGGACATAATGGCGTGTCGCTGAATAATCCTCGGCTGGGTTTTGTTTGTGTCTCTGAAGATATGACTGGAGAATTTGGCCTCTGTGGTTACTTTAAAGAATTCCACCGCGATCTTTTGCCCGACGAGCGCCTTACCTATGCGCGCCATGAGCGACCACCTGCCTTTAAGTCCGCGGAGCAGCCACAAGCGCCAAAAGGTCAGTGGGATGAAGCGCGCCTTTTAAAAGCACAGCGTAATTACCCAATGGAATATCTGCGCAATGGCTTGATCGAGTTGGCAAGTGTGATTGGCCCTGAAGAGGCTCAGCGTCATGGCGAGTTGGCAGCGCGGTTGATTGGTTTGCAGTATGCGCGCGAAACAGCCCAGCTTTTGCAGATGCCAGAAGAGGAGGATGCGTCAGCGGAGGAAGATTTAGCGCGGTCCGCTATGCTTTTGGCGCGGTTGTTTCGCGCCATGGATGATCGAGTAGAGGTGATGGCGGACGATCAAGGCAGTGCTGGGGTTGTTCTACTGCACGGTGGCCTGCGCATAGTTCGTGGTCTGGAGGAGGCGGATATGGCGCTGGTACTGTCATGTTGGGGAGAGCTTTGGAGTGGCTTTCTTAATGCCGACCGACAGCTGAAATCTCTAGAGGTATATTTGGACGGGGAAGGTTTGCGTTGGCTGGTGAACACTAATCCAGGCTAGTTGGCCCCAGAGTCTATAGCGGTTAAGGTGCGTACTGATTTTTTTGACGAAGGCTTTGCCACTCGTTGCTTGTTTGCGAGCAGTTTTTGCGAGCAGCCATCACAAGTACGCTGGTGTTATTTGCGAGCTTTAACTGTCGAAACGAAAGATCCGGTAAGCGACAAATTGGGGAATTGGATGATTTTATTAGGACGTATTTTGTCAGGCTTAATACTGATGAGCTTGGTCAATGCTGCGTTGGCAGATGACTACTCGGCCCCCCGTGGACCCGGTGGCAAGCCCGATTTAAATGGTGTTTGGCAGGTCTTCAATCGGGCCAACTACGACATTGAGCCCCATGCGGCTCGTGCTTCACTGGCCATGGTCGAGGGCGACTTAGGCCCCGTGCCGGCGCCCTCTATTGTCGCCATTGGCTCGCTGGGTTCAGTGCCAGGTGGGTTAGGTGTGGTGGTGGGCGACAAAATTCCCTACAGCCAACAAGGTCTCGCGAAAAAACTGCAAAACCAAGCCGCTTGGCTTACCAGTGATCCAGAAATTAAATGCTACCTGCCCGGCATTCCTCGGGCCAACTATATGCCTTATCCGTTTCAAATTTTGCACAGTGAAAGCGCCCTATTCTTCTCTTACGAATACGCGGGTGCCGTACGCAATATTCATCTCACAGACCCGGGCGAGGCCCCCATTGATTCTTGGATGGGCCAGTCTTACGGCTATTGGGAGGGCGATACGCTGGTGATTGAGGTGACGGGCCAAAATGATCGAACTTGGTTCGACCGCGCCGGCAATCACCACAGTGATGTGATGAAAGTCACCGAGCGTTATACGCCCACCAGCGATTACACTATGGATTACCTGGTGGCTATTGAGGACGATAAGACCTTCACTGCGCCATGGCAGATGCAAATGACTTTGTATCGCCGTACGGGAGCGGATGCGCAAATACAGCAGTTTAAGTGTGTGGAGTTTGTAGAAGAGCTAATGTACGGGTCTTTACGTAAGGGCGTGCACAAGGGCGCTGACCACGACGTTAAGTAGTTATTTTTAAGCCTGATTAAAGAAGTTTATGAAACTCACCGTCTATCTTATTTTCCTCGTGCAGTTTTTGCTCTGGGGCTGCGGCGCTAAACAAGAGACCTTGTCTATTGCCACGGGAGGTCCAGCCGGACTCTACTACCCTATTGGCGGCGGCATGGCCTCAATCTGGTCCGCTGAATTAGATGCCGTGAATGTTAAAGCGGAGGTCACTGGCGGGTCTGTGATTAATGTCATTCAGGTGTCTCGTCGCGAAAGTGATATGGGTATAGCCATGGCAGATGTGGTGACTGACGCCTACAAAGGGCAGGGGCGCTTCCCCCAGCCGCTGCCGCTGAACGTATTGTTTACCGCCTACCCAAATATTGTGCACATTCTCACCTTGGCGGATAACGGCATAGACAGCCTTGAAGATATGCGCGGCAAGCGTATATCTGTTGGCGCCCAAGGTTCAGGCACCGCTGTTGCGGCAGAAAATGTGCTCACTGGACTGGGCATTGGTATGGAAGAAATAGCCGTGCGATACCTGAGCTTTGGCGAATCTACTTCCGCGCTGAAAGACGGCACCATCGACGCTGGCTTCGTTGTGGGTGGTTTGGGCTTGGCAGCGGTGACTGAACTTGCCGTGACCCGAGACCTGAAATTAATCAGCCTGAGTGAAGCGCAACTGCAACGGCTCGGCGAGCAGTTTCCCGCATATGCGGGCTACGTTATTCCAGCGGGCACCTATACCGGCATTGACACAGACACCTCTGGTCTTGGTATTTGGAGTGTTATCGTTGTCCATGAAGATATGCCAGAGCAATTGGGCTTTGCCCTGACCTGCAAGCTCTACCAACGCCGTGACCAATTACTCAAAGTCTCTCAGGTGGCCAAGGCCATGACGGTGGCCAATATTCATAAGCTGGCTGCGGTGCCGTTGCATCCCGGTACACAGCGTTATCTAAAAGATCCGAATGCTGCGTGTAATGAAGCGGGTGCTGAGTTGGCTAGCGGTGCTGGCAGATGAAGAGCGCAGCGGTGATAGGTTAGAAGATGTTGTCCGAACATAATAAAGATCACTGGCTGGTCGGCCGTATTGCGCTGTTGGCCGCCGTTGGGTTATCAATTTTTCAGTTGTGGCAGCCTTTAGCTGGATTTTTTCCCGCAGAATTTTTGCCTTTTGAATCGGTCTTAGGCCTGCAACCTGCCACTTACTTCAGGCCAATCCACTT
>QXZU01000149.1:0-25846 GCA_009886205.1 K189A clade bacterium | reverse complement strand
AGTACTCAGGTTAGTGCTTTGCGCTGGCTAGACTTCGTTTCCATCTTCGCGGTGCTTTGGGCCAGTGGAAGGATTTTGAGCTTTGACTACCGCTCTATAGAACACCTGTTAAATGGCCTGAGTAATGAAGATTTTGCTGCCGGCCTAATTATTGTTGTGGCCACCCTTGAGATGGCCAGGCGCTCGGTGGGCGTTGTGATGACGGTGGTGGGTTTGGTCTTTTTGATCTACAGCGCATATGGCAATGTGCTGCCAGATGTCCTAGCCAGCAAAGGGTTCAGCATTGAGCGCATTATTCGCTTTCAAGTATTCACTGGGGCCGGGCTTTATGGCGCGCCCATTGGTATTGCTGCCGGTGCGGTGTTTAGTTTTGTATTGTTTGGCGCGTTTTTGCAGGTGACCGGCGCGGGACAGTTTTTAATTGATTTATCTTTTGCCGCCGCGGGTAAGTACCGGGGCGGTCCGGCCAAAGCATCAGTGCTTGCGTCAGCGGCCATGGGTTCAATATCTGGCAGTGCCATTGCCAATACGGTAACCACGGGGTCGCTGACAATTCCTATGATGAAGAAGCTCGGTTATAAGCCAGAGCAGGCGGCGGGTATAGAAGCGGCTGCGTCCACGGGGGGGCAGATCATGCCGCCAATTATGGGGGCCGGCGCTTTTGTCATGGCAGAGTTCACTAAAACCCCATATGGCGAAATTGTTTGGATCGCACTGGTACCCGCGATTTTGTACTTTAGTTCAGTGCTTTTATACGTTCACCTAATGGCAGCCAAGGCAGGCTTTAAAGGTATGCAGGGGCAACCTGGCGCTTGGGGCGTGTTTATTAACGGTTTGCATTTTATGTTGCCCCTGGGTTTGATCACTGCATTGCTGTTATGGAACTACTCACCCGTATTGGTGGGCGTAGCAGGCACTGCTGCTGTAGTGGTGGCAAGTCTATTGCGCAAGCACACACGTATTGGCTTAAGGCAATTGCTGGAGGGTCTTAAACAAGGCGCAATGCTGGCGATTTCAATTTCTATTGCCTGTGCGGTGGCTGGCATTGTGGTGGGCGTTATTGGTCAGACTGGTGTGGGTCTGCAGTTTACAGAATCCGTTGTATCGCTCAGCAGTGGCCAGCTCTGGTTGGCTTTGTTGCTCGTGGCCATTGCCGCCCTAGTACTGGGTATGGGTTTGCCGGCGACGGCTGCCTATATTGTCTTGGCAGTGATGACCGGTCCGGCATTGCAAGAGCTGGGTTTGGCGTTAATCACCGCGCACATGATTATATTTTGGCTGTCACAGAGTTCTAACGTTACCCCACCTATTGCCTTGGCAGCCTTTGCCGGAGCAGGTATTGCCGGTGCTGCGCCCATGCGTTCGGCAGTGGAAGCCTTTAAGTTAGCCAACGGCCTGTTTGTTATTCCGTTGATGATGGCTTACTCGCCGCTGTTGTTAACATCAGAATTCGGTTGGGCGCCGGTGCTTGGGGCAGCGGTGGTTACAATGACCATGATTGTGGCCGTAGCGGTTTGTGTTGAAGGTTATTTGTTTACTCATGTGGCCAACGTTTCGCGTTGGGCCTCATTACTGGTGGCTGGACTGTTGGTCTATCCCAACGATGTGAGTCACTACACTGGCTTGTTCTTGGCGTTAATGGTGTTTGCGAAGAACTATTTCGACAGCCGGCGACAAACGGCGAGCTAACTAATGCTGCCCAATCTTAATCAATTCTAAGTTGGGTGAGTGTTATCTCGTTGGTTTAACCACGCCTCGTGGGGAGTGAATTTATCGCCCTCCCAAAATCCCCATTCGCTGTTTTTGCTGCCTGTGATGATAAAGGTCCACACCGGCTTGCCGCCGAGGAGGTGCACAATGTGCCTGTGTTTGGCGCAGCGAAAATGCGGACGCCAAGCTTTCACCTCAACTAAGCCATCACTTTTTGGCGTTCTTTCTAAATAGGCGCTAAAGGGCATGGTGATGAACCACCACGGGTGGTCGTGAAAGGCGCGGTCGTCATCACCCTTATGAAATTTGTGTAACCGTATGGTGAAGCCTAACCATATGATCCAGCGTTCCAAATAAGGCTGGTTGTCGTCAAAAACCAGATCATGGGTGCAGCCGAATTTGGCCGAACCAATGGCCCATATTTTTTCGAAATAGATCATTTATGAGTCATCTTTTGGTCTTCTTTTGGTCTTCTTGGGATCTTCTATGGGTCATATTGGGGTCAATACACATTTAAGTGGTTTAGTATAAAGTGGATTATTCATTTGGTTAAGTTGTAGAGGAAAATCTATGCAAGTAATTACGCAATCCCCCGAGCTTGATAATGCGTTGGTAGACGCCTCTAACTGGGCAGACGAAAAATGGGTGCATGACCAGTTCACTTGGCTGCGCGAGAACGCACCTCTGCAACAGCTGTCTCCCGAAGGCTTTGAACCATTTTGGAACGTCACCCGCTATAACGACATTAAAGAAATTGAAGGCAATAAACAGGTCTTCATTAACGATCCGCGTCCGGTCTTGGGCTTGCAAATGGTCAACGAGGTTATGCAGCAAATGTCTGGGCGTAAGCACTTGGTGAGATCCCTTGTGCAAATGGATGACCCAGATCATATGAAGTATCGCCGCCTGACCCAAGGTTGGTTTATGGGCAGTAACTTGCGCAAGTTGCAAGGCCGTGTCGATGAATTAGCCGACCAATATGTGTCGCGTATGGCGGACATGGGTGGGGAATGTGATTTTGTCAAAGATGTCGCCATGTGGTTTCCGCTGCGGGTGATTATGTCCATTCTCGGTGTGCCTGAGGAAGACGAGCCATTAATGCTCAAGTTGACGCAGGAATTGTTTGGCAGCACCGACCCTGACGTCACTCGTTCCTTCGACATGATGGAATTTATGGACGTGGTTTTAGACTTTGAAAAGTATTTTGCTAAGTTGACTCAGGCTCGGCGCGAAAACCCCACAGATGATGTGGCCTCACTCATTGCAAATGCCGAAGTAGATGGCGCGCCCATTCCTGAACATGAGGCCAATGGTTACTACATTATTATTGCTACTGCGGGTCATGACACCACGAGTTCATCCACCGCAGGCGGGCTATTGGCGCTGCTACAAAACCCTGCTCAAATGGCCAAGCTGCGTGGTGATATGGATGGGCATTTGCCTACCGCAATTGACGAGATGATCCGCTGGGTCAGCCCAGTGCGGCACTTTATGCGCACGGCCACAGAAGATTGCGTGGTTGCCGGTCAGACTATTCGCGCTGGCGAGTCGGCGCTGCTTTGGTATCCATCGGCTAATCGTGACCCAGCAATATTTCCTGAGCCCGATGAATTCCGTGTGGACCGTAAAGGCGCCAAGCAATTGGCCTTTGGGTTTGGTGCCCACGTTTGCCTTGGCCAGCACCTTGCCCGAATGGAGATGAGTGCCTTGTTCAAGGCGCTGCTCAACCGTGTTGAACACATAGAGTTAGCGGGCGAACCCACCTATATGCAGTCTACTTTTGTGGGTGGCCTGAAGAGCCTGCCCATTCGCTATCGCATGAAGTAGCGCCGAGTTGAGCGAGTCTTTCGCTAGGGCGACCCAGACCCTCCTTGTAGGAGATATGCATTTAGAGGTGGCGTCGGAAAATGGCGGCAGCATTGTGAGCTTGCATCGGGGCGATCAGATTCTGATGCAAGGGCGTCCAGGTGAAGCGCATTTGGCCTGCTTTCCCATGGTGCCTTATTGCAATCGCATTGCCCGTGGGCACTTTGCTTTCCAAGGCCGCAATATAGCGCTGACACCTAATTTTCCCAGCGAAGTAAATACCATTCACGGCATGGGTTGGCAGGCCCCTTGGCAGGTGATTAATAAGACGGTAGATGCACTCCACCTTGGTTATGACCACGATGCAGCAGCCAGCGCCGCCAGCGGTTGGCCGTGGACTTTTCGTGCGACGCAAACCTTCAAACTGACTGAAGATGAATTGGCGATTCATTTGCAAGTGACCAATACCAGCACCCAGCCGATGCCTGCGGGGTTGGGCCTACACCCGTTTTTTCCAGCGCCAGAGCAGACCTTTCTAACCAGTCAATTCAGCCACACATTGCAGGTGGATGATCATTGGATACCCACTCATCAGCGCCCTTTGCGGGCAAAGGGTGATCCCTTTAAGGGTCTACCTGTTGGCGGCCAGGACATTGACAATATTTTTCTCGGCAGGCGCGTAGCGCCCACATTGCAATGGCATAACCAGCCGTGGAAATTACGCCTCACAGCGTCAAATAGTCTGCCCCATACGGTGATTTATGCGCCTCAAGCGGGAGGGTTTGTCTGCGTGGAGCCCATTAGCCATGTACCCAATATTCTCAATGCCAGCACGAGCATAGGTGGGTTTAACACTGCCCAGATGTGTGTGCTGGGCATCGGTGAGTCTTTGTCTGGCAGTGCTGGGTTTGTGACGCTGAGAAATGATTCAGTGTGACCTAGCAGGCTTTTCTTTCAGGCGCTTGGGTGCCTTGAATTCTCTCGCTTTCGTGTCGCTTTTCTCTCGTTTTTTTGGCCCTTTTATGGCGCTTTTGCCGTCCTTTTTGCCGCGCACTTTTCTTTTCGCGGATGGGGCTTCTCCAGTACGAATATTAACTTTGCGATACCCTGATTTGGCGCTCCCAGATTGGTCATTATCATGCTAGATTTGACGGCTAATAGATCTTAACGAGTTGAGGAGTTTGGCAATGGCTGAAGCACGAGAATTTAAGCAAATTGGAACGAGCCCTGTGCGTCCAGATGGCATTGATAAAGTCACAGGCCGCGCCCAGTTTGGTGCTGATATGATTCTGCCCAACATGATTCACGGTAAGGTGTTACGCAGCCCCCATGCTCACGCCAAGATTAAGAGTGTCGATTTAAGTGGCGCGTTAGCAATTCCCGGCGTTTTCGCCGCAATCAGCGGTGCAGATTTTCCCGGTGGTGCTTTAGAAGGCGAGGCCAGCGGCGAAGGGGGAGGGTCTTTAACAGACATCGCTAAAAACGTTATTGCCAGAAACAAAGTGCTTTATCACGGCCATGCAGTTGCGGCGGTTGCCGCCTCAACGCCGCGCTTGGCGCAGGAAGCTCTGAAAGCCATTAAGGTTGAATATGAAACACTGCCACCGGTCCTAGATGTGGTGGCGGCTATGGCGGATGCCTCGCCATTGGTCGACGAAAACAACTTCACCAACCTGCCTGAGAAGCCCGAAAACCCCAGCAACGTAGCCAATGTCGGTCGCTTAGAGCGCGGCAACTTGGATGAGGGTTTTGCGGCGGCGGACATAGTTGTTGAGCGTGAGTTTAAATGTCCTATGGCGCACCAAGGGTACATTGAACCCCATGCATGTGTGGCGAGTATTGATGAGACCGGTCGCGGTACCGTCTGGTGTTCTACCCAGGGTCACTTTGAATTTCGTACCGCCACGGCAAAAATGCTGAACAAAAATATTGCCGACCTCAAGTTTGTTGCCACTGAAATTGGCGGTGGTTTTGGCGGTAAAACTGTCGTTTACCTAGAGCCTTTGGCCACCATGCTGTCGGAAAAGTCCGGTCGCCCAGTGAAAATGTCGATGAGCCGCGAAGAGGTCTTTCGCGCCACCGGTCCTGCCTCGGGCACTGTTGCACGGGTGAAAGTGGGTTTGAAGAATGACGGCACCATTACAGCGGCGCAGTCTTGGATTGCCTTTGAAGCAGGCGCTTTTGCTGGCGCACCCTATATGCCTGGCGCTATGACCATTTATGCACCTTACAAGTTAGAGAACTTTTTGGTGGAGACTTTTGACGTGCTAGTGAACAAGCCAAAGGTTGCGGCCTATCGTGCGCCCGGCGCGCCTCAAGCCATGCACGCTTTTGAATGTGCATTGGATGAGGCCGCACAACTATTAGATATGGACCCTATTGATCTGCGTTTACATAACGCCGCTGAAGAGGGCACCCAAGCTTCCTACGGACCTAAGTATCCTGTTATCGGTTTTAGAGAGTGTCTTGAGGCCGCTAAAAATCACCCCAATTATGCTGCGCCCATTCCTGAAGGTGCAGGCCGCGGTGTTGCTGCGGGTTTCTGGTTTAACGTGGGCATGCAGTCTAGTGCCGAGGTGCATATTAATGACAACGGTACCGTGATGGTTGTTGAAGGCAGCCCAGATATTGGTGGCTCAAGAGCGTCCATGTGTCTTATGGCGGCGGAAACTCTGGGTATTGAGTATGCAGATGTGCGCGCACAAGTGGGCGACACAGAAAGCACCGGATTTTGTAATGTTACAGGCGGAAGCCGTACTACATTTGCTACCGGCATGGCGGTGACTCAAGCGTGTGAAGACGTCATTGCTGACTGCAAGCGTCGTGCAGCCATGACATGGGGCTTAGATGAAGACCAAGTTGAATGGGAAGACGGTCAAGCAATTCCGGGTCCGGGTGTGAACGCAGACGTGAAACCGTTGAGCCTGGCAGAACTAGCAGGCAAAGCGGCTAAGACCGGTGGTCCTATTCAGGGGCGTGCCTCTCTTAACGCTCAGGGCGCTGGCGCAAGTTTCTCAGTGAATTTTGCTGACATCCGAGTGGATCGCGAAACAGGCAAAGTAGATGTGTTGAGTTACACCGCCATTCAAGACGCGGGCAAAGCCATTCACCCGGCTTATGTAGAAGGCCAGATGCAAGGCGGCGCCGCTCAAGGTTTGGGTTGGGCGTTAAACGAAGAGTATATTTTTGATGACGCAGGTATTCTGCAAAATGCTGGGTTCTTGGATTATAGAATTCCAGTGGCCTCGGACTTGCCGATGATTGATACACACATTGTAGAAGTGGCTAATCCAAGACATCCATTTGGTGTTAGAGGCGTGGGCGAGACGCCCATCGTTGCACCGTTGGCTGTGGCAACTAATGCCATTTCGAGATCCTTGCAACAACGAGTCTGTGAACTGCCTTTATCGCCACCGCGCTTATTGGCAGAAATTGACGGTTAGTATTTATACTGCGGTCGATGTCAGTAACGGCAAATAGAAAGGGGGCTTTGCCCCCTTTTTTAATAGCTCGTTTATGAGAGTTTTTGTTCATATTTGATGCAGGTTTTAGTCGCAGTAGTGTGCCAAAGAGTGTTTGTGAACGTGCAAACTGATAAGTCGCCCAATGAAGGGGGCCTAACGGATTAAGTGGCTATGGTGAAAGTGGTGTTGTCGGAAAATTTTTCGGTGTTGGCTGATGGGTGCCGAGAGCTAGAGTTGCCGGTAGATAACTATCGCGATGTGATCGCAGAACTTGTCGCCCGTTGGCCCCAATTGACGCCGTTGCTAGAGCGGTCTTCTGTGGCCATAGACGGCTTGATTTATCAGGACGCCATGTACGAACCGCTACAGAGCGACAGCGAGATATTTTTTATGCCGCGTATTGAAGGGGGTTAGCGCTGAGGACTATTTTTAGCGCCAGCGCATCTTTGGTCTCTTTTTTGCTTTTTACCTTTTGGGCATTCACCCCTTTAACCAGTGCCCTCCAGACTGACAGTTTCCTTACTCGAACTACCTCTGGCATCTACCTCCCGTGATTTACCAGGCCGCTTGGGCCAAAAACTTTGCCCGTCCTGCAATGTCTACTGGCCATTCACTCAACTGTCCGCTGAAGCCAGCTTCGTCCTTGGCGTAGAGGCAGCGCAATGCTTCCTCATAGCCGGGCAGGTCACCGGCAATGGCATGACAAAATTTGTAGGTCAAATTTTGCGCCTGCTCGCGGTTATTTTGCTCGTTGATTTGCGGGTCTCTGCGCGCTGCGTCTATGAGTTTCCTTAAGGTCACCGACGGCCCACCTTTTTGGCTAGCTAACCATTCCCAATGCCGGGGCAGTAGCGTGACCTCTTTACCAACGACTCCCAGCTTTGGTCTGCCCGGACCCTTTTTTGTTGGTGTATTAGATGCGGGGTAACTGGCGGCCTTACGCTTCACCAGCTCGGCATCACCGCTCAGGTCAATGTCCATAATTGTGTAGGTTTCATCGTTAAAAATCAGTACCGATTCCGCGCTTTGGCTCTTTAGGTGGTGAAAGGCCGCCAGGGCTGCTTCTTCAAGGCTGCCGGTGATTAGACATTGCTTGGGTGTAAACGCAGAAAATGACAGGGACATGTAATACTCCAATAATAAAACCAAGGTAAATATATTAAGTAAAAACCCACCTTAATTAAACCTTGGTAAAATAAAAGAGATCAACGGTAGAACAACGTAGATAGAAGAAGAAAGCTAGGGAGTGAAAGCGGCAAGGGCAAGGGCAAAGGCAAAGGCAAAGACGAGGTGCCGAGTGTCAGTGTTGTAAATTGGCGGGTTGAAAGTCGGCGCTAGCTGGTTTAGCCAGCGCATTGGATGGGAATTGACGCCAAGGATTACTGCCCGGCGAGGAGTTTCTCTAGGTCTATCTTGCGTTGGGCCATTTTGGCCAGCTGCTCATCTTCGGACCAAACTCGATGGTTGCCTTGGCTGTAGGCAATGCCGTTGTCATAGTAGGCCAGTGCATTCAAGCGGTTAGCGACAAAATTGTTGCGTTGGGCGATGACCTTTGCCGGTGTGCCAGCAACGATTGAATTTGGTGGAATCACCGCGCCCTCTCGGACCAAACTGTTGCCCGCGACGATTGAATTTTCACCAATGACTGCGCCATCCATAATGGTGGCATTGATGCCAATCAGGCAGTTGTCGCCAATAGTTGCGCCGTGAATGGTGCAGTGGTGAGTGATTGAACAATATTCGCCAATGAGGGTTGGCCCATCTGCAATATGAATCATGGTGAAATCTTGGATGTTGCTGAACGCACCAATTTCTATGTGCGAGGACTCGGCCCTCATCACCACGTTAGACCAGATGGATACGCCTTCAGCGATTTCAATTTTTCCGTAAAGTTCGGCGCTGGCGGCCTGCCAAATCGGTTGCTGCATGATGATGTTCCTTATTATTTTTGCAAATGATTAGATCAGACCAGCGCTGCGAATTGACACCGCCGGTCTGATGAAGAGGGTGAGTTGCGCGCTTAACGTTGGCTGCTCAGCACAATGGATGGGTTTTGCCCGGGCGCGGTCAATGCGTTTTCCACAACAAAGGGCAGGTCTAATGTATCAACCACTTTCCCCGGTTTCACGTGTAACTCGTACTCGCCATGTTCTGGTACGGTGATACGGTCTGGTCCGAGTAACAGGCTGTGGGCGCCGGTGTACCTCAACTGCATGTTCATATCAGAGTTATTGCTGAGGGTGACAATGGCCACACTGGTGTCTGGGCGGTAGGTCAGCTTAGATGTGCTGAGGCTTGCTTGAAGGATAGGGATCAGGTCAGGCGCACGCCCCATCAGAGTATTACGCGTCCAAACTACCGTGCGTTTAGCAAAAAGGCCCTCTTTGAGAGCGGCAATGGATTTGTCTTTGGCCAGCACTAAGGTGACCGGACGGTGGCCGCCTTCATGAGGTTTGTAGTCCCAGTCAATCAAGTCGTGGACATCGGACACGCCTATGATCGCTAAGTCGTACTCCAGAGCAATGGCAAAAGCCTCCTCGGAATAGTAGTCGCCGTTAGCAATTTCAATGCCGTTAAGAATACCGTTTTTGGCGTTTTGCGCGTGGAAATCGTTTATGCGCGCAATACCGTCAGGTGCTTGCCTAGTCCAGTCGGGGTGGTTCCAAAAGATGAATGCACCCTGGTTATGCGCCGCTTGTACTGCATTTTGCGAGGGCCATTGGTTGGCGGCGGTGTAGTAACCCAGAACGTCAGATTTATCCGTAGGAGGGTTCTTCACCTTAAGTAGTTTGTTGGCGTCTTCAATAAAGATCGCATTAATGTGTCCTGCCGGTGCTTCGCGTGTAATTTCGCTGCCGCGGATGACCATTAACGTAGACCCCTCTGCGGCGCTTGCTGCCTCAATGTAGGCTCTGTTTCTGTCCGGGTTGAGTAAGTCCGCTCTATGGGGTTGGTATTCTAAATGCTCGGTAATCGCCAAGCCGTCTAAACCGTCTTTCAATGCTTCATCTACGCGGATTTTCGGCCATACGTGGCCATCAGAAAATACGCTGTGGGTGTGTAGGTCTACAACAAGAGTTTTGTATTCCTTAGTGTCTGGGAAATCGATGGTGCGGTCATTAGGGCCAGCGGGTGTCTGCGCTGTGCCATGACCCAGTGCAATATTCGATGCGAGCACAGCTGCACACATCAGTAAGGTACATAGGTAGGAGTGGTGTGATTGATGAATTATTTTTCTAATAGGAGTTGTCGCTGCGTTGATCATGAGTTGTCCTCAAAATAGTGGCACGAATAGAAAAGTTGTCCAAACATTGTACGCCCTGGGCGCTAGTTTGCCTGTTTTTTTGCGCACCGCGTTGGCGACATTTTCGCAGCTTTTTTTGCAGCTTCTTTATAGACAGGGGGTGTTAACGATGACCTTAGGATTGAGTTTTTTTCTTAGGTGTTTTACTCAAAACAAATGCGAAGAGCGGCAGATAAACAGCAAAGGTAAACCAGTAGGGTAAGTCCGGTTGTATCTGATAAAAGAATCCACCCAGTAATGGGCCAATGGTGAAGCCTAGTGGTCCACAAGATCCAGCCACACCCGCTACTGCGCCTTGTTCGTGTGCTTCAACAGCCATAGATGCCCCTGACATAAATGCCGGCCCAGCCAAGCCCATGCCTGCGCCTTGTAAGACCATTGCAACTAAGAGTAGGTATTGATTATCGGCTAAGGCTAAACATGCAAAAGCTAAAATCAGGATGGGCATAGCAATGCGCAGCCAGTGAAAGGGCGACAGATCGAAGCGCTGCATTAAGCCTATTTGGCTGGCTAAAGATGCTGCGGCAGAACACCCCATGGCGAGGCCAAAGGTCTGTGCGGTTTCTACAGCGGTAAGCCCTAGTACGTCTTGAAAACGAAAGGCCAGTGTTTGCTGGACTAAGGCCATACCCATAAACATCAGTGCGCCGACGATGATAAAGGGCAAAATTCGTGGGTCAAAATAGCTTAGGTTTTTGCTCTTAGTCTCTGGTGCTTTGGTGGCAGTTGGACTGTCTGGAAGAAAGAAGATGACAAACAGCGCCGTGACTAAGGCTAAGCCTGATGCTACCCACAAAGGCGTGAGCAGAGTTATGCCGGCAAGTAGGCCCCCTATTGCAGGGCCTAAAATCCCGCCTAAGTTATTTGCAGCGCCCACTGCGCCCATACCTTTGGTGCGATTACTTAGGTCAGTAATGTCGGCCATGTAGGCACTGCTGGCGGGCATGATTGCGGACATCACGGATGCGTGCATAACCCTTGTCAGCATGAGTAACAGATAACCCGTTAGCGGTATCAGTATGCCCACCAAGGTTGCATGAAAGACTATGGCAAATAACAGGTTGCCACAGCTGTAGCCGATGAGGCCAAAGATCATAATTTTCTTGCGGCCAACTCGGTCGCTGAGCCGACCCCAACGAGGGCTGGCAAGGAAAACCACCAGTGAAGATGCGGCGATGATTGAACTGATCTGCAGTTCGCTGAAGCCCACTTCACGGCCTAACGGTCCAAGGATGGCGAATAGCACAGTGAAGCCGAAGCCCACTGATACGAGCGCTAAAAGTAATATAACTCTGGCGTAGCGATACTCGCTGGTTGATTTGGGCAGGTTGGCGTTGATCAATTCTTATGTCGGTAAATTTTGCAGGGGCGCAGTCTACCTTAAATCGACACCTTCTTTTTGCCTAACTTCCACTGATCGCATTAATGTTTGTGCGAGCATTTGGGTAAAGGCTTGGAAGCGCGGTAGACTGTCGCTGTGTTAAAGCACCCAATAACCCATATCAGAGTGAACATGAGCACCGAATCAGCAGACAAAAAAGCGCGCGCGGTGAGAGCGCGAAGAGAGCGCACCCACGCCAGTGAGCGCACATCTGGACAAAAAGGTTCCGCAGCCCGGCTAGCCAGGACAATTGTTCTTGGCACAATGGCCGTATCAGGTGCCATTGTTTGGATAGGCGACCAATATGGTATCGAGCCAGAAGAAACCCTACAGTTCTTGGCGTACAGTGCCATTTTTGTTGTGGGGCTGGTGTTTGCGGGTTTGTTTGGTGCTTTGATGTTGTCGTTGCTCAAGTTACTGATTAAGCGGTTACGCGGCGGGTCTGACTAGGCTGGTTTTGTTCTCTTTGGCAGGGCGCATCTACTAGGGGGCATCTATAATTAAGGGGGCTTTTAAAGGGTTGTTTCTGAGATGTTCTTTTTAAGGTGTTCTTTTTGCGGTGTTTTTTTGAAAGTCTTGTTTATAAGGCGTTAGTGTTAAAGCGCATCTCGCTTTAGGCGCGAAATCTTACCCTGCAATCTTATCCGCTAATCTTTGTTGACTACATTATATCCGCTAAGAACCTATCCCCTCTGGGCAGGTAGTAGTCCTCATAGTTCAGTGAAAATGCCACTGTCTCTGCGCGGCCGATGATGGCTGACCTTGGCACTAGTCCGATGGCTCGGTAGTCGCCGCTGTTGTCTCTATTATCCCCCAACATTAAGTAATGGCCTTGTGGCACCGTGATGGGTTGAAAGGACGACTTTGTAGATTTTGCTGGTTTGCGGAACAACATGATTCTGCGTTCTTGACCGAGTATTTTTTCTAAAAATATATCGGTATGGCTAAACGGCATTTGTAAATCTGTGTGCATAGACTGGCTAGGCAGTTTTTTGTATTCCCCAGCAACGCCGTTAATGCTCAGCCGATTATCTTCAAGGCCGACAATGTCGCCCGGAATACCAATAACTCGTTTGATCAACAGTAGGCCGTCTTTGGGTGACTCAAAGGTGACGATGTCTGACCGTTGTGGATTCTCCCAATGGGCAATACGTGTCAACGTCAGTGGCACCCTTAAGTCGTAGGCGAGTTTGTCGACAATGACACGATCACCAATAAGGATCGACGGCAGCATCGACCCGGAAGGGACTTGGTTCCAATCAGCCACAGCAGAGCGAAACATCACCATAACGAATATAAATACAATGACGCCTTTCCAGTCGCGCCAAATGTTCTGTGACAGCGAGGTATTGGGTTGCAGGTGGCGGTCACCGGTTTGCATCAAAGGTTATCCCATGGGTTGGCGGCGGCGGAGCACTAAACTAAGCATCAACCGCAACTCTAATTAGATCGTTGGGGCGAGCGCTAGTTGGCCTGCGCCTTCATGGCAGCAAGCTGCTCGGCGGTGGCTTCTAGTTGATGGTTGTCTTTCCATTCCTCGTAAGTCATACCATAAACGCGCTCTCTGGCTGCGTCGTAGTCAATGTCCTGGCCTTGCTCGTCCGCTGCTGCTTTGTACCATTTGGACAAACAGTTGCGACAAAATCCCGCTAGAATCATAAGGTCAATGTTTTGCACGTCCTTGCGTTCATCTAAGTGAGCCAGCAAGCGCCGAAACGTTGCGGCCTCTAATTCTATTTGAGCCTGTTGTTGTGGGTCGTTCATGTTTTGCGCTCTTAGGTGAGGTTGCGGGTGAAAATCCATTCGTCATCGCTGGAGAGTTCTTGGTTAAAGCCATAACCCTCCCAGTCAAAATCTTTCAGCTTATTCGGCGCAGTTATGCGCTGGTCGATCATGTATCGAGACATTAGGCCTCGTGCTTTTTTCGCGGAAAATGAAACAAACCGGTAAGCCTCTCGACGCCATTCCTTAAAGTTAATGGTAACGATACGGCCATCAATTTTGTCGGGATTTATGGACTTGTAGTATTCGTTAGATGCCAAGTTGATAAGCACTTTATGCTGCTGCTCAGCTAAGCCTTGGTTTACCGCATCAGTGACTTTGTTGTCCCAAAATTCATAAAGGTTTGCGCCTTTGGCCGTAGGCAGGCGAGTACCCATTTCAAGGCGGTAGGGTTGAATACGATCCAGCGGTCTGAGTAGCCCGTGTAGGCCAGACAGCACGCGTAGGTGCTTCTGTGCCCATGTGAAGTCTCGCGCCTGCAGGGTTTGTGCATCTAAACCCATATAAACATCGCCCTTAAACGCCAAAATTGCGGGTCGGGCTTTATCTGCATCGGCGTCAATATGCCACTGGCGATAGCGTTCGTGGTTGAGTGCTGCCAATTTATCGCTGATGCCCATAAGGTTAGAAATAGCGGCAGGATCATATTTACGTAACGTCTTTATGAGTTCCTGAGATTCTTGTGCAAAATCAGGTAAGGTAAATTTATCCGTCACTAGAGGAGACTCGAAATCTAGAGTTTTAGCGGGAGAAATGATGGCCAGCATTTTTGTCCTTTATCGCAAGTTGTAGGGCGAGGGCTAAGTTTAGCGGAGAGCAATAGCCTAACCCATCCTTTTCTTTGCTCAAAGCAGGGTGCACAGAATGTTAAAGATAAGGTTAAAAAGAAGGTCAAAACAAATTTCAAAACAAAGGTAACCAGACGTTGCGTACTAATACCCGAATGCGCCTGAGGTGATTTGCAAACTAGTCGAGGTTATTGCGTGGTTGCGGCGAAGTTGGCACATGGACGCCAAATGACTGTAATATCAAACGATAGCCATCTGTTAAAATAGGTTGGCAACACTTGAGAGCAAATTGATGAAAATGACCTCCCGTACCCATCGAGGACTAGTGCGTATTCGCAACGAAGACGCAGTTTGGTTCGATAGTGATCTTGGTGTGGCAGTTTTGGCGGATGGTATGGGGGGCCTCATGGGTGGGCAAATGGCCAGCAACGTTGCCATAGACAGTTTCAAAGCACATTTTACAAGCACGTCTTTGTGGTCTGAAGACTCAATTACTGCAGCTATTGAAAACGCTGATGGAGCCGTGCGTAGGCAGTCTGAGTTAATGGAGATGAATGCGCAGATGGGCACTACAGTGGTGCTTTGGTGCTTAGTGGACACCAGTTGGCTGGTGGCACATGTAGGCGACTCGCGGCTGTACCATTTCAATAACAATGCGTTAACGCAAATTACCCAAGACCATAGTTTGGCCCGACGCATGTTAGATTCTGGTGAGGTGGAAGAGGGCGTAGATGTGCACAAGCACTACGGCCATGTGCTGACTCAGGGTTTAGGCCTGCGCACACCACTGGCGCCAAGTGTTCATGAAAGCGGTGCGCTTTGCGGTCGTTATCTTCTGTGTAGCGACGGTTTGTCTGATCAGTTGGCGCATGAGCACATGCAGCGGCTGATGGCAGAAGACGACTTGGAGACTTGTGCCGACGAACTGTTGCAGTGCTCGCTGGAGGCCGGCGGCAAGGATAATGTCAGTTTGATTTTGATCGAAGTATAAGGGACCCCTATACTCCACGGCTTTGAGATACAGGCGAAGGCTTTATGATGAAGCGAGTTGAACGTATTGAAGTAGCGTTAAGTGAGGCATTAGCGCTGACACACTTGGAAGTGTTGGACGAAAGCAGCGGTCACAACGTGCCAGAAGGCGCGGAGAGTCATTTTAAGGTAGTTGCTGTGAGTGAGTCTTTTGTCGGTCAGTCGCGGATTAATCGACACCGATTGCTGAATGAGATTTTACAGTCCGAGTTTGATGGCGGCATGCATGCTCTGGCTTTGCACATTTATGACCCACAGCAATGGCTAGACAAATTTGGCCAAGCCCCCATGTCGCCACCCTGCGCTGGAGGGGAAAAAAGCGCTGGAGCGGAATAAGGTGCTGGAGGAGAAAACAGCAGCGAAAAACCGCAATAACCAACAGCGCTTCAATAACACGTAATTAGGATAGGAGAACTCGATGCACCCTAGCGCTCGTCGTGTGCTGACATTTTACAAATTCATACAATTGCCCTCGCCGGATCAAGACCGCGATGAGATCGAAGCTTTTGGTGAGACGATTGCGCTCAAAGGCACTATTTTGCTGGCTCTGGAAGGCATCAACGGCACGGTCATAGCCTCTCAAGAGGGCCTCGAAAAGCTCGTCACATTTTTGCAGCAACGCTACGGTGAAATGACCTTTAAGTGGTCCGCGGTGAACGAGGAGAATCGTGGGTTCTTGCGTTATAAAGTTAAAGTTAAGCCCGAGATTGTCAGTTTTGGTGTCAGCGATTTAGATATGTCTCTCACCGGTGAGCATGTGAATGCCCAGCGCTGGAACGAATTGGTAGATGATCCTGACGTGCTGGTTATTGATACACGCAACCACTACGAAATTGATATTGGTACCTTTGACCAAGCCGTTTCGCCAGAAACCGAGAGTTTTAGAGAGTTTCCACAGTGGGTTGAAGAGAACCTGGACCCAAGCAAACACCAAAAAGTAGCGATGTTCTGCACCGGCGGCATTCGTTGTGAAAAAGCGTCAGCCTATGTGCGCGCTCAGGGCATCGATGAGGTTTTTCAGTTAGACGGCGGCATATTGCAGTACTTAGAGGACACCGAAAACGCAGATTCGCGTTGGCAGGGTGAATGCTTTGTTTTTGATCAGCGGGTTTCTGTAGATGAAAACTTGGTTCAAGGCCAATACCAGCAATGTTACGCCTGCCGCCATCCGCTTACCGAGCAAGAGCTGGCGAGTCCTGAATTTGAGCACGGTGTGAGCTGTGTTTATTGTCTAGATTTAACCAGTGAAGATCGCCGGGTGCAGTTTAGAGAGCGTCAGCGGCAGGTGCGTCTTGCTGCCGAGCAAGGCCGCGACCACATTGGCTACAATCCTAAGAAAAAGGCCTAAGACGAAAGCCTAAAGCCAAATAAAAGCCAAACAAGCAGTGGCTTGGCTACCTAATCGAGCGCCTAAAGCAAAGGCTCAATAAAGGGAAGAAACGTGTCTACCAATAGCGGTTGCGCCTTAGCAGTTGGATGTATGCCATCTCTTTGAATCAGCCCAGGAGTCACTGCAACTTCGTCTAAAGAGAAGGGCACCAAAATTGCGCCCTTCTCAGCGCTCACCTCTGTAAAAGCTTTTTCAAACGCGTTTCTATACCTGGGCCCATAGTTGGGCGGAATGCGCATGGCGACCACGATAGGTTGAGCGTTGGCTGCAATCACAAGGTCGATCATTTGGCTCAAATTGGCCCTCATTTTATTGATCGGGTAGCCACGCAAACCATCGTTGCCACCCAACTCAATGACCACTATCTGCGGAGACGTGGCCGCCAAAACACCGGGTAGCCGCGCCAACCCACCTCCTGTCGTTTCCCCTGAAACGCTGGCGTTGATCACCTGCCAATCTTTTTCCTGTTGGGTTAGAGTGATGGCCATTAAGTTGACCCAGCCTTCCTCTATTTGCATTCCATAGCCAGCGCTGATGCTGTCGCCTAAGACAACGAGTGTCTTTGCAGGTGTTTGTGCGGAAGCCGTCGCTTTGGAGACTGTATTTGCTGCCTGAGCCGTATGAGTTAAACCGACCAGAAATAGGCAGGCAAAGCACACTATTAAGCACAATATTTTGACATTCAGTGATATAGGTTGTGCGCTGGTTGAAGTCTCATGGTTGAACATGGAATTCAGCAAATTTTTGCTTATAGATTGAAACATAGAGAAAAACCGTATGAGCCGAACTGTAGTAAGTGTCGAAGCTGTTGAAAAAGTTGTCCCAACTGCTGCCGGAAGTCTGGTTATCTTGGATGGCATTGATTTAGAAATCAAACAAGGTGAAACGGTTGCCATTGTAGGGGCATCCGGGTCAGGTAAAACAACGTTACTGGGCATATTGGCGGGTCTAGATGAAGCGTCTGCTGGTCGGGTCATGTTGGTTGACGAAGAAATTTCGAGTTTAGATGAAGAGGCGCGGGCGAAAGTACGTGGCTTGCACGTTGGCTTTGTTTTTCAGTCCTTTCAACTACTAGGTTCTCTCACCGCACTAGAAAACGTCATGCTGCCGGTGGAGTTGCGTGGCGACACCTTAGCTGAGTCCCAAGCGACTGAGCTGTTGGCGAAGGTGGGCTTGGCTGATCGCATTGATCATTACCCTCGGCAATTGTCAGGTGGTGAGCAGCAGCGCGTGGCAATCGCCCGGGCCTTCGCTTCAGCGCCAACAGTTTTATTCGCCGATGAACCCACGGGAAATTTAGATACGCAGACGGGTGCGCTTATTTGCGATTTGCTGTTTGATTTAAATCGCGAATTTGGCACAACACTGATTATGGTGACCCACGATGGTCGCTTAGCGGAACGCTGCGCGCGAACCATTGCCATTGCTGCTGGGCAGATCCAAGCATGAGCCTGTCGCTGATTCTCAGATTGGCGTGGCGCGACATTCGTTCAGGAGAAATGGGTCTGATGCTGGTGGCGCTGCTGGTAGCGGTGGGCACGGTGACCTCCATTAGCCTCTTCGTAGATAGGTTACAGACCGCGTTGGTGCAAGAATCTTCCAATTTTTTGGCCGCAGACCGGCAAATATCCAGCGGCGAAAAAATACCCCAAGCGTTCACACTAGCTGCCCAAGAACGCGGTTTGGAAGTGGCGCAAACCTTAGTGTTTCCGTCAATGGTGTTCGCAGGGGATACCAATCAACTGGTTAGCGTAAAGGCCGTAGATCAAGGCTATCCCTTACGCGGTAAATTAATAGTAGGCGATGTGCCTTTTGCCAGAGGCGCGCCCACCCAGGATGTGCCAGAACCCGGCACAGTCTGGCTAGACTCCAGACTTTTTCCAGCCATGAATGTTAAACCCGGTGACGTTATCGAAGTGGGTTTGGCCGAGCTGAAAGTTGCTCGAGTACTGGTGGCGGAACCAGATCGGGGCGGTTCATTTTTTGACCTCGGTCCGCGTCTTTTAATGAATTTGGTGGACGTGCCTGCTACGGAAGTTGTGCAGCCAGGCAGTCGTTTGTCTTATCGGTTATTGCTCGCTGGAGCAGAGGACAATTTAGAAGGCCTCAAGGAACAACTGGATTTAGCGCCTAATTATAATTGGGTAAGTATTCGCGAGAGCAGCCCGCGCATTGGTCGTGCATTGGACCGAGCCGAGAGCTTTTTACTCCTGGGCGGCTTGCTTGGGGTGTTGCTCGCGGGTGTAGCGGTTGGGCTTAGCGCTCATCGCTACGCGCAACGTCACTTTGATCATGTAGGTGTGCTGAAAACTTTGGGCGCTACGCCTAAGCAAATTCTCTACGGTTTTTTGTCGCTTCTGCTACTGGTCGGCAGTGTTGCCATTGTCTTAGGCCTTGCTGCTGGCGGCCTGTTGCACGTTATTATTATTGAAGCGTTGGCTAATCTAATTTCGGTAGAGTTGCCCAGCCCTACAGCGAGACCTTTTTTGTTGGGCGCAACAACGGGCTTAATTTGTGCAACCGCTTTTGCTATGCCCGCGTTTATTCACCTGAAAGATATTGCGCCCATGCGGGTCATTCGTCGCGATCTTGGTCAATCACCGGCTAGCCGCTGGGTCTCTTATGGCGCAGGCATTGCTGGCAGCCTAGTTTTATTGGTTTGGTATACCAACGATTTGCTGCTGACGTTTTGGACGTTAGCCGGCATTGCTGGGGTGTCGCTGGTGTTTGGCGTTTTGGCTAATTTATTGCTGCGCAGCGGGCGTGTTGTTGGCATGCAGGCAAAGAGCGGTTGGCGCTTGGCGCTGGCTGGACTTCAGCGCAGGCGCAGTGAAAACACTGCCCAGATTCTTATTTTTGGCCTAGCCATTATGTTGCTGCTGGTACTGGTGCTGATCCGTACCGCACTGATCACAGAGTGGCGCTCGCAAATTCCTGAAAACGCAGCCAATCACTTTGTTATGAACATTGCCGCGGACGAGGTGGACGGGGTGCGTGCGTTGGTTGAGCAGCAGGCTACCGAAGGAGATTTTTTGTATCCGATGATTCGTGGACGGGTCACTGGTGTCAACGATATTGCGGCTAAGCAGTGGCAGGACAGTTTGCAGCGTGAGCGCGGTGGGTCGCGATTGACCTCTGAGCGAAACTTAACTTGGATTGTTGATCCGCCTGAAAGCAATGCCATTGTCGAAGGACAGTGGTGGGCGGCGGATGCAACCGCGCCTGAAGTGTCCCTTGAGGCAGATTATGCGCAAAGCTGGGGGATCTCTTTAGGGGATGAACTACAGTTTGATATTGGCGGACAGCAGATCTCGGCCAAGGTAACCAGTATTCGCACCTTAGAATGGGAGAGCATGAGTCCAAACTTTTTCATTATCTTCTCGCCGGGTGCGCTGCAAGATTTTCCCGCAACTTATATGACCAGCTTCTTTTTGCAGCGTTCAGATAAGCGCTTTCTTAACGAGTTGTTAACGGCCTATCCAACCATTACTGTGATTGAAATTGATGCGTTGATCGCGCAAATTCAAGAGATTGTCGCTCAGGTCAGCCAAGCGGTGGAATTAGTATTGGGTCTGGTGTTAATCAGCGGGTGTTTGGTGCTGGTGGCCAGTATTCAAGCCAGTCGAGATTCGCGTATGTCTGAACACGCGCTCATTCGCGCGCTGGGCGGTAGCCGCAGATTAATTGGTAGCTCGTTAGCCGCTGAGTTTCTGTTGTTAGGTGCCTTCGCTGGCATTGTGGCTGTGTTTGGCGCCGAACTCACGGTGGGTATCTTGCAGAGCCAGGTATTCAACCTCAGCGCTTCACTGCATCCATGGATTTGGCTCCTAGGCCCCGTGGCTGGCGCGCTGATTATCGCAACTGTGGGATTATTGGGCAGCAGAAGTTTGGTAGATACCCCACCCATGATGGTGCTTCGCGGGTTAAACTAAGCCCGCGGCCTTACATTTGCGTGCAAGGCCGCAATAACAGGCGGTCTAATTAAGGTTGAAAAATGGGTTTACACAGTTCGAGCATCGCGGATCCGCGCAAAGGTCAGTACGAAAAAAATAAGTGTCACAAAAAGTTGCGGCGACTGGTTGGCGAGGCGTTAACCGACTACGCCATGCTCGAAGAGGGCGACAAGGTCATGGTCTGCCTCTCTGGCGGTAAAGATTCGTATACGCTGTTAGATATGATGTTGAGTTTTCAGCAACACGCGCCAATTAATTTTGAGGTGGTGGCAGTTAACTTGGACCAAAAGCAGCCCGGCTTTCCTGAAGAGATTTTGCCTGAGTATTTGGACAAAGTGGGTGTGCCTTATGACATCATCGAGCAAGACACCTACAGTATTGTTAAGCGGCTGACCCCAGAGGGCAAGACCACTTGCCCAGTCTGCTCGCGACTGCGCCGAGGCATTTTATACAACCACGCGCAAAAAATTGGCGCCACCAAGATTGCATTAGGCCACCATGCCGATGACGTTGTAGAAACGCTGCTGCTGAACATGTTTTATGGTGCCAAGCTCAAGGCGATGCCAGCAAAGTTGCGCAGTGACGATGGCCGCAATATTTTGATTCGCCCACTTTATTATTGCCGCGAGTCATTAATCAGTAAGTGGTCGGACTATGCTCAATACCCCATTATTCCCTGCAATTTATGTGGTTCTCAAGACAACCTGCAGCGGCAAGTGATTAAAGAAATGTTGGTCGGCTGGGACGAGAGTAATCCTGGTCGAGTGGAGAATATTGCCCGCAGCATTAACAGTGTCACGCTGTCGCATTTGGGCGACAGGCGGCACTATGACTTCGAAGGTTTAATCGCAGAGAATCGAGGTCTTGACGAGTCTACTGTTGAGAACCAGCGCATAGAAATCACCGAGGTTCGGTAGTCGAGGGTCAGCGGTATGGATAATGAACATAGAATCACCGTGCCGATAGATCAGCTGTCGGAGTCGGCGCTTTTGGGCGTGCTGGATGCGTTCATACTCCGCGAAGGCACGGACTATGGTCACCAAGACTACACCTTGGACGAGAAGCGCCAGCGGGTGATGGCGATGTTACGCAAAGGTGATGCGGAGATTTGTTATTATCCAGAGAATGAACACATAGACATTGTGTTAGCTTCGGGCTAAGTCCGGTTTAGTTAAGCGACCTAACAGGTGGCTTAGGTCAAATGTATGATTAAGCGGTAGCAGTAGAGGTAGAGGTAGGGTGAAAGTGTTGAAATCTTTGTTAAGCGTTTCTTTGTTAATCGTTTCTTTGTTAAAAGCCTCTTTGCTAAGAGCCTCTTTGTTAAAAGCTTCTTTGTTAAGAGCCAGTTTGCTAAGCAGTATAGGACTCATCGCTTCCCTCTGGGTTTGCACCGTTAATGCCCAAGTTGCCATTACAACCACAATACTCAAGCAGCAGGTCGTTGCGCCTTTAGCAAATGTTGAGCCAGCGCCTGCGAGCGATATTCAAGGCTTCAATAGTGCGTTAACCAATGTCATTGTTGAACCCAGCTATGAGTGGGTCGATGCGGCACTCGCTGCGCCCGGGGATAAACTACGGTATACGCTGAAGGTGCAGAATGACGGGCAATACACTGTGCCAAAGGGCCATCTGCGCATAGAAGACAAGGTGCCTCAAGGCAGTATTTTGGCGCCGGAAACATTACTGCAAGCAAACAGGCTTACCGCTTTCTCCGTGTCGGCGGATGGCCAGTACTTTGTGGCCGCTGCATCAGCAGTGGGTCCAGCGGAGGGATGGCGCTGGTTACGCTGGGAGTATCTAAAACCCTTAGCGCCAGGGCAGAGCTTTAATTTGTCATTTCAAACCAGGTTACAGGGTGAAGTTGGTCCCCAGGCAGAATCTCAAGGCGCTTCGGCCTCAGTTTTTAGTGAGTTTTGAGGCCAATTTTTAGACATTTTGCGATTTCCGGCGGGGATAATTGCAAGGTGCACCAATGCTCGGTAAGGTTCCCCGCAATTAGAAAGCTCCCTCAGGAAACAGTCGTATGTCTGGTAATAGCAAAACAATCCCAAGCCTCTCCGCGCTCGCATTACTCTCATTTTTAGGGGCTGCAACGCTTACCTCATTTGCCGTCAATGCAGATCAGGTGGATGCACAGGCAGCCAATGCGGAGATAGAAGAGGTTATTGTGACCAGTAGTGGTTCGATCCAAGCCCGGCTTGGCACCAGCGGCAGCATCAGTGTCTTGGGTGGCGATGAAATTGCGAAAGTAGCGGCCACTCACCCCAGTGATCTGTTGAATAGAGTTGCTGGCGTTTGGGTCAATAAGGGGTCTGGGCAAGAACACCTAACAGCTATTCGTTCTGCTATCTACACCGGTTCTGGTGCCTGCGGCGAGTTCGCCTTCTTGGAAGATGGCATACCTCTGCGTCCTCACGGCTTTTGTAACATTAACAATTTGTTCGAATTGAATACCGAGCAAGCGGCTGCGATTGAAGTATGGCGCGGGCCAGCCAGTGCAGTTTTAGGCGGCAATGCGCTCCACGGCGCGGTGAACGTCATTACGCCAGTACCCAGCGAAAATGCCATTGGCGTTGAAGTGGGGCCTTACGATTTTCATCGCGTGAATCTGCAGGCAGGTACTCAAATAGGCAAACACCAATTAGGCATTGCCTTAGTTTCAGCAAGCAATGGTGGGTATCGCGCAGATTCTGGCTACGGCCAGCAGAAGTTACATCTGAGTCATTTAACCGATTGGGCAGGCTGGGCAGTTAAGAACCAAGCCACCGTGACCTTGCTAAATCAAGAAACCGGCGGCTATGTGCGCGGCTTTGAGTCGTATGATGATCCGGTATTGCGCAAATCAAACCCTAACCCTGAAGCCTTTAGAGATGCTTGGTCTGGACGCATCAACTCAGAACTGCAAAAAGATGCATGGACACTGAAGCCGTATTTGCGCCGTTCCAAGATGCAGTTTTTGCAGCACTTTTTACCCGGTCAACCGCTAGAAGACAACAACCAAACCAGTGGTGGTTTGATTGTCGACTACGATCTCAGCCGGTCTAATACGCAGCTACATTTGGGGGGTCAGATTGAATTTATGTCAGGTGGGCTACGAGAATTTCAAGCCTCGCCAACGACTGGTAGCGCCTTCTTAGTGGCTACTCGCCCAGCAGGTCTGCATTACGATTACGATGTAGACAGCCAATTGCTTGCTGGGTTTTATGACTTGGTACACAGCTTCTCTGATGACCTGCGCCTCATTAACAGTTTACGCCTAGAGTATTTAAACTACGATTACACCAACAACCACATCACCGGTAACACCCGCGATGACGGTACAGCCTGTAGCCGAGGTGGATGCTTATACACGCGTCCTGCAAGCCGCGAAGACGATTTTAGTAACATCGGCGCGCGCCTTGGGTTTGAGCGTGATCTAAATGACACGTCCCTTGTTTACGCAACAGCGAGCACAGGTTTTCGCCCCCCACAGGTGACAGAGCTGTACAGATTGCGCGGCGGGCAAACAATTGCTGACCTTAACAGTGAACGTTTGAATGCATTGGAAGTGGGCTACAAGAACAACAATTTGAGCGTGGCGGCTTTCGCGGAAAAAACACGCAACTTCATTTTGCGCGACTCCGAGGCTTTCAATGTCAGTGATGGACGCACCCGTTCAGTAGGGGTTGAGTTCTCCGGTAATATAAATGTTGGCGCACATCGGTTCGACTTGGTCACCAGTTACGCTGAACACAAATACGACTTTGATCGCGCAGCGGATGGCCGCGAGCAAATCTCAGATGGCAACTTCCTTGATTCTGCGCCGCGCTGGTTAGGTCAGGTACGTTGGAGCACTAAGTTGGGCGAGCGTGTTGAGCAAGAGCTTGAGTTAAGTGGCGTAGGTTCGCATTACGTTAACGCTGCTAATACTGCCAAGTACGATGGGCATTTTGCCTTGAACTGGCGTGTGCAATGGCAGGCCACTGAAAAAGCGGAAATTTCGTTACGAGTGATGAATGTACTGGATGAGCGTTATGCTGATCGGGCAGACTTTGCCTTCGGCAACTATCGCTATTTCCCTGCGTTACCGCGCCAATTTTACCTTGGTGCCCGATATATTCTGGATTAGTTTTAATACCGCCGCGTTACTGGCGCAGCGCCAGTTTAGCGCCTGTAATCCTGTGATATGGGGTAGAATGCGCTCTGCCCCAAAACGCCTATGCAGACCCATATCGTGACCGATCCGCTTACACTGCAATTTGACGCCCTTGCTTGTCAACGCGACGGTCGAGTGTTGTTCGCAGAGCTGAATTTGGTGGTGGAGGCAGGGACTTGTGTAGAGCTTCTGGGCGCAAACGGCGCTGGAAAGTCCACCTTACTCAGAACATTGGCCGGCTTGCACAGTCAGTATCAGGGCAGTTTCGTTTCTCCGCCAGGGGTGTATCAAGGCCATCGTTTAGGCTTAGACGAATTGCTCACACCGATGGAGAACCTCGCATGGTTTGCTGGGTTAGAAAGCAGCGTCTTTGAACCGTCGCAAGCATTAGCGTTAGCGGCAAGGTTGGGTATTTTACCGTTAGCTCACACGCCGTGTGGCAAGCTTTCCGCAGGGCAACAGCGCCGTGTGGCCATGATTCGCTGGATACTTAGCCCGCGTAAAGTATGGTTGCTGGATGAACCCCTCACGGCCTTAGATACAGATGCTCAGCGCCTGCTCAATGAGATTATTGCTGAACACTGCCGATCTGGCGGTAGCGTTGTTTGTGCAACCCACACTGATTTGAGCGTACCGCATAAGACCATTTTGAACTTAAGACCGCCGTTACAAAAGGCGTCCTCATGGTAGGCGCATTATTATTGCGAGAATGGAAGATACTGCTACGGGCGCGGGCCAGTATCGTTAATCCATTGGCTTTTTTGCTGCTCAGCACGCTGTTGTTTGCTATCGCGGCGCCTCAACTTGTGGCCGAGGCATCCCAACAAGCGTCGGGTATTCTCTGGGTGCTGGTTTTGTTCACTCAGCTGCTGTCTTTGGACGCTATGTTCCGCAGAGATTACGACAGCGGCACGTTAGAGCAATCAATGATTATGGCGGATGTACCTTTCGTGGCGGTGTTGATCAGAATTTTTGTGCAGTGGCTGGGCACTGGGTTGGTCATAGTGATCGCCACGCCAGTTATTGGACCGCTGTTAGGGCTGTCTTGGGCCGCTGTGCCAGGCACCATGCTGGCGCTGTTATTGGGTACACCGGCCCTCAGCC
>QXZU01000148.1:18463-20269 GCA_009886205.1 K189A clade bacterium | reverse complement strand
TCTGCGCTACTGTGCTTTCTGCTGGACTATTTAGTTATTCCAGCGTCTACGCCGCCGACGCGGGCGCTAGACAAATTGAAGAGGTCATAGTTACAGCTGAACGCCAAGAGGCGTCCATACAAGATACATCAATATCAATTACGGCCTTGACCGGCGAGTTTGTCGACGACTTTGGCATTCGTAACCAAGAAGATTTTCAAAACTTCATCCCCGCGACCACCATTCAGCCTTATGATGCCACTGTCCGAGGCGTAGGCCGCAACTTCCGTGCACTTGGTGGTGATCCCGGTGTTGCCACATACATAAATGGTGTCTACTCGGAAGATCTACTTACTGCTACTGCTCAGACCTTTTGGGATATCGAGCGTATTGAGGTACTTCGTGGCCCACAAGGCACGCTTTCCGGCCGCAACGCAGTTGGCGGCGCCATCAACCTATTATACAAACAGCCGACAGATTTTTTTGAAGGCTCTGTCCGCGGCATCGTAGGCAACTTTGGCACTCAAGAGTACTACGGTGCTTTTTCTGGGCCACTCATCGAAGATAAACTTCTTGGACGTGTGAATTTTGCTTACCGCGATAGAGAAGGCGTAATCGAAGAGATAGGACCAACCGAAGACTTAGATGGCCTTGGCACTGAAAACATTTCTGTTCAGCTACAATGGACCCCGACAGATAACTTGACCGTTGACATACGTCAGAACTGGTTAGATATCGACCGTCCATTTGGCGGCGCCAACGGTGGTGGCTTGGTTACCTTGAACGAAGATGGCGGTCCTGGCCGCTCACGCGACCTTATCCCAGGTTTCCGCTTTATTGACAGAGCCCAAACAAATCCATTAGCTAATGATTTTTTTAACCCTGATCAACATGCGCGTTTTTTTACTAATCCAACCACAGGCGTGGCTGCAGAAGCCCAACCTAATCGTGCTGGACTTGATTATGCAGATTTCGACGGCTTTCAAAACGCAGCTGCGTCCCTAGACGGTTTCAATAACACCTCGGACGCTAGTCTAGCCGCCCTTGATAGATGTGTATTTCCGGGCGACATAGACGGCGACTCGGTATGCGCCGCAACCAACGGTTTAAATCGAGAGCAATTTGACCAACAAGGCACTCAATTAGCAGTTACCTGGGATGCTTCGGAATCACTGTCCATCAAGTATATCTATGGCTTCAATCAACTAAGCTATCAACGCACAACCGATGATGACAATACCGCCAGTCAATTTCATGACCGACAGTTTTATGTGAATCACGAAGCCGACTATAGCTCCCATGAACTACAAGCATTTTGGGATGTAACAGACAATTTCACCCTGACCATTGGTGGTTTTATCTATGACGCAACCATCGACCAACGTGGTGACTTTTATTCTTCAGTGTTTGAAGCAAGATACGCAACTGGCGCGACGTACGACCCTTCAATTGGTCTTGGTGCCGCAGGTGCTGGAGCGACAGGCCTACCCGTAGGCACCCCAGTTAGTGCATTACTCGCACCAGCGCCTAATGTAGGTTTATTCAGTGCCAAAAACTCATGCTTAGTTGCCAACCCGGGAGTAGCATGCGCAAGAAACTACTCTGTCTTGAATAGTAACGAGAACCTCACGATTCAAAGCGCAGGCAGAAACGACAACTTAATAGTTGGCTTGTGGGAAGGTGACAACGGATCTAACCCTGACTTAAACGTTATAAACGGCATAAACTCAATAGGGTCTGACCTTTTATATGCGACCCAAACAGTCCGTAAAGCAAATGCAGCCTATGCGCAGGGTGTTTACAACATCTCCGAAAATATTGCGCTGA
>QXZU01000148.1:0-18453 GCA_009886205.1 K189A clade bacterium | reverse complement strand
ACATTTTCAAATGTGGCTGAACTGGAAGTTGCGGAAAATATTGCGCTGACCGTAGGTGTAAGATACGCCGTCGATGACGTCACTGCGGAGGAAAACCTCTTCCGCTACACTGAAACCTTCGGCGGAAATGATGTACTAGCGCGATTCGTCACTGACAACTTCGCAACAGCTAACGACCTATCTGCAGCGCTGTATGCGCTGAATGCGGCCAACGGTGGCTTCGCGCTGGATGCCAATGGTAACGTTTCGGTTGATCAATATGGCCAGCCAATCCCAACTGAAAACGTAGTAAACGGCGGCTTCCCTATTGCAATCAGTGTTTATCGACCTTTTCAACGCGATGACGAGAAATTCACAGGGCGAATCAACTTGGACTGGGATGTTACTGAAGAAATCAGATTGTACTTCTCTGCAACCTCTGGCTATCGATCCGGCGGCTACAACTTAGTTTTCTTTAGCAACACGTCGGCCTATGATCCGGAAAACCTTATTGCCTATGAATTTGGCTATAAAACTCGGTTCTTCGATAACACCCTCCAGATAAACGGTTCAGTGTACTTCTACGACTACGACACTATTCATACGGTGGCGACAGAAGTTACCAGTCTTGGCGGTACGTCTACATCTGTACTTGAAGCACCTGGTGCAGAGATTATGGGCTTAGAAGCTGAGATCCTTTGGCTAGCGACTGAAAACTTCACTCTTGGAGGTAACTTTAGTTTCACGCCAAGCGAGTACACTGAAGACCTGTTCATTCTTGACCCAGCCCGAGTGGAAACACCAACATCATTGTTCCCAAATGAAGCGGATAATACATCCAACATCAATGGCAACCAGTTGTTACAAGTACCAGAATCTAAGTTCACGGTTTACGGTACTTATTCATTCCCATTGAATGATGGCGCAAAATTGGATCTATCTAGCGTATATAGCTGGACCGACGAGGTTTATTACTCTCCTTTCGAGAATGACAACGAAAAAGCGGAGGCATATGGTCGTTTGGATTTGAGGGCGACATGGAAAAATGCAAAGCAGAATCTAGAAATAGCAGGTTACGTGAACAACGTTCTAGACGACGTAGCGGTATTACAGGTGTTGCGTAACGGTGAGGGCGAGCACTTCCGTCAGAGCGCTGGTACTACCCTACCTCGCGCATACGGTCTTGAAGTTACTGTGAACTTTGGTGGTAACTAGACTGAGACACGGAATTTCATAACGTCCCAAGACGTTTTTGGCCACCTTCGGGTGGCCTTTTTTTTGCCTGAAATTTGGTTACCCATCACCCCTCTTGTTTTTTCCGCTACACTTTTTCCGCTAAGCTTTTTCCTTATGCACTCTCTAAGCGCCTTGCTCACTCTAGATGTCGAATTGAGAAAGCTGGCCTTCGATAGCCCTTTCAAGGTATTTTCTTAGCAACGAACAAGTACACGTCAGCGAGGAGAGATTTTATGAGCGAAGCAACTATTGCAGTGGTTAATGTTAAAAACCAAGTGTCCCCAGAAGAATGGCAGGTGCGCCAAGATTTAGCCGCAGCCTATCGGTTGGTCGCGCACTACGGCTGGGATGACATGGTCTTCACTCACCTTTCAGCGCGCGTGCCTGGACCTCAAGAACACTTTTTGCTCAACCCCTATGGTTTTCAGTTCAGCGAAGTTACCGCTTCTAACTTGGTCAAAGTAGATCTTGAAGGGAACATTGTCTTAAACAATGGCTATGAGGTGAATGCCGCCGGATTCACCATTCACAGCGCCGTGCACATGGCGCGTGAAGATGCCCACGCGGTAATGCACCTGCACACTGACCACGGCGTCGCTGTGGCAACCATGCAGGAAGGCCTGCTGCCCATTACCCAGCACGCCCTCTTTGTTTATCACGACCTTGCCTACCACGACTGGGAAGGCGTTGCGCTAGACCTTGATGAGCGCGAACGCGTGGTGGCCGATTTGGGCACTAAAAATGCAATGCTGCTGCGCAACCACGGCACGCTCACTGCCGGCGGCAGCGTTGCCTCGTGCTTTATGCGCCTGTACTACCTTGAGCGCGCTTGCAAAATTCAGGTCAATGCCATGCAAGGCACATTGAATATGCCCAACCAGGGCGCTATCGACATGATGGAAGGCACCTTCAATAACCCCAGCTCTTGGGAAGGACTGAGCAAGGTTGCATGGCCCTCCATGCTGCGCCTAGCCAACCGTCTTGACCCTAGTTACGCGGAATAAGCGCAACTCATCTATGCAATTCAACTATCAAGAGAGGCTAACTATGTCTAAGCGAGCTGGGATCTTTATCAGTATGCTGCTGGGGGCTGTAGCCTTGACCGGTTGCGGTGAGCCCTTAACAGGGCAAGATGAGGTTGCGAAAAAAGCGGTGAGTGCGCAGGCAATCAATACGCCTGTGGTATCTGACGAACTCAGGCTTTACGTATTTAATTGCGGCCAGATTCGCATGAACTCTGTAGAGGCCTTCGGCTTAAGCAATGACGAGACTGACGTGCGCGAGCTGGTGGTTCCTTGCTATGTGATAGAGCACCCCAAGGGCACTTTGTTGTGGGATGGCGGTCTGCCTTCAGCTACTGCAGCCCTACCTGGTTGGAGCCCAGAGGTGCAAGGTAACAGCGTCCGTCTAGATAAAACCCTCGCCCAGCAACTGAGCAACATGAAGTTTGACCTTAACAGTTTCGACTATGTGGCTTTTTCCCACATACACTTCGACCATGTTGGTGTGGCCAATGAGGTTAAAAACGCCACATGGCTTGTGCAAGAGGCGGACTTTGATGCCGCATTTTTACCAGAGGGCGCGCCACTCGGCCCTGCTGTAGAACCTGACCTACTCCGCGAGCTTAAAAACTCTGAGACATTAAAGCTCAATGGCGATCACGATGTCTTTGGTGACGGTCGCGTGCGCCTTATATCTGCGCCGGGACATACGCCAGGTCACCAAGTTTTGTTGATTGATTTGCAAGAGTACGGTCCCTTGGTGCTGTCCGGTGACCTGTACCATTTCCGATTTAACCGTACCCAGCGGCGAGTACCCTTATTTAATGTTGATGCAGATCAAACTCTGGCCTCTATGGACAAAGTTGAATCTTTGGTCACAGAAGAAGAGGCGCAGTTTTGGATTGAGCATGATTTGGCGCTATTTAACACGCTGAAAATCGCACCTGACTTTTACCGGTAAGCAAAAAACGTGCGCGGCGAGGGTTTGATGCTTACGCGCAACTCTTGCCCCCAGCTGCCAGCAACGGCATCATTGCTCTCGGAGAGGGGACCGCAAATCTAGTCAGGCCACGGTCATATAAGTTATGACGCCGGTAGATTTCTGCATCCCAAAAACATTAGAAAAATAACCAAGCAGTCGCGCTTTTGCGCAGATGTAAGCTGATCATGTAATGGGACAAGGATAACTAGACCGTGAGCGCAACTTCAGATCAACGCCTATTCTTATACGCACTCATATTACTTGGCCTAATCCTGTTTGGATTTTTCCTGCTCTCAACAACTGGTTTATTGGCACTGGCGTTGACCTCAGATCGCAGCTACATCTCATGGGTGATCTTCGCCCTGTACGGTTTGGCAACACTCCATTGGTTAGCAAGAGCATGGTCGCTCAGCGAAGAACATAAGCATTGCGCGGCGATAGACCAAGTTGTTGCCCAAGATGGCTCGCTTAGCCAACACGACATTCAAGAACAAGGCTACGTGGGCGGTTTCATCACTAGTCTAAAACAACAAAGCCAAAACAGTGCGCAGTCCACCCGCATGCTGATAGACACACTAGGCGATCAGCTCACCAACACCCATGCGCCCGGGCATTTCATTGCAGACCTGCTACTAAAACTGGGACTCACCGGCACCGTCATTGGCTTTATCTTAATGCTGTTGCCCATCGGCCAAATTGAAGAGTTCGACCCGTCGCTAATGCAACAACTGCTCTCAGCTATGAGCGGCGGCATGGCTGTTGCCCTGTACACCACGCTCGCAGGTCTGGTGACCAGTACACTGCTGAAGATGCAGTATTATTTACTCGACGCCTCACTTGCGGACCTTGTAAATAAATTAACTGTGCTCAGTCAGGTAAAATTGGTGCAAGAAACCCCGGATCAAACAAAGCTGAGCCCAACTCAGCAAGCCACTTAACGTACTTAAGGCCCCTACAGTGCGTCATCGTATATTTAAACAAGGCTCCGAACAGGACGTTTTTACCGACTTGCTGTTCAACACCCTCCTCGGCTTTGCCTTCATGTTTGCCATTGCATTCATGCTCATCAGCACGCCGGAGAAAGCCGGTGATATTGAAAGCAAAGCAGAGGTCTTGATTACCATTCGCTGGGCGGACAAACACCCGGACGATGTGGATGCGTTGGTGGAAGACCCTCAAGGTGGCCTAGTGTGGTATCACAACCGCGACACAGGGCTTATGCACCTAGACCGTGATGACCGTGGTGTGTTCGCCGATAACATCACGATTAATGGCGTTAAGGTGTCGAACCCAATCAATCAAGAAACCGTCACAGTGCGCGCCGCTCAACCCGGTGAGTACGTGGTCAACCTGCTGCACTACAAGTCTAACTACAGTGAGCCACTGCCTGTGACGGTCAAAATTGAAAAGCTCAACCCCAGTGTGAGCATAGTTTACTACGGCACCCATCAATTAACCGGCAGCGGCGATGAGCAAACCGCCGTGCGTTTCACCTTAGATGCCCAAGGTGCGGTGGCAAGCACCAGTCAACGACCGAAAAAGCTCATTACCCGGGCCGTTAAGGATAAATCCTAATGGATATATCAATTACTCTATCTTTGGCTTACGCGTTAGTTGCGGCGCTATTACTGGCTCTGTGCGTTGGCACAAAACTATCGCACCTTGTGAAAGCTTCGATGGTCGTACTCGTCTCCGCTTTTTATATTTTCACCTGGTTTGGTTATCGAGACAGTCTAGGCTGGGCGACTCAAGCCAGCATGCCGGAGTCGTTTAGGGTTTTGTGGATCACCATTGAAGACCCAGACAAAAGGAGCAAAGAGCCCGGAGCAATATTCTTTTGGCTACGCGTTACCGATGAGGCGGGCATACCGGTGGGAGAACCGCGAGCTTATAAAATGCCTTGGAGTATAGAACTGGCGGAAAAGGCTCAGACCGCTCTAGAAAAAATGGATGAGGGCGAGCAGCTCAACGGACGCAGGTCTAATAACATCCTCACCGATCAAGACAAATCTGACCTGCCAGAAGACGGCTACGAGCAGGGTGACACACCCTCTGGTGCAGAGGGCTTTAGCCCCACCTTTGAGTTCATTGAAATCCCACCGCCTTCTCTGCCCAAAAAAGCCGCCTGAGAAAGCCGCCAGCTTAGTGCAGTTGCCCCCGGCGTACTTCACCCTAGGACAATCAAAGAACGTTCTAAAAACAATCACAAAACGGCTACGTCTGGGAACAGGTATTCTTGGCTCAAACCGTGCCAACCTTATCTCAACATCATTCTCCGAAACCTAGCGCCTAACTGACATACCGCACACAAAAATCAGCGGACAATAACCGAATAAAATGCCTCAAAAGGCGCAAAGCACTCAAACAACAGGCAAAAAAAAGCCGCAAACCCTGCAAGGGCTTACGGCTCTTATCTACATCTAACTACATAACCCGCCAGAAAAGCCTACAGCGGGTTAATAACTGAGCAAACTTTCTAGTTGCTCAGCCATGTCAGTTGAGGCAATTCAACCTCGCCTGCTGCATAGAGTCTATCTTGCTCAGCACGCGCTCTAACATAGGCATGAATCTGAGTAGAATCTTTCTCAGTAATGGTATCGCCGAATCCAGCCATGCCACGTGCAGACAACAGTCCTTCTAGCACAATCTGATTAAAGATCTCATGAGTACCTTCGCTCATACGACGCAGATCTGGAATAGAGCCACCTGAGCGCACAGCCAAGCCATGACAAACAGCGCACACTTCGTTGTAAACAATCTCGCCAGCGGCAATGTCTGTTACCGAGGCATTAACAACTTGTGCAGGAATGCTGCGGTCACGCACTGAAGGCACAGGAATTGATTCCGTACCACCCAAGCTAAACACAAGCAAACGTCCGTAGTTGTTGTAGGTCAATGAAGCGTGCTCTGCAACTGGAGGCAAAGGCTCACCACCGAACAAATCACCACCACCACTACCCGTCAAAATAGACAGGTATTGAACACCATCCAGCTCGAAGGTAATTGGGGGTGCCAGCATTGAGGTATACGTGTTGAATTCCCAAACCACTTCACCGGTGTCGCTGTCATAAGCTTTGAGCATACCCAGAGCATCGCCCTGGAATACTAGACCACCAGCAGAAGACAACACGCCGCCATTCCAATAATGAGGAATTTCTACCGACCACTTATCCTTACCGGTGAGCGGATCAAAGGCTTTCAGATAACCCTTAGGTGTGGGTTGGTCTGCAATATTATCCACAAACATTTTGGTGACACGACCAAACTCAATCCCTGTATTCCAACGACCAGGCTCGTGCTTCAGTACGCCAGTTTTCTTCAGCTGCTCAGATACACCATAAATTAATGGATTGTCTTGAGCCGGGATGTAAACAACACCTGCGTCTACATCCACTGACATTGCCTGCCAGTTGTGCGCCCCCAAAGGTCCGGGTAACACCCACTTAGCTTTTTCGGTGTAGTCCATATCTGGATTTTCAACAGGACGTCCTGTTTCCATATCTACATGAGAAGCCCATGTGACAGTGGCGTAAGGGTTGGCCCGTAGCAATTCGCCGTCGCTGCGATCTAATACATAAAAGAAACCGTTCTTAGGCGCTTGCAACAATACCTTGCGCATCTCGCCGTCTACTTCCATGTCGGCCAGCGCAATGTCTTGTACCGCAGTGTAGTCCCAGTTGTCGCCGGTCGTTGTCTGGTAATACCACTTCATCTTGCCAGTGTCTGCATCCAGCGCAACGATAGAAGATAGGAATAGGTTATCGCCACCACCGGGAGAACGAATGATTCGCGTCCAAGGAGAACCGTTACCTACGCCAATGTAAAGGCTGTTGAAATCGGGGTCATACACGATGGTGTTCCAAACGGTGCCGCCACCGCCAAACTCCCACCAGTTGCCGCCCTTCCAGGTTTTCGCTGCCATTTCCATTTCAGGGTGTTCAAACGGTAGCGATGGATCGCCCGGAACGGTGTAGAAGCGCCACATTTGCTCACCGGTTTCGGCGTCATATGCAGTGACGTATCCGCGCACACCAAATTCAGCGCCGCCATTACCAATAAAGACTTTACCGTTAGCTACGCGAGGTGCGCCGGTAACAGTGTAAAAGCGGGTGCGGTCAATAATGGTGTCCACTTCCCAAACTTCTTCGCCAGTGGCTGCATCTAGCGCGATCAAGCGCCCGTCAAGGCTGCCTACATAAACACGGCCCTTGTACACGGCAACCCCACGGTTAACCACGTCACAGCAGGCTTTACGCGCCACTTCACCTGGTACTTTGGGGTCAAACATCCACAACTCTTCACCGGTCTTTGCGTCAATGGCATACACACGGCTCCAAGAACTGGTAAAGAACATAATGCCGTCCACCACAATCGGAGTCGCCTCTTGCGCTCGGTTGGTACCCATATCTTTGTACCAAGCTAAACCAAGGCCTTCTATGCTTTCGCGATTAATCTGAGTCAAAGGCGAGTGCCGCTGCTCTTCATAGGTGCGGCCAAATGACAACCAGTTACCTGGTTCAGACTCGGCGTTCTTAATTCTTTCGTCGTCAATAAAACCTAGGGTTGGTTTCACTGTTGTTGACACTTCGCTCATTTGCGCCGGATCTTGAAGATCTGGGCCGGACGTCTCGTTTGTTACCGCCATGTAACCCAGGACGACAACAGCCAAAACGCCCACTAGGGCTATAAGTCTGTTCATTACTCTCTCTCTCTAAGAAAATTCGCTCAAAACTTACATCAATCTGCGCGCGGATAACACCCAATAAACAACCCTGTCCAGAAAATTCCAGCAAATCTATAAAAAATGCGCCAAATCAATGGTTTGTCTAAGTTCAAGAGGAGTATGTTTGCAACAAAAGGCGGTTCAACGGGGGTGTTTTGGTTAGTTCTTTAGCGCCGCTCGTAATAGGCACTTTTAAGCCGCCACAGCGCTCTAATTCTCAAGATCTTCAATCTAGCGCCTTGAACCCGATCTTGAATCTTGCCCCTCAGTTAAGAAGCGCCAGCTCATCAAGCAAAGACTGAATCCGCAGCTGCCAGCCACTTTCATGCTGCGGCTGCCATGCTTCTCTCAAAGCACCTTTCACACAATCACGAATGGACTCCAAATAATCTGCGTACATGTCCTTGCTCACGCCGTAGCCCATCAAATGATTACCCACCTCCCAGCGAAAATATTGATCTTCGCCTTGCAGGGAAGGGTCCATGATTAGGCCGAAGGTTTGCTCCAACATGCGTCCACGCATATGCGGGTCTGAGTAGTGCATCAACTCACTGGCTGCGGGACAGCGAGTAAAGTACTGTTGATAAATGGTCTGGGTGAGATCCAAATCCAGTTCGGCAATCTTGTTGAGTGAATCTGTCACATGTTCTGCAGCGCTCATAGCTTCCCCCTTACCCGGTCCTGATGTTTTCCAACGCGTGTTCTACCCACCTCATCTTAAGACGCCAAGCCTAGTTTTTTGAGTACTCGGGGACTGACTGATCCGTTAGGAAAGCTGACATCATTTCGTTCACGACCTCAGGTTGTTCTTGCTGCACCCAATGCGATACACCCTTTAAATAACGCACAGTAAAATTATTCACGTACTTGTGCGTGGTCAGCGTAGTTGACTTAGATAATGCCACATCGTCCTCGCCCCAGACCATCAGCGTGGGCGTATCGATGGGCGTTTTGGGGCTTACATTGCCGTTGTTCTTGCCCGGCCTTAACAAACCACGGTAGTAGTTGAGCATTGCAGTTAATGCACCAGGGGCGGCTGCATTACGTCGATACACCTCCCCAACTTCCGCGGGAAACCTACTCTTATCTACCGCCGTATCCCGCATCATCTGGCCAATTGCGGCTGCACCATCTTTGCCTAAAAGCCTCTCCGGTAGCCTGGGAATTTGGAAAAACAGCACATACCAACTCTTCTTCAATTGTTCCCAGCCGAAAACATCTGACATGGCTTGCGGGTGAGGTACGTTGCAAATAATCAGTTTTGCCAACGGCAGCCGCTTGCGCAGCGCAAATTGCCAGGCAATGACGGCTCCCCAATCATGGGCAATGAGCACAGTTTCCTTACAGCCACTGGCCTCAATAAGCCCAGCCACATCTTCAATTAACTCGTCCATTCGATAAGCTGCCATGCCTTCAGGCCGGGTCGTGTTGCCATAGCCTCGCAAGTTAGGTGCCCACGCTTTAAAACCCAGATCTGCCAACATTGGCAATTGAAAACGCCAAGAAAAACTGTGTTCAGGAAAACCATGCAAACACAAAGCCAGGCGCTGACCAGAGCCGCATACATCTACCTCAAACTGCAAACCATTGGCGGCGACAAGTTCACTACGAATTCGGACATCACGCAGCGCTGGGGGAACAATCTCTAACATAAATGAATCTCGAAGCTGGTTGTGGCAGCAGTTGGGTGTCCTGAAAGGGCATATCTCAAGTCGGTGCTATTTATCGGTGCTATTTATCGGTGCTATTTATCGGTGTTGTAAATCGGTGGTATTTACTGAGGCTATTTATCAGTGCTGTTTCTTTCCCGTCACAATCCAAAGGGGATCTGCTTTAGCCGGCGAGCAATCTAGCAGTTCTATTTCTCGAAACCCCGCTTTCTCAAGATAATAGCGCACCAAATTCATTCGATCATCCACAGAAAGGCTTTGAAAGGCGACAATCGCCTTGGTGGGAAATAGTCTATGCGACATAGCGATGGCAATTTCAGCGCCCTCTCGCAATACATCATGTACAGATAACAATACATCAATGGGGCGACGTAAATATTGAATGGAAACGACTATTAATGCTCTATCGAAGCTAGCGCTGGCATAGGGCAACATGGGCTGATCATTCAAGTTCTGCACAGACCATTCGGTGAGCTGGGTGTTGGCCGCCAACTCATCAGCATTCATACCTAAGCCTGCCACCTTGCCTAATGGCAATTCTGTAGGCAGATGAGAAATCCAAGAGGACATAAGATCAAGGACATCGCTTTGGGGGGCAATAAATGAGCGATAAAAATCGGTAAGCGCAGTTAACGTAGCCTCGTCTACGTGCGCCACCATGCGCGGCGATAGATAAAAATCTTCGTCCGGGGTTTCATCTGCACAACCAAACCAAGCATTGGGCAAGCCATAATGCTCGCCGCTCTCATCATTTTTGCTGCTCTCACCACTTACCGCGTTATCGCTCATCGTCAACCACTAACTCAAAAGCGTAATTAAGCCTTTTTCGGAGCACCCATGTCTATGGCTGTGGTTTCAATATTAAGCTGGCCCGCTAAACCAGCGGCCCTATGTTGACCAATTTCTTGCATGGTCGGGCTCATCATCATTTCCAACATCGCCTTGCGCGAGGGATACATGGCAATAGCCACTTCATCCCATAAATCTTCCACCTCGCCTAACATCAAGCGACTGACCTCACCACCAAAGATCATTCCACCGCCAAACTCAACTAAAAGGTCAGCTACAGCAACTGCATAAACTTGGTAGGCTTCTCTGCCGGTGAGCGCGGTTTCGCGACCGTCTTCATACTCTGCCACATCTTTATATTTGAGCAGGTTAACCATATAAATTGGTCCGTCAGGACCAGGCTCCATAAAACCCTGCATCTGTTCTTGGTTAGGTAAAACCCGATTTTCTACTTCCATTTTGCACACTCCAAACTTTTCAATCGCTGGTTAGTAGCTGATCTATCAGCCGTTTGTCGACGGCTACCACCGCTGGCGCTTAGCGCGTTTGACCGCCAGCGCTACTAATCGCCAAAACTACTCACCGTCAAGCTGCGCCCTACCAAATACTGGCGCGCAAATGTCCTAATTTGGCCAGTAAATATATTCATCATCATCGGCGTAGGGTTCGATGCCTGTTTTATCAATTCTTTGCGGTGCATCAACAACGCTGGGCCACGCAGGCACTGCCTGCTCTGCATTGTGCGCCGCCAACAATTCCTCTAATTCAGCAACCTTGCCTGTCTCGGATGTCACCAAATTGGTTTGCTCGGTAGGGTCTTCAGACAAGTGAAATAACCATTTCTTTTGCGGCGCATTGGGGCCTTTATCTATTTGATCGGCCCGAATCAGTTTCCACCCGTTGTGCAACACACTTTGGTGATGTCCTTCACGCCAGAACAAAGTTTTGTGAGGCGGCTGGTCTTTTTCACCCCTGACATACGGCACCAAATCTACGCCATCTAACTTGCGGTCGCTGGGCACTTGCGCATTCCCCGCAGCAGCCAAGGTATGAAAAATGTCCACGTGGTGAATGGGATCGGATACAACAACGCCAGGCTGAATTTGTGCTGGCCACTTGGCCATAAAGGGCACGTGAGTACCGCCCTCAAAATGCGTGAGCTTCCAGCCGCGGAAGGGTTTGTTTACATCCGGTAGCCCAATGTATCCTGCGCCACCATTATCGCTGGTAAATATAATCAGCGTATTTTCAGCTAAGCCATTGCGCTCTAGTGCCTTTGTCACTTCGCCCACACTACGATCCAGCGCACGAATCATGCCCGCGTAAACACGCAGGTGATGGTCTTCAATGTGATCAAAAGCGGCATAATCTTCGGCAGTTGCCTGCAAAGGATTATGCACACCCCACTGGGCCAAATATAAAAAGAACGGACGATTGCGATTATTTTCAATGACCTTCACTGCTTCTCGCGCGTAGTAATCTGTTAAATAACCGTCGGGTTGAAAATATTCGCCGTCATTGAAGTTCGCACGGTATCTCGCAGTGGCAGTGACCATTCGATCAATAGAATCTTCAGGTCGTCTGGCGCTGACCACATCTGGGTGGTCCCAAGGTTGATAAAGCGTGCCAGCCATATAAAGAGAGTCATCGAAGCCTTGATCTCGCGGACGCAAACCTTCTCTAGTGCCTAAATGCCATTTACCAATATGCGCCGTGTAATAGCCGGCATCTTTGAGGGTTTCTGCAATGGTGATCTCAGAGCTGGGCATGCCCAGTTCATTAATTTCAGGCAGCGCATCGGCGCCCACCGTGTCAATAAAGCTAGGCAGCGGCTTGGGTTCTAAGTCCTCCATCCATTGGAAGATTTTGGGGCCTAATTTAAAGACAGGCGTAAACTCAAAGCCAAAACGCGTTGAATATCGCCCAGTGAGCAAACTCGCCCGTGAGGGCGCGCAAACTGCATTAGCCGCATAGCCGTTGGTAAACGACACGCCCTGTTGCGCCAACGCATCTATATTTGGCGTCATTACCGAGCCGTCACCTGCTCCGCCGTTATAAAGGGATACATCGTTAAACCCTAGGTCATCTGCCAATATTAAAATGACATTAGGTGGCCGCTGCCCGGGCGGCAGCGCAGCCGTGCTGGGACCAACTGTCCACTGGGTGGGTACATTAGGACCAATGGGGTCCAAGGTTTCGGCCAAAACCGGCGCGCCCCAAACCAATAAATTAATTCGATTCTGCCATGCGGTATAGGCTAAAAGACCTAACACAGCGAAAGTGATCAAAGAGATCCGGAAAAACTTCTGCATACACCCTCCAGTTAAGATCAGCACGCCCCTCTGAAATAGCAAACTTCACTAAAAACTCGTGCTTAACCAGCTTATAATGACATTCATTATATATTATGGGAAGATCAAAAATATAAAAGGAGGGGGTATCCTGAGCCTTTGAGATTGCAATGGCAGATAACGTACTGACGCTTTACCGCTAATGCACAAGTCATGCAGACCCTGAGATACTCAGTGCTTACACAGTAACGCCCCATTCACTGGCGGCAGATCGAATTAGGAACATCATTATGGCTATCACACCACTCAAATTTAAGGGCGTACCCGGATCTCCTTACACCAAAAAAATGCTCGCCTACCTACGCTTTCGTCATATTCCTTATGAGCTACTTATCGGCGACCAAGCTGCATCCCTAGGCATGCCCGCCGCTAAGGTAGAATTACTACCCACCTTTTACCTACCCAATGCCAACGGCGAAACAGAGGCCGTAGTAGATTCAACGCCATTGATCAGACGTTTTGAGAATGACTACCAAGGCCGCGAAGCCATACCCAGCAACCCGGTACTGGCGTTTTTAAATTACCTAATCGAAGACTACGGCGATGAATGGTTGACCAAAGCCATGTTCCACTACCGTTGGTATTTCGACGCCGACATCAAAATGGCCGGCACCATACTGCCAAGATGGAGTGGCATACAAAGCGCTGAAGAAAAGTTAGTTGCAATGAGCGACTACATTGCCAAACGACAAATATCGCGGCTCTACGTTGTCGGTTCTAACGACGTCACAGCAAACGTTATTGAAAACAGCTACAAACGTTTTTTGAGCATAATGGACGAGCTTATTCAAAAGCAGACCTTCGTTTTGGGTCAGCGGCCATCTTCTGCGGACTTTGGGCTGTATGCCCAGCTCACCCAACTGGCCAAGTTCGACCCTACCCCTGCACAAATTTGCATGGAACAAGCGCCTCGCGTACATGCTTGGACAGATATTGTGGATGACCTCAGCGGTAATGTTGCAGCAGACAGCGATTGGATGAATGTGGCAGACATTAAAACCAACCTCGGCCCGCTACTGAGCGAAATAGGTAGAGTTTACGCCCCAGCTCTGCTGGCTAATGCAGACGCGTTACAAAAGGGCGCGAGCGAAATGGAAACCACTATTGATGGTCAACGTTGGGTGCAGCCTACCTTTGTTTATCAGGGTAAATGCTTGGCCGCCATTAATCAGGAATATCAAAACCTAGATGCTGACAGCCGCGCACAGATAGATTACATATTAGCCGGCACAGGTTGTGAGACCTTATTGTTTCGGTAAGGATGCGGAGCATGCAGGTGCATTGCCCACCTGCAAGCAACACCCCTTTCCGCTCGCTAGTAAGACCACCATTACCCGCTGATTTTGTAGAGGCCAAAAATGCGATTAGAAACTCGAATACGGTCCTTCGGCATGGGTGTCATGGCGTCCAAAGGTTTTTTGCAACTCAAGCGTAATAGCGCGCGCCTAAGAAGAAAACTCAGCGGTCAACCGAGCGAATTACATTACTTTCACCAAATAGACGACCCTTACAGTTTTCTTGTGGTCCAGCATTTACAGGCGTTAGAGGCGGACTACAACTTGCCCCTACGTACCCACTTGGTGCGCCGCGACGACCAAGCCTATCAGGGCGATGCGCAGCGTTTTGCGCTTTGGGCCTATAACGACGCCAAAAGTATTGCGCCGTTTTATGGAGAGGCGCTGCCCACCTCGCAGAACTCTGAGTCCATTGAAGAATTCAAATTACCCAGTGGCGAACAAACTGCAATCGCCAACAAGCGACTTGCGCCTTTTGCAGACACGCCTGACTTTGCTGAACAGGCGTTAGCGATAAGCCGGAGCCTTTGGCAAGGCGAAAAACTGAGCTTTCCTAACAGCGTCACTGACAGTTCTGCGACTGTCTTGAAACAAAATAATGAATTGTTAGAGAAACTCGGCCACTACCGAGGCGGTGCATTTTATTTTGAAGGAGAATGGTTTTGGGGTGTAGACAGAATCAGTCTACTGCGCGCACGATTATCTGAAGAAGGCTTTGCAAAACGTCAAACCAACGACACCCAGCAAGACCATTTGGCGCTAAAAGCGCTCAAAATCACCGCTAACAGCGCAAGCAATGTGACTCTAGAGTACTTCCCCTCACTGCGCAGCCCTTACACCGCTATTGGCCACCAGCAAGTGGCAGATCTTATTCAGCGCAGCGGCGTGCAACTAACACTTCGCCCCGTTATGCCCATGCTCATGCGTGGCATTCCTGCGCCAAGGGCAAAGCAGCTGTACATTATTATGGACTGCGCTCGAGAGGCCCGGGCAAAAAACATCGCCTTTGGCAACTTTGTTGATCCATTTGGCGAGCCGGTTAAACGCGCCTTTGCCCTTTATCCAGGCGCACTGAGCCTAGGTCGCGGCACGGAGTTTATTGGCGAATATCTGGCCGCCTGCTTCGCCCAAGGTATTGATATTGATTCTGAAGACGGACTCAAAACTGTCGTTAAAAAGGCCGGTCTAGATTGGCATGCACTCCATGAGGAGACGGCAAAGTACAATTGGCAGAACGTACTTGAAGAAAACCTTCAGACCATGCTCGGCGCAGGTCTATGGGGTGTGCCAAGTTTCAGAGTCTCTGGCGGCAGCAAGGAAGGCAGCTTCTCATGCTGGGGCCAAGACAGAATTTGGCGCGTAGAACATGAAATTGCGCTTAGATCTTCAAACATTTAGTAACTCAACAAACCATATGAGAACCCAGAAATGAAAAAGCTAATCCTCTTTATTGGCACCCCCCTACTACTGATCATTATTGCGGGCGCAGCGCTCTACAACACGGCGGGAGGTCAAGATTTCCTCATCGAGCGACTTGCCAAGCTAGGCGCCAGCCAGAAAGCCATAGACCCAGAGGGACTCAATGTCATAGTTTGCGGCAGCGCATCACCACTGGGCAATGACCCAAACCGCGCCCAAGCTTGTATTGCAGTGGTCACGCCAGAGCATTTCTTTTTGTTCGACATCGGCGACCGCGCGCCTTTAAGAATCGCGCAAGGACGACTACCGGTAGCACGATTAAATGGCATTTTCTTAACCCACTTTCACTCGGACCATATCGCCGGAGTGCCCTCGGTGAACATGAATTCTTGGATTCAAGGGCGCGACAGTGAACTCAAGGTTTATGGCCCCCAAGGCGTGGAAACAGTGGTCAGCGGTTTTAACACCGCCTACCAACTGGACAAAACTTATAGAACCGCCCACCACGGCGCTGACCTGTTACCGGCAGCCACGGCGGCCATGAACCCAATCACATTGACACCTGGGGTGGCATTTCAAGACGCCAACATTAAGATCACCGCATTTCCGGTAGACCATGCGCCCATTGATCCAGCTATGGGATACCGCATAGATTACAAAGGTCGCTCGGTCGTCATCAGCGGCGACACGGTGTCCACTGAATCGCTGTTTATAGCAGCCAAAGGCGCAGATCTACTGCTCCATGACGCCCTGTCAGAACCCGCATTAGCCGCCGTAATAGCGGCAATAAAAGCATCCGGCAACGATAGAACAGCGGCCATAGTCAGCGATGTGCACGACTACCATGCGCACTCCACCAACCTTGAAGCGCAAAGTAAAAAGGCCGGTATTAAGCAACTGGCGTTCTATCACTTTGTGCCCGTGCCCACTATGCCGCTGATAGAAAAGTTATTTAAACGCGGCATTTCCGATGACGTAATTTTGACCAAAGACCTGATGACCTTTCAAATGCTGCCGAATTCAGAAGAGATCATTGTCACTGAGCCTTAAGCTATTGGCAGAGGGTCTATCGGCAAAAAGATCTATGGCTAAGAGGACCCATCAGCAAAATATCCTTCAGCTAAACGCGCACTGAACTCGAATAGCACGGCTAACTGAAAGGGGAAGGGAAGGGAAGAGGAAAAGAAAAAGGCAGCAGCGTCGGGCTTCTGTCACCGACATTGACCCTTTAAGCGTGGAGACCACGTAAAAATAGAGCCGTCTCACCGGCGTAACTTTTAAGGGTTGTTTATTGCAGGTACGCTGATCAAAAACAAGACGCCCGATTGCTCAGTCGTCTAACCGCATAGGGCGGCTAGGTGGCTATCCCCCAGCATGTATTTCCTCGCGAATGACACGGCGCAGCGTGTCTTCCAATGGCTCGCCTTGCCGCTGTACATGGGCGCGCAACGCTTCATTCATCAGCGACTGGTAGTTACCACCCCCTTCGACACTGTCCTTAAACCACTGAATAACGTCAGGATCGAGGCGAATGGTAATGCGTTCCTTAGTTGTTTTAACCACCGCGCCACGTTTGCCGGCGCTAAAATCATAATTTTCTCTCATATCAGAAATCACCCTATCGCTGGTTCTTTGTTTAACAGCGCTCGTATTAATAGCACTTTTATCCATAGCGCTTTTATCCATAGCGCTTTTGTCCATGCCCCTCTCTTTAACGACGCTCATTTTTCAGCCCTCATATTGCTCACGCTCTAGCCTGCTGGCCCGGCGAGCAGAAATTAGGCGAATGCTGCTACATTGATGTTGCGCGTTAATGACCACGAGCGTTTGCAACTTAAAATCTTTTCCTATCGTTATAAACCGTTGCTCATCATGGTGGTCAGGGTCTTCCACGGTGATGGCGGCACCGTCAAAGAACACGCCAACAGCGTCAGTAAAATCCACACGATGTTTGAGTAAGTTAGAACGGCGCTTGTTTTTATCCCAATCAAACTTCATGTGGAATGTATGCCCTTTGTACATACAATACAAGCAGGTAATTTCATCTTTAACCTCCCTTTCAGGGTTGGGCTAGAGCGACTGCCCTAACAACTGCTAATGATGATCTTCAGATAAGCCTCAATATCAGGGGATATAGCTGCCTCAACCGTCAGCGCCCTTCTCAACTGTAAGTAGGATAATTACTTCATCTAGGCCAACGGTAGGCCAACGGATTGCTTGCAGCTGGCAGTAAAGAATTAGGGGGAGAGGAAAAATTTGGTGGCTGATGGCTGATGGCTGATGGCTGATGGCTGATGGCTGATGGCTGATGGCTGTTATTTTAAGAGGACTGCGCTAGCAACCCATCAATCATTATCTTCAAGTTGGCCTCCAAGCCCTCGCTCATGGCAATAAGCGCCTGCCTCGGCCTTAGCTCTGGCTCGTTCTTATGTCCGCTATCTTGCCCTAAAACATTGAGTCGAAGCGATGCAAAACCGTGAATAGCCGACCAGATCAAACCGCCCAGCACCAGTTCGTCATAAGGCAGCTGTTTAACCTCTATCACCTCGACCAACAGTTTATCTAACTCACCATAGGCATCAGACGCTGCCGCGCCCAGCCCCTCAAACTCTGAGAAATCGCCTAAAATTGAGCCAAACATTAACTGGTAGGCCACGGGGTTTTCGTCGGCAAATTCTATGTAAGTCAGGGCTGCCGCCCGTAACCGCTCATCTATCCTCAATGACGATTGCCCAACCACTCTGACCCGCTCCTCTAGCCGCTGAAACCCTTGGGTAGCTAATGCGGCGAACAAAGCGTGCTTATTGGCAAAATGACGAAATGGCGCCGTAGGCGACACATTCGCCTCACGCGCGAGTGCACGCAGACTGAGTTTTTCCGTGCCATGGGCGGCTATGTGGAGCAGGGCCGAATCCATCAGCAGTTGGCGTAACTCGCCATGATGGTAGTTGCGCTTGCCGGGTTTACTTGATGTACCCACAGCCGTGGATGAACTCATAGATTTACCA
>QXZU01000147.1 GCA_009886205.1 K189A clade bacterium | reverse complement strand
AAGCCAATAAATCCCTCGGAGACTTGCTTCAGAGCGCTATTTTTGAGATCTTTCACAGCTGGAATGTTCGGCACGCCGCAGTGCCCCGGAACAAACCATACAAGGCTGACTTTACGAGCCTACTACAAGGCAGAATATAGCCACTTTTAAGGTCATTGAACGGGCCTTGCGCTGAGCTCCTCGCTAGCAAAATAATCAAGAATACTTGTCCACTCAGAAACTGAGTAGACGGGGTCCCTTGCCCTCGACAAAAGCACATTTGAGTCGGCAACAAGAAATGGCAAGGACCATTGCGCTTATGACGGCGCGCATTAACTGAGAGAGATTATGACGGTAACATTTGACGGCAACTTCCCCGCCAAACACGGGCTTTACGACCCAGCCAACGAAAAAGATGGCTGTGGTGTGGGCTTTGTATGTGACATTAAGGGACGCCCCAGCCACCAAATAGTTATCGATGCTAGCCTCATGAACTGCTGCATGGAGCACAGAGGCGGCGTTGGCTACGAAAAAAATTCTGGCGACGGCGCAGGCATTTTAACCGGCCTACCCCACAAGCTTCTTGAGCAAATTGCCACACAACAATTTGGCGGCAGTCTGCCTGAAAGCGGTCAATATGGCGTTGGTAACGTTTTTCTACCTACAGACCCTGAACAACGCGCCCACTGCATAGCCGTCATCGCTGAAGAGGTTGCTGCAAACGGGCAAAACCTTATTGGTTGGAGAGACCTTCCAACCGATCCAGACGCAGCAGACCTAGGCAATGCATCACGCGCTGCTATGCCCTACTTTGCACAACTCTTTATTGGATCGAACGACAGCACGCAATCTACCGAAGAATTTGAACGTAAGCTGTACCTTATCCGCAAGCACAGTACCCACCGCCTTCGCGGTGACAAGGCCCTGAGCCAAAACTACCTGTTTTACGTTTGCTCGCTGTCCACAAGTGTCATCATCTATAAAGGTATGCTCACACCCGCGCAGCTGTTCCCGTTTTACCCAGACTTACTCAACGCAGACTATGAAAGCCATTTGGCCATGGTCCACTCACGCTTCAGCACCAATACGTTCCCATCTTGGGACCGCGCTCAGCCAAACAGATTTATGAGCCATAACGGCGAGATCAATACGCTGTTGGGCAACGTTAATGCAATGAATGCCCGTGAAGGGGTTGCAGCATCTGCGCACTTCGGTGAAAACATTAATAAGCTGTTCCCTATTGTTGAAGCCAACTGCTCAGACTCTGGCAACTTCGACAACGTCTTAGAGTTTTTAATCATGTCCGGCAGATCGCTGCCTGAAGCATTGCTCATGATGATTCCTGAAGCATGGCAACAGCACACAAATATGTCTGCTGAAAAGCGCGCTTTTTATGAGTACAACTCGTGCCTATTAGAACCTTGGGACGGCCCAGCGTCTATCGCATTCACTGACGGCACCTGCATAGGCGCGGTATTAGACCGTAATGGTCTGCGCCCTTCTCGCTACTACATCACTGACGACGACAAGTGCATTATGGCGTCCGAAGTTGGGGTAGTGCCGGTAGATCCTGCACGGGTCATAGAAAAAGGCCGTTTGCAGCCAGGACGAATATTCCTCATCGACTTCGAACAGGGTCGTATGATTCCTGACGAAGAGCTGAAATCTGACCTAGCCGCGCGTAGACCCTACGCAGCTTGGGTTGAAGAGCAGCGCATTGACCTGACTGACCTTGATCAACAAGCCGGTCTGGGCCTAAATGCGGATACGCTGATTTCTCGCATGCAGGCATTTGGTTATACCCAAGAAACCATGCAGTTCATGCTGCAGCCAATGATTAAAGAACTCAGAGACCCCTTGGGTTCTATGGGTAACGACGCCGCCCTTGCGGTTATGTCTGAAAAGCCCCGTATGCTTTATGACTACTTCAAGCAGCGTTTTGCGCAGGTCACTAACCCGCCCATCGACTCCCTTCGCGAAGAAGTGATCATGGCATTAGATTGCTATGTGGGCCCCGAGCAGAATCTGCTCCAGTCCGAGCCTGAAAATGCACACCGTCTGCGCGTACCGCACCCCATTCTTACCAATGACGAGCTGGCATCAATTGAGGCAATGGATCATCGCGGCTGGAAAACCAACAAGATCGACATTACCTATCCATCAGGTTCTGGAGAGCAAGGCCTGAAAGCTGCGCTAGAGCGAATCAACAATGAGGCCCTACAAGCAATTAATGACGGCTTTAGCCTAGTTATTCTCAGCGACCGAGGTGTAAGCGAACAACAAGTGCCTATGAGCGCACTGCTTGCTGTGGGTAGCGTGCACCAGTTCTTAGTTAAAGCGCACAAGCGCAGCCAAATTGGTCTTATCTTAGAGACCGGCGAAGCCAGAGAAGTTCACCATCATTGCTTGCTTGTCGGTTACGGCGCAGATGCCATTAACCCGTACCTTGCCTTCGAAGCGCTTTGGGATGCCCAAGCACAGGGCGAGTTTGACAGCGTCGCTGGCGTAGAAACGCCAGAGGACGTGGTTTACAACTATCGTAAAGCAGTGGCCAAAGGCATTCTTAAGGTCATGGCGAAAATGGGTATTTCTACTCTACAGTCTTATAAAGGCGCACAAATTTTTGAGGCCGTTGGACTCGCCGGCGACATCATTACACAAGCATTTACCGGCACAGCCAGCCGCGTTGAAGGTATTTCCTTGAGCGTACTTGCTGAAGAAATGCAGCGCAGACACGGCCTTGGCTTCCCCAATAGAGATGCATCGCCTATAGCGATATTGCCTAATCCTGGCGATTTCCATTGGCGTCGCAACGGCGACACCCACATGTGGGATCCAATTGCCGTGACTAATCTTCAGTCAGCAGTAAGACAAAACAATGAAGATTCTTACTGGGCTTTTGCCAAGCAAATTAATGAAGAAAATACTCGTAAGGCCACTTTGCGCGGCTTGCTAGATTTTCAGGAAGGCCAGCAGCCTGTACCGCTAGAAGAAGTAGAAGCGGCCAGCGAAATTGTCAAACGCTTTGCCACTGGCGCTATGAGCTTTGGTTCAATCAGCGCGGAAGCACACGAGTCTTTGGCAATCGCCATGAATCGTTTAGGCGGCAAGTCTAATACCGGTGAAGGCGGCGAAGACGCCAAGCGGTTCACCCCAATGGACAACGGCGACTCCAAGCGCTCGGCCATTAAGCAAGTAGCCAGCGGCAGATTTGGGGTAACCATTAATTACCTCAGCAACGCTGACGAACTGCAGATCAAAATTATTCAAGGCGCCAAGCCCGGTGAAGGCGGTGAGTTACCCGGCGGCAAGGTAGACGATTATATCGCCAGCCTACGCCACTCAACCCCAGGTGTTGGACTCATTAGCCCGCCACCCCACCACGACATTTACTCTATTGAGGACATGGCGCAGCTAATCCATGACTTGAAGAACGCCAATCCAAAAGCGCGTATCAGTGTAAAACTGGGTGCAGAAATTGGGGTGGGCACGGTCGCAGCAGGTGTTGTTAAAGCGCGCGCAGATCACGTTGTGATAGCTGGCGACTCAGGGGGTACCGGTGCATCGCCACTGACCTCCATCAAACACGCGGGCGTACCTTGGGAACTCGGCATTGCCGAAACCCACCAAACACTGGTTATGAACAATTTGCGTTCACGCGTTGTATTGCAGACAGATGGTCAAATTAAGACCGGACGTGATGTGGCAATAGCCGCGCTACTTGGCGCAGAAGAATTTGGTTTTGCTACAGCGCCACTCATTGCGCTGGGTTGCATCATGATGCGTAAGTGTCACTTGAACACCTGCCCAGTAGGCATAGCAACCCAAGACCCAGAACTGCGCAAGAAGTTTACTGGATCGCCTGAGCACGTCGTTAACTACCTGTTTATGGTGGCTAAAGAGCTACGCATGATTATGGCCGAACTTGGCCTACGCACGCTCAACGAAATGGTTGGACGTGTAGACCTGTTAAAAACTGATGAAGCCATCAACCACTGGAAAGCAGACGGCGTAGATTTATCTACCATCTTGGCGCCAGCGCAGATACCTAACGAATTCCTAGGTGCCTTTGCCATACACGATCAAGATCATGAGCTAGATAAAGCATTAGACAATCAGCTTATTCCGTTGGCACAACCCGCACTCAAAACGGGTGAGAAGGTTTATGCAGAACTGCCCATTATTAATACCAACCGTGTGGTTGGGGCGATGCTCTCCAATCAGGTCATAGACCAAGTGGGACCGCAAATGCTTCCAGACAACACGATTCACTTCAAATTTAACGGCAGCGCCGGTCAAAGTTTGGGCTGTTGGTTGGCTAAAGGTATTACTCTAGAGGTTGAAGGCGACGCCAACGACTTTGTTGGTAAAGGCCTATCCGGTGGACGCGTTATCGTTTATCCACCCAAGGTCAGCACATTTGCCGCTGAAGACAACATTTTGCTCGGCAACGTCGCCCTGTACGGCGCAACGTCAGGGGAAGCATTCTTCCGCGGCGTAGCCGCAGAGCGTTTTTGTGTAAGAAACAGCGGTGCATCTACAGTGGTAGAAGGCGTGGGCGATCACGGCTGTGAATACATGACCGGCGGACGCGTGGTTATTTTAGGCGCAACTGGGCGCAACTTTGCCGCAGGCATGAGTGGCGGCATTGCGTACATCTGGGACCCCAAGTCTGAGTTCAGCATTAACTGCAACCCGGAGATGGTAGACCTAGACCCAATGGATGAAGCTGGCGACATCGCAGAGCTACAAGACCTTATCCAAAAGCATGCAGATTTGACCGGCTCGACCGTCGCGCAAAAAATTCTCGCAAATTGGGAGAGCAGCCTGGGCGAGTTTGTGAAGGTCATGCCAAAAGACTACAAGCGCGTGTTAGAACAGCGTAAGCAACAAGTGAGCGCGGGTTAGTAACCGCGTCAGACATAAAAGATTTGAGAAAAGACAATGGGTAAACCCACAGGATTTATAGAGTTTCCACGTAACGCTGCGCCATACCGCACGCCAGCTGATCGGTTATTAGATTTCAACGAAATCTATACAGACCATGACGTGCAACGTTTAAGCACCCAAAGTGCGCGCTGCATGGATTGTGGTGTGCCGTTTTGTCAGTCCGAAGAAGGTTGCCCAATTCACAATCTCATTCCAGAGTGGAACGACCTAGTATTTAGAGATCAGTGGAAAGATGCGTTAGATCGTTTACACCAGACCAACAACTTCCCGGAATTTACTGGTCGCGTGTGTCCCGCACCTTGCGAGGGCGCCTGCGTATTGGGCATTACCGATCCAGCAGTCACCATTAAAAATATTGAAATGGCGATTATTGATCGCGGCTATGAAGAAGGCTGGGTGCTACCCAACATTCCAGCACTGCGATCAGGCAAAACAGTTGCCGTGATTGGTTCAGGACCAGCGGGCTTAGCCGCTGCGGACCAGCTCAACAAAGCAGGCCACAGCGTCACAGTTTATGAGCGCGCAGACAGAATTGGCGGCCTGCTCATGTACGGTATTCCGAATATGAAACTCGCCAAAGACGAAGTGGTAGAACGTAGAGTGCAGTTACTAAGAGACGGCGGCGTGCAATTTATCACTGGCGCAAATGTGGGCGACGGCAAAGACGGCTCAATAGATATTGCGGCGCTGAAGTCCTCTAACGATGCGGTTTTGTTCACCACCGGCGCAACCGTGCCAAGAGACCTGCCTATAGAAGGTAGGGAGTTCACCGGCGTACACTTCGCCATGGACTTCTTGTCAGCCAACACCAAGAGCCTCCTAGACTCACAACACGATGACGACGCCTATATATCCGCAAAGGGTAAAGACGTGATAGTCATCGGCGGCGGCGACACCGGCACAGATTGTATAGGCACCTCGCTGCGTCACGGCTGCAAGAGCGTCACAAACTTTGAGTTGTTTGCACAGCCGCCAGAGGGCCGCGCAGACAACAATCCATGGCCCACATGGCCGAAGATCTTCCGCGTAGACTACGGTCACGAAGAAGCAGCGCATACCCAAGGCGCAGACCCCAGAGTTTATTCAATATCGTCGTTATGTTTCATAGGCGATGACGCGGGCAAGTTAACCGGCGTACGCACCGTACAAGTGGAAATGAAAGACGGTAAGTTTGAGAACGTACCGGGCTCGGAAAAAGATTGGCCAGCAGATTTAGTTTTCTTAGCAATGGGCTTCTTAGGACCAGAGCACGTTGCTACCGACACATTGGGCGTGGACTACGACGAGCGCTCTAACTATCAAGCGGTCTATGGCAAGTACAAGACCAATGTAGACAATGTATTTGCAGCCGGCGATTGCCGCCGCGGACAATCATTGGTGGTACGAGCAATCAACGAAGGCAGAGAAGCAGCCCGAGAAATCGACCGGCATCTAATGGGCAGCACTGAACTGCCATAGTCAGACGAGAGCGCCTCACTCTACGCCTATCCAACCAAAGCTGGACCCTGTCCAGCTCG
>QXZU01000146.1 GCA_009886205.1 K189A clade bacterium | reverse complement strand
ATTTTTGGCTAGTTATTCCCACTGAAGATAACGCTCATTAGACGTTAAACTCAATGCGGTCGCAGGGTGCCTAGTGCAGGCTATCGGACCCAGATACAGCCCCTATTAATAGGGATTAAAATAGTAGGGCCGAAGTAGCAGGATCAAAGTGGCAGGCCTAAAGGTTTAGCTAAAGTTCTTTGGTTGCCATTCTCCTATTCCTATTCCTATTCCTATTCCTATTCCTACTCCTATTCTTTCTTCAATTTTCTTTCTATGACGAAATCTCCCATACCCTGAACAATCAAGTAGATGTTTAGCGCTGTTTTAATTATTGGCTAAGATTTGTTGCCTGCGCGAAGTATTCAGCTTCTTGCCGCTCAGATTTAAATTTTGGTAAATGTCCGCCTATTTAAGCTTCTTCGTTGTGTCGATCCGGTGCATGGCCTAAAATGCGCGCCTTTCCCCGGGTGCGAAATGCTTGCCCTGTTTGGATTTTCCTATTTCTACGTACTTTTTACGTACTTATTACGTTTAAGGCGACCAGCAAGGATTGCCGAGAACCGCTATTGTCTATGAGAACTATATGATCGACCTCCTACCTAGCAGAAGCGCTTCTGCAAGGAATGATATTCTTTCCGGACTGACCGTCGCTTTGGCCTTAGTGCCAGAAGCCGTGGCTTTCGCTTTCGTTGCCGGGGTCGAACCCTTAGTGGGGTTGTATGCCGCCTTTATGGTTGGGCTGATTACCGCGTGCATTGGCGGACGGCCAGGCATGATTTCGGGGGCAACTGGCGCGCTTGCCGTGGTTATGGTGGCGCTTGTTGCAGATCACGGGGTTGAGTATTTATTCGCAACCGTTGTGCTCATGGGTGTATTGCAAATATTAGCGGGCGTATTCCGTCTAGGTAAATTTATTCGCATGGTGCCCCACCCAGTAATGTTGGGCTTTGTTAACGGTTTGGCCATTGTGATTTTTTTGGCGCAACTGAGTCAGTTTGGGGTTGCTGGCGAACCCGGCTGGTTAGCCGGTACTTTTATGCAGGGCAGTATTCTTGATGTTGCTTGGCTAGAAAACACCCAGCTCTATATGTTGATTGGTCTAGTGCTGCTGACCATGCTGATTATCAATTTCTTACCTAAGCTGACCACCTCAGTACCCTCCTCGCTAGTGGCGATTGTCGTTGTAAGTTTGTTGGTTATTTCCCTCGATTTAGATACACGCGTAGTAGGGGACATTGCCTCTATCAGTGGCGGCCTTCCGCAGTTTCATATTCCGTCTGTTCCTCTGAATTTTGAAACACTGACTATTATTTTTCCGTATGCGGTAATTTTGGCTGCAATTGGTTTGATCGAGTCGCTTCTGACCCTGCGCTTGGTTGACGAAATCACTGAATCTCGTGGTCGTGGCAACAAAGAGTGTGTTGCTCAAGGCATTGGTAATACGGTCACCGGCATGTTTGGTGGCATGGGCGGTTGTGCAATGATTGGCCAGAGTATGATCAATGTGAATTCCGGCGGACGCGGACGCTTATCTGGTATCTCCGCAGCGCTGTTTCTTTTGTTATTCATTTTGGTTGCGTCACCACTAATTGAACAGATTCCCCTTGCCGCACTCATAGGCGTAATGTTTATCGTAGTTATTGGCACTTTTGAGTGGAGTAGCTTTCGAGTTATTCGTAAAGTACCCAAGAGCGACGCGTTGGTATTAGTGCTGGTTTCGGCGGTGACAGTGGCGACTGATCTAGCTGTTGCCGTAATCGTTGGCGTTATTGTTTCTGCGCTGGTATTTGCATGGGAGCACGCTAAGCAGGTACACGTAGAGGCGAGAGAGGACCATAAGGGCTCTACCGTTTATGCGGTGCATGGGCCGTTATTTTTTGGCTCGGTGACATCGTTCTTAGATCGCTTTGATCCAACACTTGCCAACGACGATGTTGTGGTGGATTTTGCTGGGTCTCGGGTGTGCGATCACTCTGGGTTAGAGGCAATAGACACGCTCGCTGAACGTTATCTCAATTGCGGTAAAACCCTGCACCTAGTTCACTTGAGCGCTGAGTGTAAGCGTTTGCTCAGAAAAGCGGGCAGCTTAGTTGAAGTTAATGTTATTGAAGACCCGCGCTATTTTGTTGCAGAAGATACCTTGGGCTAGCGATGGAAGCGTTTGAGTGAGGTGGGAGTCACTTGGCTTAAAGTTCCTCTAATTCATGCCTCAACACGCGCTTAACACTTGTTTAATTCGTGTTTATCGCTTGCTTAAACAAACCACCAGTTAGGCAAGCGTTAGGTGGGTCGGCCGTTTTGCACTTTATTCTTCCGGCGGCCCATTAAACTCGCGCAGTTTACGCACAAATAATGCACTGATCACACACAGGGCAAGTGAGAAGAACAGCTCAGCGGTGCCGAACCAAAACAGTGCGGGATCGAATATCACTAATATGCCGTGGATAAAATATAAGGTGCTGACCATGCACAGTATGAACATGCTTTTGAGTTGACCTTGCATGACACCAGGTATGGTGAATAACAGCGGCGCAATTTGGATCACAAACCAGGCAGCATTAACCGAAGGCGTAGCCAGTGGTTCGATAAAAAACTGTCTGAGGCCTGTCAGTGAAACCAGTGACCCCAACATGATAAGAATAATAAATAGCCAGCCTTTCAATTGGACACTCCTGTTATTTTTAGTGCAAGTTCGGCCAACTGTTGACCGGCGGCTTCAGCTAACGCAGCTTCTTCCTTAGAAAGTTTAGCGCCATCATTATGATCACTGCCCTGTACATGAGTGACACCGTATGGTGTGCCCCCTGACTGAGTCGCATTAAGTTCTGGGTGGCTATAGGGCAGGCCTTGAATGACCATGCCGTGATGGAGCAATGGCACCATCATTGTGAGCAAGGTTGATTCTTGGCCGCCGTGGAGTGAGCCGCTGGAGCAAAATACGCTGGCCGGTTTACCAACCAATTGCTGGCCCGCCCAAAGGTCTGCAGTGCTGTCCAAAAAATATTTCATCGGTGCAGCCATATTGCCAAAGCGAGTAGCACTGCCCAGCGCTAGGCCACTACACCCAGCCAAGTCCTCTTTAGTACAAAAAACCGCGCCTTCGTCGGGTACTGATGGCGCTGTGCGCTCAGTCACGCTACTTACCGGTGGTACAGTTCTGATTCTGGGTTCTATGCCAGCAACCTTGTCTACACCGCGGCCCATGTGCAGTGCAAGGTTTTGTGTTCCTTGGGTGCGAGAATAGTAGAGAATAAGGATGTAGGGTTTGGTACTCATATTAGGCTCAATACTTGTTCGGGTGGTCTGCCAATAATGGCTTTAGTGCCGCGCACGACAATTGGTCGTTCTATCAATATTGGGTGAGCGTTCATGGCCTTGATTAGCTCTTCGTTAGTCGTGGTGGGGTCGCCGAGATTGAGGGCGATAAATGTCTCTTCATTTGTGCGCATTAGCTCAATGGGCTGGCAGTTGAGAAGCGTCAAAATATTTTCCAGCGCGGTAATGCTGGGTGGGTTATCGAGGTACTCGATAACGTCGGGCTCTATTTTGTTTTCTATGAGTAGCTCAAGCGTGGCACGAGATTTTGAGCATTTTGGATTGTGATAAATAACGTAATCTGACATTGAGCTTTAGTTAAGTGAGTTAAAAGGAATCAGGGGTACAGTATAGGCATGAGTAAGAATGACGCCAGCAATAACAAGCATTTGATTGGTGCAGAGCTTGGACAGCGCTTTTTTGCGGCGGCGGTCCATCATTTGTCTTTACTTGGACAGCAGCTTATTCGCTATGACTGTTTAACTTCTGCGGCGGCGCTTACTTACACCACGCTTTTTGCAGTGGTGCCATTGATGACGGTAACGCTGCTGTTTTTTTCTTTGCTACCTGAATTTGCGGTTCTGGGTCAGGATTTCCAAAATTTCCTTTTCCAGAATTTTCTGCCCGCTGGTTCAACACTTGTGCAGGAAAAATTGTTGGAGTTTGCTGATCGAGCAACGGGGTTGACGGCGGCGGGTGTTATTGGGCTCTTGATTACCTCTTTGCTGATGTTGGTGGCCGTTGAAAAACAGTTCAACAACATTTGGCAGGTTGAAGCCCCTCAGTGGAGTTTGCATCGGGTTTTAGTTTACTGGGGTATATTGTCCCTTGGCCCAGTTGCAATTGTCAGTGGCATGTTAGTCAGTGCCTACTTGGTGAGTATTCCACTTATCTCAGACCTTGAAGCTTGGACTGTAGGTAAAACCTTATTGACCTATTTGCCGGTTTTACTCACGGCCCTTGGTTTTACCGCGCTGTATGTGTTGGTCCCCAATTGTAAGGTGTCCGTCTTGCACGGCTTTTACGGTGGTGTGGCTACAGCAGTTATTTTTAAGATCGCATTCTTTATTTACACTGAAGCGTCGAAAAACTTTTTTTATGATGCTATTTACGGCGCTTTTGCCGCCTTACCCATATTCCTGATCTGGCTATATTTGGTGTGGGTGATTGTTTTGGCGGGCGCGGTATTTGTTCGTTCTATAGCCATGGGCGCTCAAGAGTTATCCACGTCTGAACCGACCCTTGTTAAAGCCATTCGGGTCTTGAACCTAATGCGCCTAGCGCACGCGCGTGGCGAAGGCGTAGATGAGGATCAGTTGCGCGCTACAGGCCACTTTGCGGTAAGCCAGTGGCGCTATGTTGTGAGCGCGCTGCAAGGCCTTAAGCTGTTAAACCTTGACGAAGATCAACGCTGGCGCTTGGGTAGAGATCTAAAGACGGTTACTCTATGGCAGTTGGTGCAAATATTCCCTGAACATGTTGCCAAAGAACATTTAGACGCGGTGTCTGATTTTCCAGAATTGGAGCGCTCGTTGTTGGCCTTAGTTAAATATGGGGAATCTCATTTGTCGCTAAGTCTTGATGAGATATTCACGGGCTAAGTGGTAGATTTAGCCCGAATCAAATGTTTTCAGTACTCGTGAGTAATAGATTGACTAATTCTGCTGTCCTAAATCTAAACCTAAACCTAAGCTTTAGCCTCAAAGCGATCTTTTTTGTCGCGCTCTTATCCCTGGCCGGGTGCGCTAAAGAGCAAAGCTATCGCGTTGCTGATGGCTCTGCGATGCAGTTGTCCGATTTGCGCGGCAATTGGGTGCTGATCAATTACTGGGCCGATTGGTGCCGGCCTTGCCGGGAAGAAATTCCTGAATTGAATGTTTTGCATCAGCGTAAAGAGGGCGAACCCATGTTCGTGCTAGGGGTGAATTTTGACTATCTGGAAGGCGCAGAGTTAACAGATTTGATTGACGAGATGGGTATCGAATTCCCTGTGCTTGTGGACGATCCGCAGGTCATCGTTGGTTATGCGGCAGCCCAAGTGCTGCCGATGACGGTAATTATTTCACCTCAAGGTGAGGTGCATAAAGTGTTGGTTGGTCCGCAAACTGCCGAAACCATCGAAGCCAGTCTATAGGCGCTCACGCCCTGCACGGCAACCAAGAGGGTTGCCAACAAGGACTCAGGTAACAATTCAAGTAACCACTAGATAACTGCTTGTGCAGCGACCTGAGCAATCACCTGATCTAGAGGTAGCTCAACGGCGTCCTTTTCCTCGCGCTTCTTATATTCCACAACACTGTTCTTTAGCCCCCTGTCGCCGACGACTAAACGCTGTGGAATACCAATCAGGTCTGCATCTGCAAACTTAACTCCGGGGCGCTCGTCTCGATCGTCCAACAAAACTTCAAGGCCTGCCGCCAAGGCTTCGTTGTAAAGGTTCTCAGATGCTTCTCGCACTGCCTCGGATTTCTGCGGATTCAAGGCAACAATATGTAAGTCATATGGGGTTAACGGCTGCGGCCACAAAATGCCATTGTCATCATGATTTTGTTCTATCACTGCGGCCACTAGGCGAGTCACGCCCATACCGTAGCAACCCATAATAGGAATTTGACTAACGCCGTCTTTGTCTAGAACAGATGCTTCTAGAGGTTCGCTGTAAGCTTTGTCTAATTGGAAAATATGTCCTACTTCAATGCCTCTTAGGAATTCGATGGTGCCTTCACCGTCTGGTGCCTTGTCGCCTTCAACGACATTTCTAGCATCTACTATTTGAGCATCATCCAATGGGCTGTCTCTGTGCCAATTTGCACCGGTGAAATGCACACCATCTTCGTTGGCACCGCAAACAAAGTCCGCAAGGGCTGCGGCGTCTCGGTCTACTAAGTAGGCAATTTTACAATTTACCGGCCCGAGAGATCCGGGGTGCGCGCCCATTGATTGAAGTATTTCGCTTTCCTCTGCAAATGCGAAGGGTGATGCAATGCTTGGCAGCTTCGCGGCTTTTATTTCATTGAGTTCATGATCGCCGCGCAAAATTATAGCCACTGGACTTTCAACACCTTTAACAACCAGCGTCTTTACGGTCTGAGTGGCAGGTATGTTGAGTAGCTTAGAAATGGCATCAATGGTTTTTTCGTTGGGTGTATCGATTTTCTCAAGATCTTGACTAGGTGCTGGCGCAGCAGGGGGAGCCATTGCCGTGGCTTTTTCTAAATTAGCGGCATAACTTCCGGTTGAGGCATAGGCAATGGTGTCTTCCCCCGACGAGGCCAGCACGTGGAACTCATGGGAGTTGTCACCACCAATATTGCCTGTATCAGCTTGTACGGCTCTGAAGGTTAGCTGCATGCGGTTGAGAATGCGCGAATAGCAGTCGTACATTTCCTGATACGTGGCGTCAAAGCTTTCTTGGTCTAGGTGAAAAGAATACGCATCTTTCATCATGAATTCGCGTGCGCGCATGACGCCAAAACGCGGGCGTCGCTCATCGCGAAACTTTGTTTGTATCTGATAAAAGTTAATAGGGAGTTGTTTATAGCTATGCACTTCGCGACGAAAAATATCGGTGATGACTTCTTCGTGGGTGGGTCCTAGGCAAAAGTCTCGCTCATGCCGGTCTTTAATGCGGAGCATCTCACTGCCCATTTTCTGCCAGCGGCCACTTTCTTGCCAAAGTTCAGCGGGCTGAACGACTGGCATCATTACCTCTTGAGCACCGCTTATGTTCATTTCTTCGCGGATGATGTGCTCAACTTTACGCAGAACCCTCAGCCCCAATGGCAGCCATGTATACAATCCGCTGGCGAGTTGACGAATAAGACCTGCACGTAACATCAGTCGGTGGCTGACTACGTCAGCATCGGCGGGGTTTTCTTTTAACGTAGGCAGTAGCAGAGTTGATTGGCGCATATTTGAACTTTTTTTGGTGGGTGGAAATACAGTCGCATTAGACACAATGCGTGGGGCACATAACAAGGCAAAAAAAAACCGATTGGCGATCAATCGGTTCACTACTCTCATACTTCTTAACTAGATTTGCACTCTGTTTTAGTAATTAACCAAGATCAGACGCTGTGTTTGAAATCAATTAGTGCTTTTCGAGTTGATTGACTAGGAGCGGCAATCCACTCCTAGTCATATCTAGCATATGGTTATTAGTCGCTTATATAGCTATGCAGCTATTAGGCGATCATATCCTTTAGCTTCTTCAGAGCAGAGATGCGAACGCGTGTGGTCGCTGGTTTAGCTGCAATGACGATCTCTTCGCCAGTAGCAGGGTTGCGGCCCATGCGCTTCTTAGTTGCAGGACGCTTAGCGGCCTTAATCTTGAGTAGACCAGGAAGTGTGAACTCACCAACTGAACGCTTACGGATGTGGCGTTCTATTACAGACTCTAACTCTTCCATTACAGAAGTTACTTGAGCGCGAGTCAGATTGGTTGATTCAGCGATATCATTGATGATTGCTGTTTTGGTCATCTTAGCCTTAACGCCAGCTTTTGGCTTGGCGGCTGGAGCGGCTACAACTGCTTTCTTAGCTGGTGCTTTTTTAGCAGCAGCTTTCTTAGCAGGTGCTTTTTTAGCGGCAGGTGCCTTCTTTGCTACAGGCGCTTTTTTAACTGCTGCTTTCTTAGCAGGTGCTTTTTTAGCAGGTGCTTTCTTAGCAGGGGCCTTTTTAGCGACGGGTGCTTTCTTGGCGGGTGCTTTTTTCTTAGTAGCCATATGCTGGTCCTTTATCTCTTATGTTTCAGCGCATTCCAGGGGTTTTCGTATCAAAAAGGTCACTGAGCACAAGGCGCAGATCCCTCATCGACTAAAAACGATGGTTGTCGCAACGTCTGTTTTACAACTCTATTAATAACTCAATCTTCAACCGGGTTTGCAAACTTTGTGCTACCAGTAACTCGTCAATTTCAATTGCTGATCTAACAACACAACAATCTCTAACGTCACGTAACTTTCAATGCCAACATGAATGCCACTTTTCAGTTCAATTCAGAGAACATGGTCATTGCAGAAAACCCATTTAAAGAACTTCTTTCAGTGGGTTTTCGCGTTAAAGTAAGTGTCCGTCTTGGGGTCTTTGGTTACATTAGGTTTACAACCTTTCAGACTCTAAGGTCCGAAGGCGGTGTTATAGCTGATCAAATACGGTGTCGCAACAAAAAGTAAGCAAAATCACTGTATTTTTACTGCTTTTTTTAAGATCATGCGCCGCTCGTTGAAAGTTTTACCTAGAAGAACATTTTATGCCGATTTATGAATATCGATGTGCGGACTGTGATCACCAATTAGAAGTGGTTCAAAAACTCAGTGAAGAACCTATAGTGATTTGTCCCGAATGCAAAAAGGACAACCTTAAAAAAATAATTTCAGCTGCTGGTTTTCGTCTGAAAGGAGACGGCTGGTACGAAACAGACTTTAAGTCTGGTAAGAAGAAAAATGTCGCTGGATCAGAATCCAGCTCCTCGGGCGGTAGTTCGTCGGGAGACTCTTAGAGTCAGCTTTTAATCGCTTAGCAAAAGCTTTTGAAGGTCACGTCCATCGGGCGAAAGACGTCAACTGAGACTTATAGTTTTAGTTTTAATTAGTACAAACAAAAAGGGATGGCCATGCGCAGTCACTACTGTGGCGATATTCGCTCAAGCGATGTGGGTGAAGAAGTTGAGATTTATGGTTGGGTGCATCGTCGCCGCGACCACGGTGGCGTTATCTTTTTAGATGTCCGAGATCGTACCGGCATATTGCAGGTGGTTTTTGATCCAGATACGCAAGAGAGCTTTGCAGCAGCAGACTCCGTGCGTAATGAGTTTGTGCTGAAAGCAAAGGGTAAAGTAAGACCGCGCCCTGAAGGCACAGTGAACGCAGACATGCCTACTGGCGAAATAGAAGTGCTTGGTTTAGAGCTAACAGTGTTGAATGCTGCCAAGACACCGCCATTTCAGTTGGATGAACATTCCGACGCCGGCGAAGATGTGCGCCTGCGCTATCGTTATTTAGATCTGCGCCGCCCAGAAATGCAGCAGCGTATGCAAACCCGGGCAAAAATTACGAGCCAAGTAAGAGGCTACTTAGAAGAACAGGGCTTTTGGGATATTGAAACACCAACACTCTCTAGAGCAACGCCCGAAGGCGCTCGCGATTACTTGGTGCCCAGCAGAACGCATCCGGGCGAATTTTTTGCGCTGCCTCAATCACCTCAAGTGTATAAGCAGCTGCTGATGATGTCGGGTATGGACAAGTACTATCAAATTGCTCGGTGCTATCGCGATGAAGATTTGCGTGCCGACAGACAGCCAGAATTTACGCAGATAGATATAGAAGCGTCCTTCACCAACCAAGACCAGATCATGACTATGACTGAAGGCATGCTCAGGCAGGTGTTTTCAAATGTGTTAAACGTTGAACTTGGCGAGTTTCCAGTACTCAGCTGGGCCGAAGCGATGCGTGATTTTGGTAATGACCGTCCAGATCTGCGTAACCCAATGCGTTTGGTTGATATTGCAGACCTGATGAGTAGTGTGGACTTCAAGGTGTTTCAGGGGCCTGCCAATGATCCCAAGGGGCGCGTAGTAGCTCTGAGAGCGCCGGGTGGTGCAACTCTGTCGCGTAAGTTGATTGATCAATATACCGCTTTTGTTGGGCGCTACGGTGCCAAGGGCTTGGCCTATGTGAAGGTCAATGATTTAAGCGCCGGTGCCGATGGTCTGCAATCGCCTATCTTGAAATTTATGCCCTCTGATGTGATTCAGTCCGTGCTTGAGCGCGTTGGCGCCCAAACGGGCGACCTAGTATTTTTTGGTGCAGACCAAGCTAAAGTTGTGAATGACGCCATGGGCGCGCTGCGCAATCAGTTAGGTGCAGACTTAGAAATACTAGAAGGTGAGTTCAAGCCATGTTGGGTTGTAGATTGGCCGATGTTTGCAGAAGGTCGCGATGGCACTTTTAGTGCAGAGCACCATCCGTTTACCCGTCCCACTTGTTCGCCACAAGAGCTGCTAGATAATCCGGGCGCTGCACAGGCCGCAGCCTATGATGTGGTTTTGAATGGCTATGAATTAGGTGGCGGTTCGCTGCGAATACATGATCAAAATATGCAAAAGGCCGTTTTTGATGTTTTGAAAATGGACGAAGAAGGCCAAGAGAAATTTGGTTTCTTGTTGGAAGCACTGCAGTACGGGTGCCCACCTCACGGTGGCATTGCTTTGGGCCTAGATCGCTTGGTCATGTTGATGACAGACAGCCAGTCTATTCGTGAGGTTATCGCATTCCCGAAAACCCAAACGGCTTCGTGTGCCATGATGGATGCGCCGGGTGGTGTGGAAGAGCAACAATTGCGAGATTTACATATTCGCCTGCGCACACCTGCTAAGGCCAACGCCGAAAGCAAGTAGTTAGAATGGTTGGAATAGTTGGCAGCGCATTTGTAGCGCGTGGTTAGGCGCTTGATAGCCGCTGGTTAAAAAAGCGGCTGTTGGCGATATAGAGCACGAGCCAATGTGTCGAAGACTGAGAATGTATGTGGGAACTTTGTGTCGAGGAGATTAGCTAATGGCAGGTCATAGTAAATGGGCGAATATTAAGCACCGCAAAGCGGCGCAAGATAAAAAACGCGGCAAGCTATATACCAAGTTGATCCGTGAAATAACGGTGGCAGCCAGATTAGGGGGCGGCATTGTTGACGACAACCCAAGGTTGCGTGCAGCGGTAGATAAATCTTTGGGCGCGAATATGCCTAAAGATACGATTGAGCGGGCGATTCAGCGCGGCGCCGGTGGCACTGATGGCAACGACGTAGAAGAATTGGTTTATGAAGGTTATGCCAATGGGGGTGTTGCCGTATTGGTCGAGGTGATGACAGACAACCGCAATCGAACTGTGGCTGAGGTGCGTCATGCCTTTAGCAAGTACGGTGGTAATCTGGGCACCGATGGATCTGTTGCTTACTTATTTACGCGCCAGGGCATTATCAGTTTTGCGCCCGGTGTTGATGAAGAGCAGTTGATGGACGCAGCTCTTGAGGCCGGTGCCGACGACGTTGAGACAGATGATGATGGCGGTATCAGCGTGACGACGCCTTGGGAGAACCTCAACACTGTAGTCGCAGGTCTGACAGAAGCGGGCTTTGAACCAGATCACTCAGAAGTCACCATGGTGCCCTCTACAACCAGCGAATGTGATTTAGAGATGGCGGAAAAAGTGCTGACATTAATCGACGTTTTAGAGGACCTTGATGATGTGCAGGAAGTTTATACCAACGGTGAATTCCCCGAGGAAGCTTACGCCTAGCAATCTTTGCAGACCCCTAACTGAGTGTTTTTCAGTTAGGGCTTATGAGTTGGGATGGTTCTAATAGGTAGCGTTCTATGGTTGAAGTTCAGCATTGTATTCTTGGCATAGACCCTGGGTCGCGCCTCACAGGTTACGGGCTGATTGCAATTAATGGGCGTAAAGCCTCCTATGTTGCTAGCGGATGTATCAATACTGAAGACGGAGATTTGCCTAGCCGACTTGGGATGATCTATCAGGGCGTTACACAAATTATTGAGCAATACTCGCCGTCGGAAATGGCCATAGAAGAAGTCTTTATGGCAAAAAACGCGGCCTCTGCGCTGAAACTCGGGCAGGCGCGCGGCGTTGCCATAGCCGCAGGTGTTATGGCCAATCTCCCCGTTTCTGAATACGCAGCCCGGCGGGTCAAGCAAGCCATAGTGGGTACTGGCCGCGCCAGCAAGGAGCAGGTGGCCCATATGGTAAAAATACTTCTGGCTTTGCCGGGAACACCTCAAGCAGATGCGGCGGATGCCCTTGCGATTGCGCTTTGCCACGTCAATACTGCCACTCTTAGTGGCCAATAAGGTTTAACTCATTGATCAGCAGACTCAGAGGCGCTCTTGTAGAAATAGAGGGCAATGTACTTTTACTTGACGTAGGTGGCGTAGGCTATGAGGTTGAGGTGAGTGCGAACGTGCTTGGCGCAGCGCCACTTGTTGGCACAGAGCTCACTTTGTATACCCATTTTGTGGTGCGTGAAGATGCCCAGCTACTTTTTGGCTTTTGCGACAAAAATGAGCGTGATCTCTACCGCACTTATATACGGATAAATGGCGTTGGGCCAAAAATGGGCCTTGCACTGATTTCCTCTATTGATCCTTCAACGTTAAGCCGTGCAGTGCAGAATAATGAAGTGGGCGTTTTGACCAAAGTGCCCGGCGTAGGCAAGAAAACTGCCGAACGTCTTATGGTGGAATTAAAATCCAGAATAGACACGCTCATACCGCAGTTGCCCGCTGCTGAACACTTGCCTATGCCTAGTTTTGGCAGCCGTGCAGTTTACCAAGAGGCAGAAGACGCACTGTTGGCCTTGGGTTATAAAAGTCATCAGGCGCAACAGGCGGTTATGCAAGCACGCAAAGATTTAGAGCAAAAAGCAGCCCAATCCAGTGGTGATGAAAAAGACCCAACCACGGAACAAATTGTTACTTGGGTATTACGTCAATTTGCCCGCAGCGGAGCTTAACCGATGGCTATTGAACCAGATCGCTTTGTATCGCCGGTTGAAGACAGTGGTGATGTGAATTTTGACCGCGCTTTGCGACCCACTCAGCTGAGCGAATATATTGGTCAGTCTGCGGTGAAAGAGCAGATGAGCATCTTTATTGAAGCAGCGCGTAAGCGCGGCGAGTCGTTAGATCATACGCTGATCTTTGGCCCGCCCGGTTTAGGTAAAACTACCCTTGCCAATATCTTGGCCCGAGAAATGGGCGCTGGGTTTAAATCAACATCAGGGCCCATTCTGGAAAAGCCCGGTGATCTGGCCGCAATGTTGAGTAATTTAGATGCTGGCGACGTGCTCTTTATTGACGAAATTCATCGGCTGAGTCCATTGGTTGAGGAAATTCTTTATCCCGCCATGGAAGATTTTCAGCTGGATATTATGATTGGGGAAGGGCCTGCTGCGCGCTCGCTTAAACTTGAGTTACAACCCTTTACCTTAGTGGGTGCGACAACCCGGGCAGGGTTGTTGACCAGTCCGCTGCGAGACCGATTTGGCATTGTCCAGCGACTCGAGTTCTACAGCATTGGCGAGCTCACCCAAATTGTTAATCGCTCAGCTTCCAAATTGAACCTGCCAATTGAAGGTGCAGGGGCAACAGAAATTTCTCGGCGCTCTCGCGGCACACCGCGCATCAGCAATAGATTGCTGCGCAGAGTGAGAGACGTCGCTCAAGTGCGCGGCGACGGTTCTGTGACCAAGGCCATTGCAGACGAAGCTCTGAATTTACTGAACGTAGATAAAGAGGGGTTTGACGCCATGGACCGACGCTTGTTGATGACTATTATTGATAAGTTTGCAGGGGGGCCGGTGGGTCTAGATTCGGTGGCAGCTGCCATTAGCGAAGAGAGAGGTACCATTGAAGATGTTCTTGAACCCTATCTTATTCAACAAGGGTATTTAATGAGAACGCCTCGAGGGCGGATTGCGACAGCAAAGAGTTATCAACACTTTGGCTTGCGCCCACCAGAGCAGGTCAACGATGCTGAAGTTCATCAAGACAGATCAGAGTTAGATTAAGGAGCGGTTTTTTGACTGAGCAAATTTCCATATTTGAACTCATCTCAAACGCAAGTTTGTTGGTGCAAATTGTCATGCTGTTGCTGGCCATAGCATCAGTTGTGAGTTGGATGATGATTTTCCAGCGTTGGTTGTTTTTGCGTCGAGCGCTGAATGAAGTGGATTCCTTAGAGGATCATTTTTGGTCAGGTATTGATCTGCGCGAATTTTATGGCGAGCTTTCCAGTGAAGAAAACCTCAACGGTATTGAGACCATATTTGTCTCGGGTTTTCGTGAATACACTCGACTGTCTGAACAGGCGGGCATGGATGCAGATGCGATTATGCAGGGGGTGCAGCGATCTATGCGTGTGGCCTTGAACCGCGAAGAAGCACGACTTGAAACCCATTTACCTTTTTTAGCCACAGTTGGCTCTACCAGTCCCTATGTAGGTTTGTTTGGCACTGTATGGGGCATCATGAATTCGTTTCGTTCCCTTGCGAACATGAGCCAGGCAACTTTAGCCTCGGTTGCACCAGGAATCTCCGAAGCCTTAGTTGCAACCGCAATGGGATTGTTTGCCGCTATTCCCGCGGTGATTGCTTATAACCGATATGCTGCAAAAGTGGATTCCATTATGAAACGGTATGAAGCATTTGCTGAAGAGGTGACCACTATTTTGCATCGAGCCGCGCATGCGCGCTCCACTCAATCTAACGTTTAGAACGAGGATTTAGGTTATGCCGCAACGCCGAAAGCCGATGTCTGAAATTAACGTTGTGCCGTATATCGACGTAATGCTGGTTTTGTTGGTTATTTTTATGGCAACTGCGCCCTTGCTTACCCAAGGCGTTAAAGTCGATTTGCCTCAAGCACCTTCAAAATCGATTGATACCAACGAATCCGACCCTTTAGTGGTTTCTATGCGCAAAGACGGCGCATTGTTTATGAATGTCGGTATTCAGGGTGTCGCGCAAAGCGAAGAGGATGGCACCCGTGTAACTGTTTTCTCCCTTGAGGAGCAGGCAGGCAAAATTTTGCGTTCGCGCGCCAATGTACCGGTCTATATAAAGGCCGATCATGCATTAGATTATGGCGCGGTAGTCCGGGTTATGACTGTCCTGCAGAAGGCTGGTGCGGAAAGTGTTGGTCTGATTACTGATCCGCCCATTATCGAGAGCTAGAGTGCGGCTGATTCAGACATATGCCATACCTTTGTTCTTTGCCTTGGTTATTCATGCGGGCTTGGGTTTTGCGTTGTATCAAGGTTGGAGCCCTGAGACAAAGGTGTCGTCAGTTGTTACACCCAAGGTAGTTAACGCTAAACTGGTTGTCTTAGAGCCTAAAGCGAAGCCGAAAAGTAAAACGGTCAGCAAAAAGCCTGCTCCCGTCAAACAGCCGCCAGTAAAAAAGCCTGTGCCGAAAAAACCTGACTTGGCGAATAAGGCAAAGGACAAGACCCCGGCGGAGCTAAAGGCTGCAAAAGAGGCTGCCGATAAAGCCAAAGAGAAGGTCAAGGAGAAAGCTCGGCTGGCGCTGTTAGAGCAACAGCGCTTGGAGCGTTTGGCGGCGCTTGGTGAGTTGGCTCAGTCTAGTCTTGAGCAGTCTATCGACGAAGAAGTGCAAAACCTCAACGATATTGAGAATGATGAAGCTGCTCAATCATTTAGGGCGGCTATCTACGAGCAAGTGCGAAAAAATTGGAGTCGGCCACCCAGCGCGCGCAATGGTATGCAGGCGCTGTTACTTGTAGAACTCATACCTACCGGCGATGTTATTTCGGTGACCTTGGTTGAGAGTTCAGGTAATTCCGCATTTGATCAGTCTGCGGAGCAGGCCATTAGACAAGTTCGGCGCTTTGATGTGCCGACAGAAAATTCAGCGTTTGAAAAATATTTCAGGCGCTTTTATTTTCTTTTCCAACCCAGCGATCTTTTGCGTTAAGTTAAAGGTGCAAATAGCCCACTTTGTGGCGGTACGCAATTCTACAGTGCAGGAATTAGCATGAGTTATTCGACAGATTTTGTTTCGGCGAGCAGCGCGTTTTTGCGACCATCTGCGCAACTATTTGCGCAATTATCTGGACTGAAGCGTTCGCTCATAAATTATCTAGGGCTGGTTTGTTTGCTGCTGTCTTTCGCCCCAAGCATTCAAGCCGCAAGTTCGCTAGACACCATTATTATTGATCGCGGTGTTGACGAACCTATCCGAATTTCTATTGTGCCGTTTGCCGCGCCCGAATCGCTTAGCGACGAGGCTAACCTGGCCAATATTGTGGCATTTGACCTTGCTAGAAGTGGTCAGTTTGACCCTTTAGCCAGCGAAAACATGCTCTCCTACCCAAGCACCAGACAAGCAGTATTTTTTCGCGACTGGCGCATTCTAAAAAGCGCCTACCTAGTGATTGGGCGTGCACAACCATTGCCTGAACGAGACAAGGTTTTTGTTGAGTTTGAACTTTATGACGTGGCTGCAGAGCGGCTTTTGGAATCTCGCGATTTCACCATTGATAGAAGCCAATGGCGCGACGTAGGCCACAAAATCGCTGACTTGGTGTATGCGAAAATCACCGGAGTACAGGGCGCATTTTCGACCAAAATTTTATATGTATTGGCTAAAGATGCCGGTTCAAGGGACGCGCGCTTTCAGTTAGAAGTGGCCGATGCTGACGGTGCTCGCGCGCGCACTTTATATTCATCTTCTGAGCCTATTTTGTCTGCCAGTTGGTCCCCGGACGGTAAACGAGTTGCTTATGTCTCCTTCGAAACCGGTAGGCCCAGTATTATTCTGCAAGATATTGATGGCCCGTATAGAGAGCGGTTAACCAATTTTAAGGGCATTAACAGCTCGCCAGTGTTTTCACCTGACGGTAAAAGTCTGGCTATGGTGCTCTCTCGTGGCGGCGATCCAGAAATATTTGTAATGAATATTGCCAGCAGAAAGCTCCGACGCATCACTAGGCACCATGGTATTGATACCGAACCGTCTTGGTCTCCTGATGGTAAGTCCATTGTTTTTACCTCTGACAGAGGGGGGCGGCCACAGATATATCAAGTTGAACTAGCGACTAATTTTCTTGAGCGGCTGACATTTATCGGCGATTACAACGCGCGCGCACGGCTGTTGCCGGACGGCAAACACCTAGTATTTGTCCACAGGCGCAATGGTGTCTTTCACATTGCTTGGCAAGATTTAGAGAAGGACAGCCTTTTGGTGTTAACGGCGACGGATTTGGATGAGTCCCCTTCATTGGCGCCCAATGGCGCAATGTTGATGTATGCCACTCAGGATCAGGGCAGAGGTATTTTAGCCGTCGTTTCCATTGATGGACGTGTGAAGTACAGATTGCCATCCTCAGCGGGAGACGTCCGTGAGCCCGCTTGGTCGCCATTTTTGCCCGATGTGCTCTCTGCTAATTAAAAACAGGCAAATATAGGCCATTAAAATGCATCACAGCGCAGATAAAGTGCAGTGTTAAGTGGACTACTTTCCTTACCTGTGTAGAATTAAAGCATTACGAAACAAGTATTTACAAAGAAGTTCTATGCAGAAATTTCACCTAGAAGTTCCATATAGAAGTTCTCATAAAGAAATTGTCGCAAAGAACAAGCAATTTTCGGATTGCTAATAATCGTTGAGGCGAGGTGCGTGGTCAGTATTGACATTAATACACTGCCCTATAACCCTGCCAAATAACCCGAAACATGAGGAACAAATCATGCAAACACAGTCACGACTATCTAGATTAGCCCTTTCAGTATTAGCGGCACTTTTCATTGCAGGCTGTTCTAGCACTGCGACGGAACCAGTGGACCAACAAGAACCTGTAGAACAAGCGCCAGAGGTTGTTGCGCCTGAAGTAGTAGAAGTAGTGTCGGATTTTGCTGAAGATGACACCACGCCAGTTGATGAGTCTGGACAACCTATCTCCAGAACCTTTTATTTCGAATATGACAAAGCGATCTTGAATCCTAGCGATTTAGCGACGTTAGAAGTGCATGCGCAAATCTTAGTTAGAAATTCAGATCGCAGCGTAGTTGTTCAGGGACACTGTGATGAGCGCGGTACTCGCGAATACAACCTAGCGTTAGGCGAACGCCGTGCAGCTGCGATCAGCAGTTTCCTACGTTCTGCTGGCGTTGGCTCAAGACAAATTGAAGTGGTTAGCTACGGTGAAGAACGCCCGCAAAACCCAGCCCACAACAGTGGCGCATGGGCTGAAAACAGACGCGCGGTTCTTGAGTACAGATAGCTGACCAACGCAGTAACTGGGCGCAGAATATGGCAAGGACAGTAATGTTGTCTAAATCTACATGCGTGCGCCTTGCCTCCGCAAAGATCTGCGCCAGTACGCTTTTATTGGCTAAGCTGCGAACGCCGCCGTGCCAGTTGAAGAGTCTCGGCAAGGCAACAATACGACTTCTCAGACCCTCTCCCAAACCATCACCCAGCCTATTAATCAGCCCTTTAACCAGCCCTCTAATCAAACAAGAGATAGCAGCGGGTTTACAACCATTGAACCCGCGGCAACTGTTGATGAGTTCGATGATGACTTATGGGGCAGAAGTGACTCAGCAGGTGGCACGATCCAAGGCTCAAGAACCAACGCTCTTGGAGCTGATTTGCAAGATGGTTCCCTTGCCCAAATGTTTTATCAGATGCAGGTGTTGCAACAAGAGGTACAAATACTTCGAGGTAAAGTAGAAGAGCAACAGTACCTTATAGACAACCTGCGCAGAGACCAGAAAGAGCAGTATGTAGATCTAGACGGCCGAGTAGCAGCGCTCGCTTCTAACCGACCAGCGCCGCCACCGGGCAGCGCGAGCCAGGGCAGTTCAGGCGCAGGCGAAACGCCCTCGCAAACTGCGGAAAAAACCTGGACCACCGAACGCGAAGCCTACGGCGTTGCAATAGAGTTGATGCGCGCAAAGGACTTTGCATCATCCATAGCGGGCTTTGAAGGCCTCATTGTTAACTTCCCTAACGGCAAGTATACGCCAAATGCTTTTTATTGGTTAGGTGAGTTGTATCTTGCTCAGACCGAATCTGAAAAGGCGCGGCAGAATTTTGTGCAAGTGGTACGCCTTTATCCTGATCATCAAAAGGTGCCTGGTGCGCTTTATAAACTGGGTGTGCTCTATCATGGGCTGGGTGATGACAAGCAAGCAAAAACCTACCTAGATAAAGTGCAGGCTGAATTTCCACAAAGCTCGGCTGCCAAGCTGGCGAGTAAATACGCCCAAGCGATGAACTAGCCCTTTCCAGGCGTTTGACCCTCTTCAATTAGAGTTCCTGAGTTAACCCCATGTCCTTTCTATCTAATTCTCGGCCAATACAATGAGCGCACTGCGTATTACTGAAATTTTTCTATCCTTACAAGGTGAGGCCAATACTGTGGGCAAACCTACAGTGTTTGTTCGTCTCACAGGCTGCCCGCTGCGCTGCCACTACTGTGACAGTGCTTACGCCTTTTCTGGTGGTGAACTCATTGAAGAGGCAGACATTCTTAATACGGTTAAAGGCTTTGGCGTACAGCATGTAACTGTTACCGGTGGCGAGCCTTTGGCTCAGCCAGGGGCCTTGTCGTTAATGGTCGCCTTAGCCGATGCCGGACTGTCGGTTTCTATTGAGACCAGTGGCGCGTTGAGTGTTGCCGAGGTAGATCCGCGAGTGGTGAAGGTCTTAGATCTAAAAACACCCGGTTCTGGTGAAGTGCAACGCAACTTATGGGAAAACATGCGCCACCTGAATGCTCATGATCAAATCAAGTTCGTAGTCTGTGATCGGGCTGATTATGATTGGGCGCGGATGCGCTGCGACGAGCACAACCTCTATGCTCAGGTGGCCGATGTGCTTTTTTCTCCGAGCCATCATCAGTTGGCCTCTCGTGACTTAGCAGATTGGATTGTTGCCGACCGCCTGCCTGTGCGTATGCAGGTTCAACTGCATAAATTGCTCTGGGGCGATGTCCCCGGGCGCTAGTTAAAGACTCCGAGCGATCATTCATATTGCTCTAAGTGATTGGATAAGATGAAGCAAAAGACAAAACGAGCAGTGGTGTTGTTATCAGGTGGGCTAGATTCGGCCACTACGTTAGCCATGGCAATGGATGCCGGGTTTAGCTGTTATGCACTGTCCTTCGACTACGGCCAGCGCAGTAGTGCTGAACTCAATGGCGCAAAAAAGGTGGCAGCAGCGGCTGGCGTCGCAGAACACAGAATTTTAAAAATTGACCTTGGGCAATTTGGTGGTTCAGCGCTTACCGATCATGATATTGCAGTGCCACAGAGCGAATTTGCCGAAGGTGTACAGACTCAGACTGAACCCGGTGAAGAAATTCC
>QXZU01000145.1 GCA_009886205.1 K189A clade bacterium | reverse complement strand
CGGTCATTACCCATTTGGCGCGACTCGGATTACGATCCGAATTAAAGTGCCTTTTACTACGTGCGCGTGGTAATGAACCCGACCTGTCGCTGGTCAAGCTTTGATGCTATTCGCCTTGGCAGGGAACCTGACCCGAGGGTACCGGCCACGATTCAGGAAAGAGCCTGGTCCTCGCCGATCTGGTTGCGCCCCTAGACTTTCTCAAAGACTTGATCGACCACGACATGGGTGCGTGACGGCCGCGAATATCTTCAATTTATAGTTCAAATGAATGGCAGTTTTTGCAAAACCGTGCGAGGCTCTAGGTGTCTGGACGAGGCCAAAAGCGCCCTGTTTTCCTTGACATGGTAGAGGTCCCCGGTTCGAATCCGGGTGGTCCTACCAAATTCAGCCCGGTTCAAGGGGCTTTGCCAAGAAACCCCTCATTCCATTGCCCTAAAGAGAACGGGTATAGATGAGGGTGCGCCAAAATGTAAAACCTTTCTACGATTGGGCCTGAAGCGTTTTTGACTAAGGCTTTTGGTTATTCTTATTTTGACAGCTGTGATGCACATTACGGGGAGATAGATGGGTCTGTTTATAGCGATATTTCTTGTGGTTTTTGGCCTGCCGTCGACTTTGGTTTTTATGGTTTGGCTTCGCGGTGGGATAAAGTCTCGCGGCGATTTCGTGGGTGCGTTAAAAGTCTCTTTTAAGTTAGTGGTGGCCCTTATTGTCGTTTTTGTCCTTACTATAATCGTCGTAGAGATTGGAGACGCCTTGTTCGGTTAGGGCCTGCGCCGACTGCCAAAAAGAAATAGTAGATTTTGCAAGAACAGGGGGCTTTGAGCACTTTATTTGCTTGCGGGATTTACTCGCCGAATTTTTAAAAACTTTTCTTTGCCTCGATTTACGTAGCACTGGAGCCTGCAGTCTTTGGTCTGACCCTACCAATTCTTTTTAATGAAACCTCTTGCATCGTTTTGACCTAATTCAAAAGCGTCACCCACTGTTGTATCTGCAGTACAGTCCCCTCTTACTTAAAAAGTAGAAACCGGTATCTTTCTGCTAGGTTGTATAAAGCGTTTGCCGTAGTGGCTGAACAGCATTGGTTTTGTCTCAAAGTGCCTGGTTAACAAAGTAAGGGTGGTTGACGCCGCTTCTGGGTCGCTGGAAAAATTACTCCCAGAGCTTTCTTCGGCTAAGACCGGTATGGGCGAAATATAACCGCCATCAAAATGTAGTTTGCCGGCGATTTTACGAGCAAATATAAAGGGCGATGCAGCAGCGCTGGCCTCGAATGTTTTTAGCGCCGCATCAAGGGACTGAAACAGAGTGGGTTCTAGGAAAACTTGGCTGAGCCCAGCGATGTTGTGCGCGTAGTCACTTTGATCCAAGGCGATAAAGTCCTTGCCGCGCAGATGTCGAAAAATAGCCCGCGTAATTGCGGTTAGTCGAAAAGAGGGGCGGTCTAATCGGCTCGCAGTGACTCTAAATCGACCAAAGGCCTTAATGTAGGCAAGTTCCTCCTTGCCAATAAATGCTCTCAGCCAGTTTGGGTAAACCTCGTTTTGGGCAAATCCTACAGGGACTTTTAGCGCGCCCCTTTTGTATCTGATTAGGCCGGGATTGCCTGCGTACAAGCGTTTGCAGGCGTCCAGTGCTTTGTCAGTCGTTTCAGTGATCAACGAAGCTGCGATAGCCGCGCCTGCGCTACAGCCAATAATGTCTTTGGGTAGGGTCCAGCCTTGACTGATCAGTTCTGCAACAAAGCCGGCTTGCCACCAACACCGGTTGCCACCCCCGGAAAATATCAGTGTGCCTACATTCTCTATGCTGAAATTATCATTGTTTTGCACGGTGACAGAATTCTTCTACTACAGGATTGGCTGCATTTGTGTCCTTCTCAAAAACAAAATCCAGTAGCACGGTACAAAAGGTCTATTTGTTGAATTGAATGGTATTGATGGGATCAAGTAGTTGGTTTAGCCGGAGAAATTGGCCGCTTGGGTCATTGAGTGTCTAAGGAGGTTTAACCGCAGAGTGATGCAAGACTGCTATATTGAGCAGGAAGTCGCGCCTGTTTAGTTCCGAGTGAATGCAGAGTAGTTGCAAATGAGCAGTTAGCCAGTTGCTATGGTTCTCAAAAAAAAGCAAACAGGCCTATAATACTAGTTATCGAGAGAGGCCCAGCCTGTGGTGTTCCTTGATGAGTAGTTTCCTCAGATTCATAGCGTAGGTTATTTAATGCAAGCGAAAGACATAGCAGTTATTCCCGGTGATGGCATTGGTCCTGAAATTACTCAGGCAGTGCTTCGTGTAGTGGACGCAGCGGCTGCAAAAGCCAAAGCGGATATTAACTGGATATTTGTCTCTGCAGGACTCAGCGCCTTAGAAGAAGGCGATGAATTGATTCCTGAGCGCACTATGAATGAGATTTCTCGTTGCAAAGTGGCGCTTAAAGGGCCGTGTACCACTCCGGTGGGAGAGGGTTTTACTTCGGTGAACGTGCGCTTGCGCAAGGCTTTTAATCTTTACGCCGCAGTGCGCCCGGTGCGCAGTTTGCCTGGCGTAGAGACCCGTTATAAAGATATCGACATTGTGATTATTCGAGAAAACACCGAGGGCCTCTATAGCGGTGTGGAGAACGAGATTACCCCCGGTGTTGTGATGAGCATGAAGGTTGCCTCCGAAGTGGCGTGCCAGAGAATTTCATCATGGGCTTTTAAGTTCGCCAATCGGCGTGAACGTAAAAAAGTCACCATGCTGCACAAAGCCAATATTATGAAACTCACCGACGGTTTGTTTTTACGCTGTGCAGACGAAGTGCATAAAAACGATTACCCCAACTTGGGTTTTGAATCTGTGATTATTGATGCGGGCTGCATGAAGTTGGTGCAAGACCCAACACAGTTCGATGTACTGCTGCTGGAAAATCTTTACGGCGATGTCATCAGTGACCTTTGTGCCGGCTTGGTCGGCGGCCTTGGTGTAGTACCTGGAGCCAACTATGGCGACAACGAAGCCGTGTTCGAGGCAGTTCACGGCAGCGCGCCAGATATTGCCGGGCAAAATCTCGCTAATCCGTTGGCCCTGTTGATGTCAGCGGTAATGATGCTCAATTACTTGGCAGAAACCGAAGAAGAATCAAGCTTTGAGAAATGCTCTAACCTGATTAAAACCGCGTACGATGACGCATTGATCGCCGGTGAAACCACCAAAGATCTGGGCGGTTCCTTAGGTACAGCCGAATTTGCAGATGTGCTCATTGCCCGCATTGCTGAACTTTAACGGAGCGCTTTAATGAACGCGCCCCTGCAACCTCAAGTGACCGTTTGGTTCGACTCTAGCTGCCCTCTTTGTGTCCGCGAGATTCGTCTGTTTAGGCGTCTAGACAAACGCTCGGCAATCGACTTTGTAGATGTGCTCTCAGGCCAAGCCTGTCCGCTGGATGAGGCCACACTCATGGCCCGTTTCCATGCCCAAGAGGTCGGTGGCGAAGTGGTTTCTGGCGCCGCTGCCTTTGCAGCCATGTGGCGTGCAATACCCCTGTTGCGTCCAATAGGACTGCTCATGCGCTTTCCCATCATTTTGTCCATTGCTGAAATCGCGTACATTGTGTTTTTACGCCTGCGGCCAAGTCTGCAGCGCCTAGTACGCAAAATGGGCGTGGAATAAAAGTCCGCAGGGCTTTGCAAAATAATAAGCGCTTGAAGACCAGCGCAAGCTGTTAAAGCAAACCGTGCAAACTATTACTGCGATACAAAGGCTACAAAGGCTACAAAGGCTACAAACGCTACAAAAGTTATAGAAGTTATAAAAGCGACAGAAGATAGATAAGGGAGAACAAATGCTTAATTTTAGATTGGAAGGCAATGTTGCAGTCATCGCATTAGACGATGGCAAAGCCAATGCGGTGGGACACGCCTATGTTGAAGCCATGAATGAAGGCCTAGACCGCGCAGAAAAAGAGGCGGCGGCAGTAGTGATTACCGGACGCCCCGGTGTTTTTAGTGCAGGTTTTGATTTAAAAGAAATCGCCAAAGGGCCGTCTGAGCAAAAAGCCCTAGTCGGTAGTGGTGCTCAGATGCTTTTGCGCCTGTTCACCCACCCTCAGCCTGTGGTTGCTGCCAGTGCCGGCCATGCAATTGCTGCAGGTGCGTTAGTGCTGCTGGCCAGTGACACGCGTATTGGCGCAGCGGGGGAGTTTAAATACGGTCTCAATGAAACCGCTATTGGTATGAGCCTGCCACCCTTTGGGTTGCAAATGGCTATTTGCCGTTTGTCCAAGCGTCATCAGACCCAAGCTGTGCTGCAGGCCACCTTGTATGGGCCAGAAGACGCACAGACCGTTGGCTATTTAGATGAAGTGGTGGGGTCTGAAGTGCTAGAAAAAACTGCCATTGCGCAGGCCACAGCGCTGGCTGAATTGCCCGCCAAAGCCTATGCCGGGACTAAGTTAGACCTGCGCGCAGCGTATATTGAGATTATTAAGGCGAGCCTAAAGTAACTGCGAATTCACTAAGACTGTCTACGCGCTCATTCCCCTTACTCATGAGTTGTGTGGATCTTTCACTGATTTTGCGAAAAGTATTCGAATAATCCGTGACTTAGCTGCTTGAAGTGAAGCTTTGTGGGCAGTAGAATGCGCTCCGCTCTGGCGTCTGCGTCAGTGTTTGGAGGGTTAAAACTGCGATTTTTACGTCATCTGGCGAGGAAATTGTCGAAAATCTTCAAAATTCAGTGATTGCTATGCGATTTAGTTAAGCAGTTTATTGAGATCCGTTGCTGAAAAGTTCAGCAGTGGCGTATGGCTCTTTGAGTGCATACACAGGGTGAGTTCATTATTTGTGCGCCGATTCCTTAGTAATGAGGAGATAGATGCAACGAAGCGGGTAATGGGCCCATCAGTTAATTTGGTGAATGTGGAGACGCCCATTAAAAAGACGAGTAAGCGAATTGATCGCTCGTTGTTAAATGACGATATAGAAGCAGCCGAAGTACGCCTTGTGGCGGCAGATGGCAGTCAACGTGGTGTAGTACCACGCGCTGAGGCATTAGCCGAAGCACGACAAGCTGGCTTAGACCTAGTACTGGTTGTAGCGGATGCAAGTCCGCCAGTCTGTAAAGTCATGGATTATGGGAAGCATCTTTTTGAGCTGAAGAAGACCAAAGCAGCGCAAAGAAAGAAGCAAAAGCAGATCCAAGTTAAAGAGATGAAGTTCCGTCCTGGCACGGAAGAAGGCGACTATCAGGTAAAACTACGCAACCTAAAGCGCTTTTTGGAAGACGGGGATAAAACCAAGATTTCCTTGCGGTTCCGCGGTAGAGAAGTTGTTCACCCAGAAATTGGGATGAATTTGATGACTCGCATCGCAGCAGACTTAGATGATTTGGGCTCAGTAGAGTCTGAACCAAAGTTTGAAGGACGGCAGGTAATAATGGTGCTGGCCCCTCGCAAAAATAAGAAGGCGCCAAGCCTCAAACCAGATGCTGAATGAACGCAGCTAGTAATAGCTCGTTTTTCCAGAATCATACCGGCCTGATTTAGGCCGAAGAGAACCAGATACATTTTCTTAACTTTTTAAGTTGAAAAGTGCGACGGCTTTAAACGACGCGCCAGTGATCGACTGGGTTAGATTTAGCGCTAACCGGGTTGAAAAGTGGTAAGCGAAAACATGAATCGCGTGGAGAAAGGCATATGCCAAAAATGAAAACCCACCGGGGTGCTGCGAAAAGATTTCGCAAGACATCTTCCGGTTTTAAGCACAAACAAGCTAACAAAAGTCACATCCTGACGAAAATGACATCTAAGCGTAAGCGTCATCTTCGCGGTATGGAAGGCGTTTCAGCCGCAGATGTACCTGCATTGAGACGCATGCTGCCAACAAAGGCTCGATAGGAGAGAACTATGCCAAGAATTAAACGTGGCGTGGCTTCTCGAGCCCGCAGAAAGAAGATTTTAAAAGCCGCCAAAGGCTATTACGGTGCGCGTAGTCGTACCTTCAAAGTTGCAAAGCAAGCAGTCATTAAAGCGGGTCAATACGCTTATCGTGACCGCCGTCAGCGTAAGCGCCAGTTCCGCCGTTTGTGGATTGTGCGTATTAATGCTGCAGCGCGTATACACGGGCTGTCTTACAGTCGCTTTATCGCCGGTCTCAAGGAGGCAGGGATAGAGGTGGATCGTAAGGTACTTGCAGACATTGCAATGCACGAGAAAGATACTTTTGCCGCATTAGTAAAGCGCGTTGCTCCGGCAGCTGCTGCACAAGCCGCTTAAGAAACGATCCAAAGGCCGCTAACCGCCTCCGGGAGACCTTAATAGAGTGTTCTTCCCGCAGGCTAGTGGCTGACAATCGTTAGAAAAGGGAAGAACATAGTTCTTCCTTTTTTTTGTGCCGCCTTATTTGTAAAGGACAAGCAGCGTGTGTGAATAATAGGCAGCGCAAAAAGACCATTTAGGACAATACGATGGATATTGAAAACATACTCAAGCGCGGGCGCGAAGCCACTGAAAACGCGGCAGACCTGCGCGCCTTAGATGATGTTCGTGTGGCTTATCTCGGCAAAAAAGGTGAGCTCACCAGCTTGCTTAAAAGCCTGGGACAGGTTGATGCAGGTGAGCGACCTAAAGTAGGCGCAAAAATCAACGAAGCTAAAGTTGCACTGCAAGAGGATCTGGCTGCGCGCAAGGACACCCTTGAGCAGGCAGCGTTGAGTACGTCGCTATTGGCGGAAAAAGTGGATGTCTCTCTGCCTGGTAGACGGCCTGCCACAGGTGGCCTGCACCCGGTAACTCAAGCCATGTATCGTATTGAAGAAATTTTTACCGGCGCAGGTTACGAAGTAGTCAGCGGGCCAGAAGTTGAAAACGACTATTACAACTTTGAAGCTCTGAATATTCCTAGCCATCACCCGGCGCGTGCCATGCACGATACCTTCTATTTTGGTGACGGCACGCTTTTACGCACTCACACTTCGCCTAGCCAAGTGCACACCATGGAAAAGCAAGATCCGCCCATTCGAGTGATCTGCCCTGGTCGTGTGTATAGACGAGATTCAGATTTAACCCACAGCCCCATGTTCCATCAAGTGGAAGGGTTGGTTGTGGATGAGGGCATTAGCTTTGCCGATCTAAAAGGCACGGTCATCGACTTTCTCCAACGTTTCTTTGAGAAAGAGTTAGAAGTGCGTTTTCGCCCCTCTTATTTTCCATTCACCGAACCCTCTGCTGAGGTAGATGTGCAGTGCGTACACTGCTTAGGTAAAGGCTGCCGGGTGTGCAGTAACACCGGTTGGTTAGAGGTGATGGGCTGCGGCATGGTGCACCCCAACGTACTGAATATGGCAAACATTGATACCGAAGTTTATTCGGCATTCGCCTTTGGCTTTGGTGGCGATCGTTTGGCTATGCTGCTTTATGAGGTCGACGATCTGCGGCTGTTTTTCGAGAACGATTTGCGCTTCTTGCGCCAGTTCAACTAAGGATTAGCGCACATGAAATTTAGTGAAGCGTGGTTACGACAGTGGGTTAATCCAAGTTTGGATAGCGCAGAATTATTACATCAAATGACCATGGCGGGGCTTGAGGTAGATGGCACCGAACCAGCGGCCAAAGTCTTTAGCGGCGTGGTTGTGGCGCAGATTCAATCTGCCGAGCAACACCCAGATGCCGACAAGCTCAGAGTTTGTCAGGTTTCAGACGGTTCGGATGTGTTCCAAGTGGTATGTGGTGCGCCCAATGCACGCGCAGGACTCATTACGGCATTCGCCAAAGTAGGCGCAGTGCTCCCCGACAACTTCAAAATTAAGAAAGCCAAGCTTCGCGGCGTAGAGTCCTTTGGCATGTTGTGTAGTGCCGAAGAAATAGGCTTGGGCGAAGAAAACGACGGCATTATTGAGTTACCCGATCACTCAGAGATAGGCGCAGATTTGGCCAGCATCGCAGGCGCAGATTTGCCCTTAGACGACCTCACAGTGGATGTTGATCTGACCCCCAATCGCGGTGACTGCTTGTCTCTTAAAGGCCTGGCCCGGGAAGTAGGGGTGCTGAACAACTTAGAAGTCACGTATCCGCAAATTCCAGCAGTAGCGCCGCAAATCGACAGCACGTTTCCAGTCGAGGTTGTGGCTAGCGAGCAATGCCCAAGGTATTTAGGGCGCGTTATTGAAGGAGTAGATCTGAGTCAGCCATCACCGCAATGGCTAACCGAACGGTTAAGACGTTGTGGCTTGCGCAGCATTGATCCTGTGGTGGATGTCACCAACTATGTGCTGATCGAACAAGGCCAGCCCATGCATGCTTTCGACTTAAGTCGCTTGCAAGGTGGCATAACTGTGCGCATGGCTCAGCCGGACGACAAGTTGACCCTGCTCAGCGGTCAGGAAGTTGAGTTAGATGCAAAAACTTTAGTGATTGCCGACGGTTCCGGCCCAGTGGCCATGGCTGGCGTAATGGGCGGCGAGCATTCAGGCGTAAATACTGACAGCAAAGACATTTTCTTTGAGTGCGCGTTTTTCTCACCACTGGCTATTGCAGGTACCGCAAGACGCTATGGACTGCACACAGACGCCTCGCACCGTTACGAGCGCGGTGTAGATTCACAGCTGCAACACCAAGCATTAGAGCGGGCGACACAGATACTCATAGACATTACCGGTGGTCGTCCCGGACCCATCACTGAAGCCCTCAGTGCGCAGCATCTGCCCAACATTGCGCCTATTACGCTGCGTGAAGGCAAAATCAACAGCCTGTTGGGCATTGATATTGATCCAACTCAAGTAGATGAAGCACTAGCACGTTTAGATTTTACCGTGCACAGTCGCGAGCCAGTCGATAGTGGGTTGGCTTGGCAGGTGACACCGCCAAGTCATCGCTTTGATATCGCTTTAGAAGCAGATCTAATTGAAGAGATCTGCCGGATTTACGGCTACAACAATATTCCCAGCAGTCAGCCCGTTATTCGTCTGCCGCTGGCGACCGTGCCATTGCAGACGCATAGCGAACCACAACTGAAGCGCCAGCTTGCGGGCTTAGGCTTTCAAGAAGTAGTGACCTATAGCTTTATAGACCCAGCGATGCAAAAGTTGTTTGATCCTGAGATTGAGCCGTTGATGTTGGTTAACCCAATGTCTTCAGAGCTGTCGGTCATGCGTACAACCTTGCTCACAGGTTTGGTGGATGCAGCAAAGAAAAATATTTCGCGCCAGCAAACCAGCGGCCAACTGTTCGAGGTAGGCTTAGTGTTTGATACAGGTTCTATGGCGTCACAAAATAAAGAACTGGTCCAAAAGGTGAAAGTTGGCGGCCTACTGTGGGGTCGTAGAGAAGACGAAAATTGGTGTGAAACAGCAGACAAAGTCGACTTCTTTGATGTGAAAGGCAATGTTGAAGCGCTGTGTTCATGGGCCGGGATAACGGTTGAAGCTGCGACTATAAATGACGTGGCCCTGCACCCAGGCCAGAGCGCACAACTCACCCTAGCCGGTGAAGTGGTTGGGCGAATTGGACGCCTGCATCCAAGCCTTGAGAAAAAGTTGGGTCTGCCCGAAGTCTTCGTGTTTGAGCTAGATGGGCAAGCTATGATGTCGCGCCCAAGTCGGCGTCATCAAGGCGTGTCTAAGTTTCCATCGGTGCGTCGAGACCTAGCCATTGTTGTAGAGCGCAGCGTCACCGCCAGCGAAGTAGTTGCTACCGTCAGTAATGTGCTGAATGAAAATTGCGTGGACATCATGTTGTTTGACGTATACCAAGGTGAAGGTATTGATTCTACTGAAAAAAGTTTGGGTCTAGGGTTGACGTTACAAAGTCAAACGACCACCCTTACTGAAGAACAAATCAACGCATTGGCTGAGCGAGCAATCAACGCTCTGGCAGAAAAACATCAAGCTAGGCTGCGCTGATTAATAAGCACTTGTTGCAGAATTTTAAGGACGGATTTTGGGCGCACTGACAAAAGCCAAAATGGCAGACCAACTTTTTGATGAGTTGGGGTTGAACAAGAGAGAAGCGAAAGAGTTAGTTGAATTGTTTTTTGACGAAGTTCTAGACTCCTTGGAAGCCAATGTGCAGGTTAAGTTATCGGGCTTCGGTAATTTTGATCTGCGCGAAAAAGCAGAGCGCCCGGGCCGCAACCCCAAAACTGGCGAAGAAATTCCAATCACCGCGCGGCGCGTGGTGACCTTTCGGCCAGGCCAAAAACTCAAAGCGCGGGTAGAAGCCTACGCTGGCGAGTCCACTGAATACGACAACGGACAGTAATGTTAGAAGCAAGTAACAACAATGAACTGCCCGCAATTCCAGGCAAGCGCTATTTCACCATTGGTGAGGTCAGCACGTTGTGTGATGTTAAGCCCCACGTACTGCGTTACTGGGAGCAAGAGTTTCCTCAGCTAAAACCTACCAAGCGCCGAGGTAACAGGCGTTACTATCAGCGCCAAGACGTTATTATTATCCGCCAAATTCGCGGCCTGCTTTACGAGCAGGGGTTCACCATTGGTGGTGCTAGGCTGCAATTGGGCAGTGAAAGTGCTCAAGAGGACATTACTCAGTCGGGTATGTTGGTGAAGCAACTGATCACTGAGTTGGAAGACGTTTTGCGCGTCTTAAAAGCCTGATCTCTAGGCGCGCTGTGGTCCTCCTTTAAAAGCGATCAGTGAACAAGGGAAGATGTACCGCGATGGGTCACCACACCTTATGAAGCGCTATCTGAGCCTGCTATTACATTTCGCAGCACTAACGGCTGCGCCGCTCCAAATTGCTACTGCAGCCCCTTCCGAACTGCCCATCGCTTCCCAAATACTCGAATACGATGCTTTATTGAGCACTCTTAATGCGGGCACCTTAACTCTGGAAATAACAGAGTTTGAAGACAAGTACGAAATACTCGGGCGTTTCAAGTCTTCCCGCGCGCTGAGCAAGTACTACACATGGAATGGATTGTTTGCAGCGAAAGGCCACTGGGAGGAGGGCGCGCGGCAAACAGACGGCTACTTTGTGCGCAGTGAAGGGTCAGATGATCGTTTCAAAATGGTGGTTTTATCCAAGCGCGAAGTGCGCCTGTTGGATGGCATTGACGAGGAATTTACAACCCTCGCCCGGCCCGGAGGCACCGACCTAATCAGTGGTCTATTTTTTAGCCCGGGATGTTACGCAGGTAGTCTACTGCATGATGGTGAAGATTTTTATCCAGTCAAAACCATTAAGAGAAAGTTGACTAAGCTGGGTCAAAGCGACCTTCACGTGTCGGGTAAGGCTCAGGAGTGCGTCTATCGAGTGTCAGACAGAAAGCAGCGGAAGCGTAAAATTTACGTCACCCAGGTGCAGCAACAGGGTATGACCGTTGCGGCAAAGATCCGCGTTGCTATTTCTTTCTTTCCTGATCCAACCTTTAGACTACGACGACAATATTCCACAAATTGAAGAACTTGCCTTTCCCAAGGCCTTGGCATCCGTTATTATTCGCGGCCTCGGGGCGTAGCGCAGCCTGGTAGCGCACTTGACTGGGGGTCAAGTGGTCGCAGGTTCAAATCCTGCCGTCC
>QXZU01000144.1 GCA_009886205.1 K189A clade bacterium | reverse complement strand
CTACCCATCTACCCATCTACCCATCTACCCATCTACCCATCTACCCATCTACCCACCTATCTACCGACCGCTGAGCAGACTTTTGACGATCGGTTTTAGTTGCGAATTTTGCTAGGTCTAGAAGTTAGTTCACAAATATTCCAGCTTAAGAGTGCAACTTGGAGGCCGCATGGACATAATGCCGCGATGAATGAAGAAGAACGTGAAAGCTCGAAGAATTTACGCCGCCTAGGCCCTGCATTTGCCTTTTTAAAGCCCTACAAATGGCAGGTGATTATTGCAAGCGTGGCCTTAATTGTGACCGCCAGTGCCACCCTGTCACTGGGTCAAGGCATTCGCATGGTCATAGACAGTGGCTTTGCCAGCGGCGAAATTGAAATGTTGACCCAATCGTTGATGTTGTTTGTAACCTTTATTGTGGTTTTGACCATAGGTACCTTTGTCCGCTTTTACTTTGTTTCTTGGGTGGGCGAACGGGTGAGTGCAGATATCAGGCTGGCGGTATTTGATCATTTGGTGCACATGCACCCAGGCTACTTTGAAGACAACGCGCCCAGCGAAATTCAGTCCAGAATCACGACAGATACAACGCTGCTGCAAACCGTTATTGGCTCGTCTGTATCCATAGCGCTGCGTAATATACTGATGTTCTTTGGTGGCATGGTGTTGTTGTTTTTGACCAACGCAAAGTTGTCGTTGATCGTTTTGGGCAGTGTGCCTTTTGTTGTGCTGCCAGTGATCTTTTTTGGTCGGCGTGTGCGTACTTTGTCGCGTTCTAGCCAAGACCGGTTGGCCGATGTTGGCAGCCATGCGGGTGAGAGTTTTCGGCATATAAAGGTGGTACAGGCTTTTAACCACCAGGGCGCAGATATGCGTAGCTTTGCCGCTAGAGTTGAGGAAGCGCTACGGGTGTCGCTACAGCGAGTTTGGCTGCGTTCGGTGCTCATTGCCGTGGTCATGTTGTTGGTTTTTGGTGCCATTGCCATGTTGCTTTGGGTAGGCGGACAAGACGTTTTAGCGGGTAATACTTCTCCAGGCGACCTTGCGGCGTTTATCTTTTATGCCTTTATTGTTGCGGGTTCAGTGGGCGCGATATCTGAAGTTTGGAGTGATTTGCAGCGTGCAGCAGGTGCCACAGAACGCTTGATTGAAATTCTAGAATCACCTTGGGCCATTGTAGATGGTCCTGGTGGCGGGCAATCTAATGCAGATCAGTTGCAGGGGTTAAACCTAGATAGCGTTAATTTTACCTATCCTAGTCGGCCTGAGCAGGCAGTTTTGCGGGATGTGAGTTTTGCTATTGCGCCCGGGGAGATGGTGGCGTTGGTGGGTCCATCTGGCGCGGGTAAGAGCACCTTGTTTGATCTTTTGCAGAGATTTTACGATCCAGACTCTGGCGGCATTTCCTTGGCTGGTGATGACATTCGCTCACTCAAATTGCAGGATTTGCGCGGTACCTTTGGTTTTGTGCCACAAGATCCTGTGCTTTTTGCCGGTTCTCTAAGAGAAAACTTAACCTACGCAAAAGAAAATGCCTCGGATGAGGAAATAGCCACTGCGCTGAAAGCCGCTAATGCCGGCGACTTTATTGCCGCATTGCCCAAGGGGTTAGAAACTCGGGTAGGCGAGGGCGGCATTGGCCTTTCTGGCGGTCAGCGTCAGCGTTTGGCCATTGCCAGAGCATTATTGCTAAAGCCTTCGTTCTTGTTACTGGATGAGGCGACCAGTGCGCTTGATGCCGAGAGTGAGCAATATATTCGCCAGTCCGTTGAAGCGCTTAAAGGCGACATGACTATTTTGGTTATTGCCCACCGGCTGTCGACGGTGCGCCAAGCGAATCGAATTTTGGTATTGGAGGAGGGCGCTCTGATTGCCAGCGGTAGTCATGACGAATTGATTGCCAGCAATCCTCTGTATGCGCGCTTTGCGAATATTCAGTTTTCTACGTAGAGCTTGTTGACGTGCTGAACTGCGCCGCTGAATTGCGCCGCTGGCGTCCCTGCCTCTTTATTTGCCGCAGTTGAGTTGCTAAAAGAGAAGTGGGGCGGGTTTTTTCATATCTGCGCATGCTTTTTTATCGCATCGCATTTCATCTTAGGTTTTCGGCGGTTATGTTTGCGGCGCTTTAGCAACTACTGGGGCTAGATGTTCTTTAACCCACACTCTTGTGCCTTCATCGCCTGCCATGATCTTGGTTTCACTTGCCGCAGGTAAGCGTAGCCACGACTGGGTTGAAAACTGCTCATCGCCTTCACTGAATGATCCATCAATGACCAATATTTCCATGCCGTGAGGGCTACTAAAACTGATTTCCGCTTTTGCATCCCAATCTTCCATGGACACTCTTTCTTTAGCGTCTGTAAAGAGCGCCTTTACGCCTACGCCGGGCCTTTCTGCAACTGGGGTGTAGAGCATTTCTGCGGTATCTACGCGTATGTCGGTGCGATCAGCTAGGTCAAACTGCCATAATTTGACAAAAATCACGCACCCTTTTTCCGAGCCGGGTGTGTGCGAGGATTCTGGAGGGTTGCGGATGTAACTGCCTGCGGGAAAATCGCCGTGCTCATCTTGAAAAACCCCTTCCAATACTAGGAATTCTTCGCCTCCGGTATGTACGTGGGGTGAAAAGTGACTATTGGGCGCGTAGCGGACAATGCTGGTTGCGCGCGCTACTTCGCCACCAATGCGATCTAGCATGCGTCTGTCTACACCGGCAATAGGTGATGCTAGCCAAGCTTGGCTTGCCGAATGAACCGCTACTCTTTGGTTAAAATCGTTGTTTAATTCCATGAGACCTCCGGGCTGGTTGAGCTAATTATTCGAACAAATTGGACTGAAGTGGGCTGTTTTCTTCTTTAAGTTGAACACCAATGCCTAATAACCTAACGGGTTTTTGTTGTCTTAACCATGCTTGCTTGAGCATATCGCGATAAATCTTTGGGCTGATTTCTTGGCCTGCTACTGAAACCGTTGTGGTATCGAAGCCGCTGAATCTAATTTTCATGGTGCGCGCTTTAACTAAGCTTGCGCATTGGGCTCTTTCTATACGCGCTTCAAGGTCTGCAAAAAGCGCTTGTAGAGGCGTAGTGCAAGCACCCTCGTCGGGCAGGTCCCGTGCAAACGTGCGCTCTGTGCTCACTGACTTGCGTATTCTGTTGTTATTTACTGGTCTTTCGTCCAAACCTCGGCATAAGTTGTATAAACGGCTACCGAATTTGCCGAATAGTTTGCTTAACTCTGGCAGCGACTGAGTTTGCAGATCTTTGCAGGTGTGTAGACCTAGGTCGTGCATTTTTTTAGCGGTCACAGAGCCCACACCAAAAATTTTCTTCACCGGCAGTGCCAGCATAAACGCGTCTATTTCCTCAGGTACTAAAGTGAATTGTCCGTCTGGTTTGTTCCAATCTGAAGCTATTTTTGCGAGAAATTTGTTCGGGGCAATGCCTGCTGAGATGGTAATGCCCACTTCTTCTCTAACACGCTGCCTAATTTTTTGCGCAATGAGTGTCGCACTGCCGCGCTCGATATCGCTATTACTGACGTCTAGAAACGCTTCATCTAACGACAGCGGTTCTACCAGATCTGTAAATTCAAGGAAGATTTTTTGGATTCTTTGGGATTCATATTTGTATTTCGCCATGTTCGGTCGAATGATCACCAAGTCTGGGCAAGCTCTAAGTGCTTGGGACATGGGCATAGCCGAATGCAGGCCAAATTCTCGGGCTTTATAGTTACACGTCGCGATAACGCCTCGTTGGTCGGGACTACCACCCACTGCGATGGCCTTTTGCAGTAAAGATGGGTCATCGCGCATTTCCACAGACGCGTAAAAGCTATCGCAATCACAGTGAATGATCTTTCTTTGCGGCGTTAGTGGTGGCGTTAATGTAGCTGTGGGTGCGCTATTTTCGGGCATTTTTGCGTTTTTATGAGCTGTTTGACATTAAGTAAACGCACTCTAATGAAATTTCTAGAGGGTAACTAGCTTAACCGTGTCTCTAAACAACCGGTGAGCGGTTAGTGATTGGGCATTGATTAGTAAATAAATCGCTGGTTAACAGTTAACTTTAGTTTGAAATACGCGGTTAACCTGTGAATCGTTACACCTATTTTTTTGTGGCGAAGTGGATGATTTTTGTTTCAAGTGCCTAAATACTGATGTTTTTCAGTCAATTAGGACGATTGTGGTTGGCAAATTGCCTAATCGTTTGTGTACACTGTCGATCGAAAGTGTACTATTTGTTGCGCCAACGTGACAAAAAGCAGCAAATTTGCTCAGTATTAGTTCAAATTGGGAAGAGGGAATTATGGGACCATTATCTGGATTTAAAGTCATAGAGTTGGCGGGCATAGGCCCGGGTCCTTTCTGCGGCATGATGTTAGCTGATATGGGGGCTGAAGTTATTCGTGTCGAACGACTAACCAATTCAACTCAATCATCAGGTACTGCTCCCAAAGACGTACTTGCAAGAAACCGCCGCTCTATTGCGGTAGATCTGAAAAGCCCACAGGGTGTTGAAACAGTATTGCGCTTAGTGGAAGGCGCAGATGCGCTATTTGAAGGGTTTAGGCCCGGTGTTACTGAAAGACTGGGTCTGGGGCCTGAACAATGCCAAGCGCGCAATGAGCGGTTGGTATACGGGCGTATGACTGGTTGGGGCCAAGAAGGCCCTATGGCGCAGGCCGCTGGCCATGATATTAACTATATTGGCCTAGCTGGCGCCTTGCATGCGATGGGCCGCGCTGGCGAGAGACCAGTACCGCCGCTGAATCTTGTTGGAGATTTTGGCGGGGGCGGCATGTTGTTAGCATTTGGCTTGGTTTGTGCCTTATTAGAGGCTTCTAGGTCAAAAAAGGGACAAGTGGTAGATGCGGCTATGATAGATGGTACATCAGCTTTGATGGCGATGTTTTATTCTATGTCAGCAAGTGGTACATTCCAGCTTGAGCGCGGAACCAACCTGTTAGACGGTGGCGCGCATTTTTACGATACTTACCGTACCAAAGATGGCGAACATGTGAGTATCGGTTCAATAGAGCCACAGTTTTATGCCTTATTGATTGAAAAAGCGGGGTTAGATGCGGATAAATTCGCTCCGCAGATGGATCAAAGCCAGTGGCCTGCTTTAAAAGCAGAGCTGACTGAAGTGTTCTTAACGAAAACCCGCGCCGAATGGTGTGAGTTGATGGAAGGGACAGATGTATGTTTTGCGCCGGTATTGAATATTAAAGAGGCTGCTGAGCACCCTCACAGTATAGCGCGCAATAGTTATTTAGAGGTGGACGGGGTTTTGCAGCACTCCCCAGCACCAAGATTCTCCAGATCGAAAGCTGGAGAGGTAAAAGGCGCAAGAGTTCCAGGTGAGGATTCTCGCGCAGTTTTAAAAGAGTTTGGATTTAGTGAAGATGAAATCGGTCAGTTAGAAGGCGGCCAGGTAATCGCTAAAGTCTAAACTCCGCAGCGATGTGAAGTACTTCATATCGCTGTGGGGTAATTGAGTCAGGTTGTATTCCTGGCTCTTCATAGGCTCAAGTCGTAAGGCTTGTAGTTAAACAGTGATGATCACTTGAAATAGAGAGCAGGAAGCATCCGATGAGTGTAGAACTATTAGATAATCCGAGATTTTTTGGTTTTCGCGTACGCAGACAAATCGAGGGTAAGACCTATCAGGAATATTTTTCGTTAAAGGAAAATAGCAAAAGAATGCGCGGAGCGAAGCGGGCTGAAGTTAAGGCCGTTGCAGATGCACGCGATGCAGTATTGAAAGATCTGCAGCAGAAGAATCGCGATAAGAACGATCGTGAAATTCAGTTAGACCCAAGTGGTCAGATTCGCGGAATTTTGTGCCGCATGAAGAAAGAAAAGAGCGGGACTTTAACACCAGTTTTTCAGGTTGGTGTTATGTCGCGGATTCGCAGCAAGATCGTGAATACTACCGTTTCTATTACCAAGCACGGACGTGTGGAAGCATGGCAGCGAGCAGTAGACTTTTACTGTGAGCATAAGCGTATTGGTAATCGCACAAAGACCTATAAAGAACTTATAGCTCGCTGTCCTAAGCCTGCTCAGATCAAGAAGTTCACCCAACAGTAAGATCTCCTTAGCTGTTATTGAGCACCGCAAATTGGCTGATGTCATTTGCGGTGTTGCCTTTTCCGCACTAAGCTAAAAACTAGCTGGTAGTGCTGTGCCTTAATTAAAAATAATCTATTTTGCGAATCCGGATTGAGCAACTTTTTGCAGTCCTTTTTTGGCTATGCCGTTTTGCAATGCTTTTTTCAAACCTTGGGGGGATTTTTTGGAATGACTAGGACTAATAGCGATAGCTACGCTCAGGTATATCAGCGTTCGCTGACAGAGCCAGAGGCTTTTT
>QXZU01000143.1 GCA_009886205.1 K189A clade bacterium | reverse complement strand
CGTTGGCGATGTCACTACAGCGAGATGTTTGGGTATATCAGGAATAGGGCGCTTGCGCTCTCGAGCAAATAGCCCCTCATCTGCGAGCTTAACTTTCAATGCATCAAAGGCTTGTCGCAGCACACCTTCGCCCGCAGGCTCCATTTGATCTGCAATGATTTGGAAATCGCCGCGGCCTTCATAAAGACTAACCCGGCCACGAATAAGTACCTGTTGACCGTCTGTGGGTTGCATTTGCACGCGTCGATTACTGTTGGCGAACATAGCGCACCTAACCTGGGCGCCGCTGTCTTTCAGGGTGAAGTACCAATGACCAGAACGTGGTCGCGCAAAGTTAGAGAGTTCGCCTGTCACCCAGACCATCTGAAAACGCTCTTCAATGGTCAGGCGCGCTTGTTTGTTGAGCGCGCTGACAGTAAGAACAGGGCGGTTTTGGTTGATATCCATTTTGCTGGGTTGAATCCAATTCGATCTGAGTTAAAACATCATAATAGCCTACCGCAATGGCAACTACGGGCGGTTTTGTAAGAATAATTCTCTTAACCACCGCATCAAGAATTTACATCTCTCCCATGCATCGCTAGAATACGGCTTTTGCGGGGTTCCAAATGTTACGTATCAGTGACGACGCTCTCACTTTCGACGATGTTCTCCTTCTGCCCGCTTACTCCGATATTCTGCCTTCTCAAGTCGCCCTGCAAAGCCGGGTGTCGAGAAATATTTCGTTAAATATCCCACTTATATCCTCAGCGATGGATACCGTGACCGAAGCCCGTCTGGCTATAGCCATCGCGCAAGAGGGCGGCATAGGCATAGTGCATAAGAATATGACTGTGGATGAGCAGGCCAAAGAGGTTCGTGCCGTTAAAAAATACGAGTCCGGCATTATCCGCGACGCGGTGACCATAGATCCAAACGCTACACTCGATGAACTTCGCGCCTTGACGCGAGAAAAAGGTGTCTCTGGAGTGCCAGTGGTTGAAGGCACTACGCTGGTGGGTATTATCACCAGTCGAGACTTACGTTTTGAGCGTCGTACCGATGCGCGGGTCAGCGAGATCATGACCCCCAAGGACCGGCTAGTTACTGCTGTCGAGGGCACAGACTTCCAAGAAATCACCCATTTATTGCATGAACACCGCATAGAAAAAGTGCTCTTGGTCAATGATGCGTTCGAACTCACAGGCATGGTTACCGTTAAAGACATCGCCAAAGCCCAAGCATTTCCAATGGCCTGTAAAGACGAGCTGGGTCAATTGCGTGTTGGTGCCAGTGTCGGTACCAGTGCAGATACCGATGAACGGGTGGCCGCGTTAGTAGAGGCCGGCGTTGATTTAGTGGTGGTTGATACCGCGCATGGGCACACCCAAGGCGTTCTCGACCGCGTTAAATGGATTAAAACCCACTACCCAAGCCTAGACGTAATTGGCGGCAATGTTGCGACCTACGATGGCGCCAAAGCTCTGATTGATGCCGGCGTTGATGGTATCAAAGTAGGCATTGGCCCAGGTTCCATTTGTACAACAAGAATTGTTGCAGGCGTTGGCGTACCGCAAATTACGGCCATTGCCGGTGCTGCTCGAGCTGCGGCAGATGCTGAGATTCCGGTTATTGCCGACGGCGGCATTCGTTACTCAGGTGACATTGCCAAAGCAATTGTTGCTGGGGCAAGTGTCGTAATGGTGGGTAGCTTGCTGGCGGGTACAGATGAATCTCCCGGTGAGGTTGAGCTATATCAGGGCCGTACTTACAAGTCTTATCGTGGTATGGGTTCGCTTGGCGCTATGGCTCAAGCACACGGCTCTAGTGACCGGTATTTCCAAGAGGTGGAAGGTGATGGTCGTAAGCTTGTGCCAGAAGGTGTAGAAGGTCGAGTGGCCTATAAAGGGCCGCTAAGTCCAATTGTTCATCAGTTAATGGGCGGTCTCCGCGCGTCAATGGGATACACCGGCAGTACAGACATAGCGACCATGCGCAGTAAACCTGAGTTTGTTCGAGTCAGTAGCGCCAGCATGATTGAATCTCATGTGCATGATGTGTCAATTACCAAAGAAGCGCCAAACTACCCACTCAGTTAATTTGGGTGGGCTGAAGTGCCTTATCTAAACTGGTTTTTCGCGCATTGAAAGGTTGGAATCAGTCGGCATTTTTCGTTGCCCCCATTGTTGCGTAGCATATAAAAATGTTTGCCACTGAGGGTCTATAAAGAATGCTCTAGGCTCAAGCAAATTGCACCTGAAACCGTCCTATAGAACCTAGAACTAATTCCAACATTATCTAACAAGTACCTTATGCAAAATAACCATTCAGATATTCACGCTCAACCAATTCTAATTGTAGATTTTGGTTCGCAGTACACTCAGCTGATAGCGCGCCGGGTGCGCGAGTGCGGTGTCTATTGCGAGATACACCCCTTTGATATTGATCCTCATCATATTGCTGAGTTTCAACCTGCAGGGGTAATTCTTTCCGGTGGGCCAGAGAGTGTTACCGAAGGTCAAACGCCTCGCATTGCTGACGAAATTTTTGCACTAGGCGTGCCAGTTTTGGGCATTTGTTATGGCATGCAAGCCATGGCTGCTCAGTTGGGCGGCGTGGTCAGTGCGTCCAGTAAACGAGAATTTGGCCATGCTCAAGTAAGTATTGCAGCGCCGAGTGCGCTGCTTAATGTATTGGGAGATGGTGGTGGTTCGGCCAATGTATGGATGAGCCACGGCGACAAAGTCAGTGAGTTACCTGCTGGCTTTATTTGCACGGGTAGTTCCGGTAGTGCGCCAATTGCCGCAATGGAGAATGTCGACAAGAGGTTTTATGGGGTTCAGTTTCATCCGGAGGTGACGCATACCGATGGTGGCGATCGTTTGTTGCTTACGTTTACCAAAGAAATTTGCGGCTGCGCGGGAGATTGGACTGCTGCCAACATAGTTGATGATGCTATTGCCAAGGTCCGAGCGCAGGTAGGCACTGACAAAGTGCTGCTTGGGTTATCCGGCGGCGTAGATTCGTCAGTAGTGGCGGCTCTTTTGTCCAAAGCCATAGGCGATCAGCTCACTTGTATATTTGTGGACAATGGTCTGCTGCGCAAAGGCGAAAGAGATGAAGTGGAGAAAGCCTTTCAAAATGCGATTGGCGAAGGTGAATTGTCACCGTTGAACATCATCACCGTAGCTGCGGAGGATGAGTTTCTCGATAAGTTAGCCGGCGTAGATGACCCAGAAGCCAAACGGAAAATTATTGGCGGTACCTTTATCGACGTATTTGATCGTGAGGCGCAAAAGCTCCAAGACGTTAACTGGCTCGCTCAAGGAACCATTTACCCAGATGTCATTGAATCGGCAGCGTCTAAGTACGGCAAAGCCCATGTGATTAAGTCCCATCACAATGTAGGCGGTTTGCCAGAGCGTATGACGATGCAGTTGGTAGAACCTCTGCGTGAGTTGTTCAAAGATGAAGTGCGTAAAATTGGATTGCACTTAGGCTTGCCCGAATCGTTAGTATTTAGACACCCATTTCCAGGCCCCGGTTTAGGCGTGCGAATTTTAGGTGAAGTGAAGAAACAATATGCTGACGTTCTGCGAGAAGCCGATAAGATCTTCATAGACGAACTGCGCAGGGCGGATCTTTACGACAAAACTTCTCAGGCATTTACCGTGTATTTGCCGGTGAAGTCCGTGGGGGTGGTAGGGGATGCAAGGCGTTACGAACACGTGATTGCACTGCGTGCAGTGGAGACCATAGATTTTATGACGGCCCGTTGGGCGCATCTACCTTATGAATTTATTGAGCTTGTATCCAACAGAATTATTAATGAGATCAGCGCAGTGTCGCGAGTGGTGTACGACGTATCTAGTAAGCCGCCGGCTACTATTGAGTGGGA
>QXZU01000142.1:25695-28672 GCA_009886205.1 K189A clade bacterium | reverse complement strand
GTGGGTGTGAATGCCGTGGATTATTCTGGCTACCCAGATTGTCGTGGCGAATACATTGAAGCCTTCCAAAATATGGCAAATTTGGCCACCAAGGCGGGCGTTGAGGGTAATCACTTAACGGTACATGCGCCACTAATTGACCTGACTAAAGACGAAATCATACAAGTAGGTACGCAATTGGGTGTTGATTACGGCTTAACGGTTTCTTGTTATGCAGCCCAAGCATCTGGTGCGGCCTGTGGTTTATGTGACAGCTGCCACATACGTAAGCAAGGGTTTGTTACGGCCAGCGTGGCTGATCCAACCATCTATGCCTAATTTCTTCGCGTAAGGTCGATGCCTAGGTCTCTGCCTAAGGTCAATGCCTAAGGGTCAATGCACTAGTTCTATGCCTAAACTGCTGGGTAATTGGATTTATCTGCAAAAATTGTTCAGCGGGCACTTTTTCTAAGTGCTTTTTATAAGCACAGTTTTAGGGCGTTTTTAGGCTAAACACAGCCAGGTAGCAGTGGGGGATCTGGTGGAATACAAATTTGCTAAATGTTTTTCACTAGATCGCGTCGGAATACTTGTCTCTGCGTCCATGGCTGTCTACAATGCGCGTCGCTCGCGAATCTAAGGGTCGTTAGCTCAGCTGGTAGAGCACCGGACTTTTAATCCGTTGGTCCTGGGTTCGAACCCCAGACGACCCACCATTCTTTTCTTCCTGAAACTCGCATGCGAATAGGTACGTTAAATTCCCCCTCATTGTCCAGAGAACTCCTGTTACTGCGCCACTGTTACTGGTTAGTCCAATTCTACTGCTGAGCCTCTATTAGCTGAGCACAGCCGCGCTAAAACCTATACTTAGCTGTAAGCCGCAGTTGTTCCAGTTCCAACCCCAGCTCGTCTACTTCGCCATAATTTACATACTCTGCAGTCAGATATTTTGTCGCTACGCCCAAGCCAAACGTGAATTGAGTGGTGGCGTCGGTTGTTTGGGGTAATAGTCGGTCACGTTCTGTTGTGTAGTCTATGTAGCCTGCGCCCAAGCGCAAGAAAACATTGAAATGCTCGTCCAGCGGATATTTGCTGATGACAGAGGGCGAAAAAACCGCGCCTTTGAACGTAGTTCTGGCACTACGATCATTGGTAAAAGAGTCTTCAAAAAACTGCACAGCAGCCAGTTCTACCGCAAAATAGGCATTTAGGTCGTAACCCAAAAACAATGTCACCGCGCCATCATTAAGAAATGCGTCGCTATAATCTGCGTCGTAGTAGCCAATGCCAGCGCCAATATAAAACCCATGGTCTGGGTTGGGAGATGTTTGGGACGCCACAGATTGCGCAGTATTCTTGTTCGGTGCGGAAGGCGCTGAAGAGGACGCTGCTGAGGAAAGTAGCGGCAGCAATGCCCCTGCAATTAGTAATCCGGCTGCCCAAGTGGCAAAGCCGCTCATACTGAGACGCCATGGGGCGCTACCAGCCCCAAATGTTGTCGCGAGTTGCCCGTTTGCGTTGGGTCTGCGACCACGTCCACCGTCACCTCCACCTCCACCTCCACCCCCACATCCATGCTTACCCATTATTAATCACCACAATTTGATTCGGTGTACTGCCGCCAAACCCCTCCGCAGCCATGATTAATAGTGACCCCCGGCTAGTAGTGGTAATACGCGTAGGGCCAGCCAATATGGATGTGGTATTTGCGGTAGTTACCACAAGATCGAACTGCTCATTTGCCGAAATAGATGTACTGCTGCCTTCTAGATAACTGACATCCTCGGATTGCGGGGTATTGCTGCCTAGCGCGTCTCCCGCAGGCAAAATGTAGAAATCGACATCTGTGTTGTCGGCAACATCTGTTCTGCGCAGCGTATTCACAAAGTTGATATTAGTGCGCATTGCAGTAGGTCGTATGTTGGTGGTTAAGCCGCGAATAGTCACCGCGTTTGCGGTTAACCCGGAGCCGCCAACTACCGCAGTGTGGTATGTATCCTGTTCTAAACTAATGGTGGTTGAGACCTGATTAGTAGGGTTGCTGGCCACATTGGCGGTGACGTTAAGGAAGCCGCTGTCGTAATTTGTGAAAGGAATTGTGTCGGTGAAATTCAGCGTCTGACTGACTAGGGCGGTATTAGTGCCTGTATCGGTCACGCCCGCAACAATATTGGTCTCGTCTGCAACGGCGTTAACGACAAATAAGCTAGACCTTGCCGCGGCATTTTGGAACGGGCTTAAACCCGCGTCAGTGAGCTGAAACGAACCCAGCGTATTATTGTCCGGCCCCACATTGTCATGAATGACCAGCGTTCTGCGTGAGTTATTAGGCACTTGGAATTCGTCTGAATCATAGATGATTGTCGTCGCGCCCTCTCTGCTTAGGCGCACGCGATTTGCTCCTGCGGGTAACTCCATAATGCTGCTAGAAGTCCCCGCCGCCAAAGTAACCGTTGCAGCGTTATTGGCGGGGTCAAGGGTAGGGTCGGTGAAATAGGTTTGCACTGAAGTGCCGGTGCTCAAATTGACAACTTGCAGCGCGGTTATACGTGAGTCCGTTGTCCCCACCGCCGCTAAGGGCCGTTCTAATATCATTCTGCTGGGCGCAGCATAGGTGCCATGTAGGTAAAGCGTGTGGATCGTATCTGCAACAACCGCAAGATCGAACTCGGCAATGAGGGTGTTCTCAGTATTGCTGGTCTCGTCTCTGTAGGAAATTCTAATGGAGTTGTCGCCGCGGGTTAATTCCATAAGGGGGGAGGCTTGGCGAAAATTCAGATCAAGTTCCCGCTCGCTGGTCTCGTCTTCGTTCAGCGTAATGCGGAGCGAGGGGCTGTCTGTAATTGCGTTAACAACTTGCAAACGTCCGGAAGAGCTTGCGTTGGACGAGCTGCTAGAGCCACCGCAAGCGGTGGCGACACTCGCGCAGATAAAAATGACCAACGCTTTTCCAAAATTAAATTTCAACATCTAGGTTTCCTTCCTTTTATTCCATAGC
>QXZU01000142.1:21693-25685 GCA_009886205.1 K189A clade bacterium | reverse complement strand
AAGGGACCGTTGGTCCTTGCGCAGTTTCTAAGCCTTGAAAGTTTAGAGATGCTTTGGCAGAGAAGCCGCGCATGAAATGTAAAGAAGGGTTAAGTAGTTAACGACCAATGGCGCCAGCTAACGCTTTTAAAATCCAATTTTGTTTGAGGACAAAAGATGCGATGTCTAATAGTAGATGATGACCGTGCACTTTGTGAGTTGCTAACAATGTCTCTCTTACGTGCAGGAATGGTTGTAGATGTGGCTCACTCTGGCGAGGCTGGGGTGGGTAAAATTCTTGATGAAGAGTACGACATTATTTTGCTCGACGTAATGTTGCCGGACTACGACGGCTTTACAGTGCTGGATAAAGTGCGCAGATTTTCAAGTGTTCCAGTAATAATGATTACGGCGAAGGGCGAAGAGCAAGACACTGTGTTGGGTCTAGAGGCGGGTGCGGATGATTACATTGCAAAACCCCTGCGCGGTCAGGAGTTGGTCGCACGTATGCGCTCTCTGCTCAGACGGGCGGGTCTTGAACGGGATGCCTCGCCAGTACAGTACGGCGACATTGTGTTGCATAACTCGGGTGTGGATCAGGTTAGCGTTGCTGGGGTAGATGTAAAGCTCACTAACGTTGAAGCAAGTATTCTTAGAGTGTTGTGTGAACATGCGCATCATCCAGTATCTAGGGACCTTCTGTACCAGCTTGTCTTGCGGCGTGAAAATTCTCCGTATGATCGATCAATCGACACCCACGTAAGTAACTTACGAAAGAAATTAGGCGCCAGAGAAAATGGCGTAGATCGTATTGCTGCGGTACGTGGTGTTGGTTACAAGTACTGTTTATGACCAGTCGCCTTTTTTGGAAAGCATGGGCTTGGTTGTGGTTGGTCATGTTGCTGATCTACATAGTGAGTGGCGTTATAAGTTCTCAACTGAAGCTTTTAGACGATGAAATGGCGATTCGCGATAGGCCATGGCGAGCTGCGGAAGCGTTAGCATTAGAAGCTGAGCGATATTCTGATGAGGGCGGTGACCTAAAAGTTTGGGTCCAGTTGCCGTCGACTAATCAATTCGGTCCTGTGTATCTTTTGGATCACAATGGTTTAGAAATCAGTGGTAAAGAGCTGCCAGATATTTTTGATGACTCGGTACTGCGACCATTTGATCGGCAGAATACTTCTGACAGCCCTATCGCTGAGAGATTTGAATCGACTATTGAAGGTATGCGCGGCTTTGCTCGCACCGTATTTATTGCGGGCGACAAGGAGCCACTCACATTGGTCTATGTGCCCAGTCAGTCGGTGCCGCTATGGCAGGAGCTTATTCCAACAACGCTTATTCTGTTTTTGGTGGGCATGGTGTTAACGGCTTTTGGCGCTTGGATGTTCTCGCGCTATTTGGTGGGACCAATTGCAGCACTATTTGTCGCCAGTGAGAAAATGGCGGTGGGTGATTTTACCGGGCGACCCGGTAAGACCTTTGGTGATCGCAATGATGAACTCGCTCAGCTTGCTAGGCATTTCGATTTGCTTTGTGAGCGTTTAGGTATAGCGATTGATTCGCAAAAAACGCTGCTTAGAGATGTGTCCCACGAGTTGATGTCGCCGCTAGCTCGAATGCAAATTGTCAGTGAATTATTGTCGCAAAATGTGTCTGAAAAAGGCTTTCAAGACGCCGACTCGCTTGTTGAGCGGCTAGATAAAGAGGTGGTTGAGCTGCAAAAGCTGCTACATGAAATTTTGTCTATGGCACGGTTTGATAATAATTTTGATCAAATTGATACAGCGCCGTTAGATCTAGTTGTTTTGTTACAAAAGGTTGTCGAAGATTCGCAGTTTATGGCGCAACCTATATCCAAAGAGGTAGGTTATGTCGGCGAGTTGGCAGATGCAGAATACAAGGGCGACGAGAAATTGCTTTGTCGGGCGGTTGATAATATTGTCAGAAACGCTATTCAATATGCACCTGAAAATACTCGGATTTTAGTTTCTCTTAGCCAAGACGTTTCTTCTAGTAATGATAAACGTAAAGACAGGGGTAATTGGCGGATTGAGGTAACTGATAATGGCCCGGGTATTGCGCTTGATGATATAGATAATATTTTTAGGCCATTTTATCGCGCCCAGGCAGGGCGCAGTTCTGACCATCCTGGTCACGGCGTTGGCTTAGCGATGGCTGCACGTATAATTGCTGTACATAACGGCAGCATAAGTGCAAAAAACCATCCTCAGGGCGGTTTGGTTGTAAGAATAGATTTGCCGATAAATACGACTTTGGGATAAGTTTTTTAGGTCTGCGCGTAAGGGATAATTTGGCGCGCTTTGCATACAGCTTGGTTGGTAGGCATTAAGAAAACAAAACAAGCAAAAAAGCAGAATAGAACAGAATAAAAGAAAAGAATAAAAGCACACAATAAAAGAACAAACCAAAAAACGATTAACAAAGAGCAAGTAGTTAATAGCGAGTAGTAGAGCATGACGTATAGAAAAAACAAATCGCCACTCAACATTTATGCTGGTGCAATTGCGCTAGTTTCTAGGTCGATGTGTTTTCTTCTGTGCATGATTGTCTCGGTAGGCGCTCTGGCTGAAGAGGTAGACGGCGCAGCGGGCGGCGGCGCCGAATACTCTACGGGCCTAAATTACAATGGGTATGATCAACACAACATAGGGGTGGAACCTTCCATTGGCCCATCGGCAAAGCTGCCAACGCTGGGCGCTAAAGAACGAGGTCGAGTATTCGAATTTTGGTTTTTGAAAAAGCGCTCGAATGGAAGCGATGAAAACGCAAAATCCAATAAGTCTGAGCAGTCGGAAAGCCTGGCGGTTGATCCAAACCAAAATCGTTAGAGGTTTTTGTTAATAGTTTCTGCTTTGAGTTCTGTTAGATGGACCGCGTATTCTAAAAAAACTACCTCTTGTCTGTTTTCTCAGTGAATATATTTTCTAGCGGCGTATTTCTGGATTTGTCTAAGCAAGCTAAGTAACCATTAGGATACTTTAACAGTGACATTTCTAATGGTTATGAGGCTCAGTAATGAGAGGAAATAGCTATGGCGAGTATGTTATTAAATCGAAATTTAATTGCGGACTTCTGGTTCTCAATAGGTGAAAAGCTGGGTGAATCTACAAAGCGCTACTGTTGGGCTTTGTTAACCGGCTTGCTGGTCACCGCATCTTTGTTTTTTCTAATGCAGTCTTTGATCTCAGGTTCCGACATAGAGGTCACGGATCCTACAGCCGCTGCGAATTTGACCTTTGTACGTTTGGTAGAGGATCGCGATGTCATTGCTGACAAGCCGAAACTGGAGCCGCCACCTGAGCCTGAGGTTCAGCCTACGACAAAGCTGGTGATACCAGTTTCTCCCGGTGGGGGCTACGATGAAATAGGCCCGCGGGATGTCCCTCCACCATTCTCACACCAAGTCACAGTAGGCGTCACCGATGGTGGTATTTTGCCTGTAGTGACTGTGGCACCGACTTACCCGCGCCGAATGGCAGCAAGGGGCATAGAGGGTTGGGTGTTGTTGGAGTTTTCTGTGGACCAACTAGGTCGGGTGCAAAACCCACAAGTTATAGATGCTCAGCCCACTGGCGGTTTTAGTAAGGCTGCGATAGACGCGGTGTTGCGTTACAAATACAAACCTAAGGTATTTGATGGCAAGGCGGCTTGGGTGCACGGGGTACAAACCCGGATGGTCTTTCAATTAGATAATGGCTAGCGCCAACACTAACCATTAAAGTGGTTTTAGAAGCCTTCTTCTTAATACTTTTGTTGAAGCTTTTATTGAAGTCTTCCATTAAAGCCTCGGCGGAGACGCCGGGGCTTTTCTAGTTCAGGTTATCGCAGTTTATGTCGACTTATTTCAGCAAGGTGTCGCTGGGTTTTTGTAGAGGCTGTTTTGGCGCAAATTGGTGCAAATAAGCGCAGCAAATTACGAACTACTCATTTCGAAGGAAATCTTACGCGCTACTTTTTATGAACCACTTGCTAGGAACTACTGACTA
>QXZU01000142.1:16715-21593 GCA_009886205.1 K189A clade bacterium | reverse complement strand
GAAGGAAATCTTACGCGCTACTTTTTATGAACCACTTGCTAGGAACTACTGACTAAGAACTACAAGAAAGCATTGAACAGCCTGCCTTATTGCGTGCCCACTCGGGTCTCTTCTCAGCCAGGTGCTCGTATTCAGGTTGTTCGTCGTAAGGATTTTTCAGAGCGTTGAGTAACTCATCTACCTTCGAATAGTCCCCGGCCTCGGCACTATCGATGGCGATCTGGGAAAGGTAGTTGCGCAATACATATTTAGGATTGGTTTGATTCATCAAAACAGCCCTATCCTCATCACTCTGGCCCTGAGCCTTAGCCGCCTTGAGATAATCTGCCAGCCACGTTTCAATTTGGGCTTTATCAGCATCACTCAAAAGCTCCGGCGTGTAGTAACAGTGCGCCAGTGTCGTAAAGGGCTGCGGAGTATCCTCGGCAATGCCTGCCAACGCGCGGAAGAACAAGGTCATATCGGTTTCGCTGACCGTTAATAAAGTCAGCAGTCGATCAGTAAGGTCTTTGTCGTACGCTCTTAGCCCGAGTTTAGCGGTCATGGTCTTTTGCCAACCCGCTTCGTATCGAGTCACATAGGCAGTTAGCGCATCCTCCAGAGGTTTTGAGTCCTCTATTAGCGGCAATATTGCGTTAGCCAACTGCATCAAATTCCATTGACCGATGGCTGGTTGCTGCCCGTAACGGTAGCGGCGCTGGCCTGCATCGGTAGTGTTGGGTGTCCAGTTGGGGTCAAAGCCTTCTAGCCAACCGTAAGGACCATAGTCGATGGTCTCGCCAATGATGGACATATTGTCGGTATTCATCACCCCGTGAACAAACCCCACGCGCATCCAGTGCACCATAAGGTCAGCGGTGCGGTGACATACTTCCTCAAACCAAGCGATGTAAGTGCCTTTGGCATCCGCAGCTAGATTATCCAATGCTGGGAATTCTCTTTGAATGACGAAATCTGTGAACGCTTTTAGGAGGGCCAACTCTTGGCGCGCCGCAAGCATTTGAAAATGACCGAAGCGTACAAATGAACTGCTTAATCTGCACACTACAGCGCCTTTCTCGGGCGCCGCATTGCCGTCATACAGCATGTCTCGAACCACGTCTTCACCTGTGGTGATCAGGGACAGGGCTCGAGTTGTGGGCACGCCCAGGTAATACATGGCTTCTGAGCAGAGGTATTCTCGGAGTGACGAGCGTAATACCGCCAAGCCATCGGCTGTTCGAGAAAACGGCGTCGGACCTGCGCCTTTTAACTGCAGCATGAGGTGGGTGCCGCCTAATTCAACTTCACCTAAGTTGATGGCGCGGCCGTCGCCTAGCTGCCCAGCCCAATTGCCAAACTGATGACCGCCATAGCAGGTCGCGTGTGCGTCCATACCCGCAATTTGCTTATTACCAGCAAAGACCTGCAAAAACTCATCGCTTGTGCACTCTTCAGCGCTTAAACCCAATAGCTGGGCCGCGTCTTCTGAATAGTGAATCAGCGTTGGCGCGCTGACCGGGGTTGGATTGACCCTAGCAAAGAGGGCATTTTTAAGTTGCTTGCGCTGGGAGCCAGTGTCGGCGTCCGCCGGCATTTGGGCGGTGAACTGGTTATCGAAGTTAAGTGATTTCATGCACGCAGATTACCCTTTGCCAAGATCTAAAACGAGAATTTAAGTGCGATTTTAGCCACTCGCACGAAATTCTCTCAGGGTGTATTGTCTGGGGAGAGGAAAATGAGGAGATCAAAATGTCGGAGTCAGTTGCACAAGATTATGCATCGGTAGCAGATATTCCCTTAGAGGAGATAGATGTTAGTAGAGCAGACTTATTTCAGTCAGATACGCACTGGGAATATTTCGCCCGGCTACGTAAAGAGGCGCCAGTACATTATTGTAAGGACAGCCTTTTTGGTCCTTATTGGTCGCTGACCCGGTTTAACGACATTATGGCCATGGAGAAAAATTTCCAAGATTTTTCTTCTGACTCTGGGATTGTGTTGGGCGATCGCCCAGCAGATTTTGAAACAGCAAATTTCATTGGTATGGACCCGCCTAAGCACGATGTGCAAAGAAAGACCGTGCAAGGTGTTGTGGCGCCAATGAATTTGGCCAAGTTAGAAGGCACCATTAGAAGTCGCGCCGAGACCATTCTAGATTCGCTGCCTATTGGCGAAACATTCAATTGGGTTGATTTAGTCTCGGTAGAGCTAACTACTCAAATGTTGGCAACAATATTCGACTTTCCGTTTGCTGAACGGCACAAACTCACTTATTGGTCAGATATGGCCACATCCGGTGAGTTAGCTGGTGGTCCTACACCAGAGCCCGTGCGCCGCGCCGCCTTACTGGAATGCCTTGAATACTTCACCAAACTTCGAGATGAGCGCGTTACTCAACCTGCCAAGGCTGATCTACTTTCCATGCTGGCTCACGGCAAAGACACGCAAAATATGCCGGCAATGGAGTTTTTGGGTAATCTGATTTTGCTCATCGTCGGAGGCAATGACACCACAAGAAATTCCATTTCCGGTGGCGTGCTTGCGCTTAATCAAAATCCAGGTGAGTACGACAAACTCCGCGCTGATACATCAATAATTCCAAACATGGTTTCAGAAATCATTCGTTGGCAGACCCCATTGGCCTATATGCGTCGCACAGCATTGCGCGATGTTGAGTTTGGTGGCCAGCAAATGAAAAAGGGTGACAAGATCGCTATGTGGTATGTCTCAGGCAATCGTGACGGCGAGGTCATAGACCAGCCTGATCGTTTTTGGATTGATCGACCCAATGCACGTCACCATTTAGCCTTTGGTTTTGGTGTTCACCGCTGCATGGGCAATCGTTTGGCTGAAATGCAGTTGCGTGTGCTTTGGGAAGAAATCATGAAGCGCTTTAAGAAAATTGAAGTGGTGGGTGATATTGAACGCGTGCAATCAAGTTTTGTCCGCGGATACGCCACCATGCCCGTACAGGTACACCCTTGGTAGCACCCTTAATGAGCCTTCGTCCTCAGTGATCTGTTAAAGCGTTTGCTGGGGTTGGACGGGCAAAGGCAGGGTGAGTAAATAATTAGAAATTTCCGTTTTGGTAAGGCAGTAACATGGCGTTGACAGAATTAAGTCGCTCAATTGAAGGTATGGTGGCCATTGTTACCGGTGCAAGCTCAGGCATGGGCGCAGCAACTGCAAAGCTATTTGCCGCTCAAGGCGCCAAAGTTGCAGCTGTAGACATTAATCAGGACGGGCTTGCTGCTGTGGTTGACGAGATCAATGGGGCGGGTAAAACAGCTCATGGTTGGACGCTAGATTTATCTGATGGCGCTGCCATAGATCGGGTCATAGGCGAAGTGGCCGCCCACTTCGGCGGTATAGACATTTTGATCAACAATGCGGGTATTTCTATTTTTACGCCTATTGATGGTGAGGATTATGACAACGCTTGGGATAAAACATTTGCAGTTCTGTTAACGGCGCAAACTCGTACTATCCGCGCGGCCTTGCCACATTTGCGACAGTCCAATAACCCGCGAATCATCAACATTGCTTCCACTGAAGGTCTGGGTGCGACTAAGTTCGGCAGCCCGTACACGGCAGCGAAACACGGCGTAATCGGTCTAACTCGCTCTCTTGCAGTTGAGTTGGGTGGTGAGGGCATTACCGTTAACTGTATTTGTCCTGGGCCTATTAACACCGGCATGACTCAAGCTATTCCCGATGATCAAAAAGCCGTCTACGCGCGCCGCCGTGTGGCATTGAAGCGTTACGCAGAACCGGAAGAGGTGGCCCATGGCACCCTTAATTTTGCTTTGCCTTCGGCAAGCTTCATGACCGGTGTTGCCTTGCCAGTGGATGGCGGGTTGACCATTAAGAATGCATAAACTGGTGCTGCACGCGTTCAATACTTTGTGCCTCTCAATTGCTTGAAGCTTAGATTTATTAGGTAAATAACGGAAAAGAAATTTATATGACAGCCTCTATTCCGAGTAGTAATTTGCCCAGCAATAAAGTTTCGTGGTCAACCACCTTGGCTTTCGGCGCCCCAGCTGTGGGGGCTGGCTATATGTATTTGCTGCTCAGCTTATACGTTATGAAATTTTCCACGGATGTGTTGTTGATCGCCCCTGGGGTAATGGGTGCTATCTATAGCCTGTCGCGCATTTGGGACGCTATATCTGACCCACTGGTGGGTTATTTCAGTGACCGCACGTCTAGTCGCCTAGGCCGTAGGCGCACTTGGATCTTAGCCAGTTGTCTGCCCATTTCCCTGGGCTTTTATATGGTGTTTGCGCCGCCTATGTCTTTCGACACTGCCGCATTGACCTGGTGGATGGCGGTGGCAATTATATTTTTCTACTCGGCTATGACTTTGTTTTTTGTTCCGCATATGGCGCTGGGTGCTGAGCTGACCACTGACTACCATGAGCGCAGCCGTCTTTTTGGTATGCGCCATTTGTTTTACACCATAGGCTCAATTATCTCCCTAGGCACCATGTACTTTCTGATTACCGAAGAGTTCAAACCCGATGGTGATGTGCGCGCTTTGGCCGAGGACTACGCATTAGTAGCCGTTTTGGTCATGAGTGTGTTGGTCATCTATGCGGTGACCCAATTACGTGAGCGGCCGGAATTTCAAAATAGAGTGCAGGGCAGTCCTATTCAGGCTTTTCGCGATATCTGGCACAACCCCCATGCACGTTTATTGATCGTGGTGACATTTATTGAACATGTTGGGTCTGCGGCTATTGCCGCCCTAACATTATATGTAACTCAATATGTGGTGGGCGCGCCAACTTGGGCGCCGTTCGTTATTTTGGCCTATATGGTGCCTTCAAGTTTGTCGGTGCCTTTGTGGCTGCCGCTCTCTAAGCGCCTTGGGCATCATGCTTTTGATGACCG
>QXZU01000142.1:14255-16705 GCA_009886205.1 K189A clade bacterium | reverse complement strand
CCCTTCCTCGACTCGGTAGGGGAGCGCCTGTGGCTGATTATGATTATGGCTGCATTTGCAGGGCTCGCTGCTGGTTGCGGCGGCACCATTGGACCCTCTGTGCAGGGCGACGTAATTGACTACGACGAGCACGTTACTGGCGAGCGCAAAGAAGGCTCTTATTTCGCTGCGTGGAATTTTGTTTACAAAAGCGCCTTGGGCATCATGCTTTTGATGACCGGTTTTGCGCTAGAGTTTTCAGGCTTTGTGCCAAATCAGGAGCAGACAATGGAAGTGCAGTTGGTGATGGTTGGGCTGTATGGACTATTTCCGTTAGTTTGCTATGTTGTCGGCGCAATACTATTTAGCCGCTTCAAGCTCGACGAAAAAGCCTACCAAGAGATCCGCGCAGATTTAGATGAAAGGGCGTTGTCGCGCTCGTCTGAGTCTGCGCCAGTCTAACTAGACGCACTCAGCGCTCTGCTGAGTGCGCTTTTACCGCTACGCGCCAATAAAGTTACCAGGGCGGCGCTCGCCCACTGCCTTAACGCCTTCGCGGTGGTCAGCGGTTTGTTGCAGTCGGTGTTGTTCCAAACCTTCATGGTCTGTTTGTTTCTTCACAGCCTCTGCAATGCCTTCGCGCATAGTTGCGCGCACAGAAACCACAGCTAATGGTGCATTTTCTGCGATCTCGGCAGCTAACTTAATGGCCTCGGCGCGAAGATTTTCTTTGTCTGTAATGACATCTGCTAAACCCATATCAAAAGCTTCTTGGCCACTGATTCTGCGTCCTGTTAAAAACAACATGCTGGCTTTTTGCTGGCCAATAAGGCGTGGCAATGTGTGGGTCAAACCAAAGCCAGGGTGAAAGCCTAGTTTCACAAAGTTCGCGGTGAACCGCGCTTCCGGGCAAACCACGCGGAAGTCTGGCATCACCGCTAGTCCAAAACCGCCGCCTACTGCCGCACCTTGTATTGCGCCAACCACTGGGGTTTTTGTGTCGAATAATTTTACCGCTGCGGCATAAAGTGGATTGCCGTCTTCGATTTTGCGGTCGGCGCGTTCTTCATTGCGCGAAGCGCTGCCAAAATTGTTGCCGGCACAAAAGTGTTTACCCTCCGAGCACAAGACAATGGCTCTAACGTCATCGCTGGCGTCCATTTTCTCGAAGGCGTCGGCTAAATCTTTAATCATTTGGGTGTCGAAAAAGTTATTGGGGCCTTTTTGAATTTCAACCACAGCAACATAGTTTTCAATACTGATGCCTATACCTTCGTAGTTCATTGCTTCGCTCATGCTCACTCCCCAATATTTCGTAATTTTCGTCAGATGAAGATGTTTGACCATAAACCGAGAATTTGCAACGCTGAAGGCTCATCAAAACTGTGTAATAGACCTGGGTGAGGGCAATATGAGGGAGAGATTATGTTGAAGTGGCAGATTGGCGATGTAACGGTAACGCAAATTGTAGAACTGACCACAGCCTCGTTAGGCCCGCATTTATTACCTCAGGCGACCCCAGAGCGAATGCAAGCTGTGCCTTGGCTGGCCCCTTTCATTGACGAAAAGGGGCGTATTATTTTGAGCATGCATGCGCTGGTGATCGAAACACCCAGTCGTACAATTGTTGTGGACACTTGTATTGGTAACGACAAAGTTCGCAGTTACCCCCGCTGGAATATGATGCAGGGAGATTTCCTGCAGCGCTTTAAGGCGGCGGGGTTTGCACCGGAGAAAATAGACGCGGTGTTGTGCACCCATATGCATGTAGATCACGTGGGTTGGAATACTCGCTTGGTAGATGGGATTTGGGTGCCTACTTTTCCCAATGCGGATTATCTATTTGCCGAAGAGGAGTGGGCTTACTGGCGCACCGAAGAGCAGGAATACGGACCGGTTATAGAAGATTCGGTAGAGCCGATATTTGCTGCGGGTTTGGCGAAGTTGGTGGCGTCTAATCATCAGGTTTGCGCTGAAGTTCAGTTGGAACCCACGCCTGGGCATACGCCGGGCCATGTCAGCGTGCACATTACCTCCAAAGGCGAAGAGGCGGTAATCACTGGCGACATGATTCATCACCCGTGCCAGATAGCTCATCCTGATTGGTCCTCTACTGCGGACGAGAATCAAACTGATTCTGCAACTACGCGAGATGTGTTTTTAGCCAAATACTCAGACCGTCCGGTTCTTATAATAGGCACACATTTTGCCGCGCCAACGGCGGGCTATATTGTTGCGGAGCAAGATGCCCTAAACACAAAAGAGAAAGAGAATTTGCCAGAACAGGCATCGGCAGATAGCAATGAAGGTAAAGCTGGCGTGGATTACCGTTTGGATTATTAAGTCAGCTTTTTAGCCGAGGGTTCAGTTGCCATTCAAGGGTAGAGACACAAGGTGAAACAGCGCAGCGAAAGATAATGGTGATAGAGCGTAGCGAAAGATAACGGCGATAGAGAGCTGCGAAAGAAAGC
>QXZU01000142.1:0-14155 GCA_009886205.1 K189A clade bacterium | reverse complement strand
AGCTGCGAAAGAAAGCAGCGAAAGAAAGAGAGGCAAGGACAGCCCGGCGCTGTCCTCAATGAAGCATCTCTAGCTGTTTCTTAATCGAGCCAAGTCACCATTTGCGGCTTTTCGTGCCAGCCAGATTCCTGCGAAGCCTATGCCGCCAAAGATTACGTTGGCCAAAATACCTTTCAGTAAGAACGGCAGGCCGGCCATGTAGCAGGTCACCCAGCCCTCAAAGGTATTTGGATAAAATCCAAGTGCTATTGGGGTGGCGTTAGATACGATGTAAAAAACCACCGCGCTGAGTACTGCGGCACAGCCAAAGGTGGGTACTGAAATTTTCTTCTTAACTGGAGAAAGTACTGGTGTCAGCGACCAAGCAGCGGCTAAGTGAGCCAGGTAGACAAAAGCCATAGCTGCAATCTGGTAGGTGCCGTGTATCAGGTCGAAGGCAACTACTGTGAATAAAACCGGTACCGGTAGCAGGTGCCGAGGCAATAGCGCTGCGGCCATCATGCCAATTGCGCCCACTGTGGACAGACCGGCGCTGTGAGGTACAAGGTGTGAAACAACACCCAGTGCGGTCAAAGCCACCAGCACTACCAAGGTTTCGCTGCGCTGATCACGTAGTGTTTTCCACATATTAAGTAAATTCATTCTTTAACTCGGTTTAACTCTTTTTTACAAAAGCTGTTTTACAAAAAACTGTTTAACTAAAAGCTGCTTCAGTTTGTTGGTAATTGACATTCGGTGCCGAAGCTTGCGTCTCATTCTGAAAGTTTTAGTAAGGTGAGCAGGAGTCTAATCCCCTAGGCTTTTGATGTCCCCGCAATATTCTCTTCATACCATGAAAATATCGCATGAATATATCGCATGAAAATATCGCACAAAAATATTTTCAGCAGCAGTAGTCGCGGTAGATGAACTGCGCGAGCGGCACTCTGCTATGATATCGGCCTAAGAGGGAAATGATTTGGCCAGCAAAGACATATTCAGCGCACTGGCAGTGCCTAATTTTCGCTGGTTGTGGATAGGCAGCCTTGGCTCCTCTTTCGCTATGAATATGCAGATCATTGCTCGAGGTTGGTTGGTGTACAGCCTCACGTCTTCGGCCATGGACCTAGCTTGGGTCACCTTATCCTTCATGCTGCCCTCGGTTTTATTCTCCCTATACGGTGGTGTTCTGGCTGACCGTCTGTCAAAGCGCAAAGTCATTGTCTGCGCGCAATCTCTGAACTGTCTAGCCACCTTGATTATGGCGGCCATTATCTTTTCCGAGGCGGTCACTTTTTGGGATTTTATTTGGTTCGGCTTCTTTAACGGCACTATTCTGGCGTTGTCCATGCCTTCTCGCCACGCCTTCGTCCCAGAACTCATTCCTGAAAAATTGATATTCACAGCTATGGCGCTGAATACCACGGGTTGGAATTTGTCGCGAATTATTGGTCCTGCCTTGGCGGGATTACTCATTGCTTGGCTCGCCGGGGGCGACAAAACTTCCTCTTATGGTGTGGGCATTGTCTATTTGGTCATTGCCTTTCTTTACTTTATGTCAGCGGTGACCGTGCTGCGGGTAGACCGCCCGGGATTAGCCTCCCAACAAGGTAAGACAGGTACCTTTAACGAAATGCGCGAGGGTCTACTTTACGTGGGCCAACACCCTAAAGTTTTCGCGCTTATTGTTTTGTCCATTGTGCCTTTTCTGTTTGGTATGCCACTGAACACACTGCTGCCCGCTTTCAACGAAGATGTGTTGGGCGGTCATGCCGACAGCCTAGGTTTGCTGATCTCTGCCATGGGAGCAGGGGCAATCATCGGGTCTATTTTGATGGCGGGCATGGGTGAGCTGCGCCGCAAAGGGCTGTGGTTGCTGTTGAGTTGTGGCGTGTGGGGGGTGTTAACCGCCTTGTTTGGATTAACCCAAAGTTCTATCGCCGCCCTGTTTGTTATCGCCTTCATTGGGCTGCTCAGTAGTTGGAATATGTCTTTGAATCGGGGCATGTTGCAGATGACGGTGGACGACAACATGCGTGGGCGTATTATGAGTATCGATATGATGTCACATGGGTTAATGCCGCTTGGGGTATTTCCTATCAGTTGGGTGGCAGAAGTGTACGGCGTAGGGAGTGCGCTCATGGTCAGTGGCTGTGTCTTTGTACTGCTGACGATACTCAGTTTTATATGTTTACGTTCTGTCAGAGGACTAACTAAAGCGCCTGCTAGCGCATAGCTCGACGATACATAGGGTAGTAAACATAAGCTAAACATAGCGACTCATCGCTGAGATACAGTATAAAAAACGGCAACGACCGTTTGGCTTGTCTATCTTTAGTCTGGACTTTGCGCTTACAGGGTTCAGTTTATTGCGGCGAAAGACCGTAAACTTGTTTTTTATGGAGAGGTGTCCTCAATGCAGTGGGATTTAATTGTTCGCAACGCCAAGGTGTTTGACGGCTCTGGACGGCCCGGACGTCAGGGTGATATTGCTGTTAAAAACGGCAAAATCGCGGCCTTGGGTGGGCGCTTACCCACCAGTGAGACCAAGACAATACATGACGCAGACGGCCTGTGGTTGACCCCCGGCTTGCTAGATATCCACACCCACGAAGATCTCGAAGCGGAGTTAGATCCAGGATTGCCGGAGGTGGTACGTCACGGCACCACGAGCGTTGTTGTCGGCAATTGTAGTATTGGACTCGCTTTCGGTGCCCAGCGTAATGAACGCCAAGACCCTATAGTTGACTGCTTTGCCCGGGTGGAAAATATACCTAAATCGGTGTTAGCAAAAACTGCGGATAAAGCGGTGTGGACCAAGCCCAAGGAATATTTAGAGCACTTAGACGAACTGCCGCTATCCGCTAATATGGCGCCGTTTTTGCCTCACTCCATGCTGCGCATTGAGGTCATGGGGCTGCAAGACAGCATCAGTCGCCAGCCCACCGGTACCGAATTATTGCGCATGACGGGTATTCTAGAGGAGGCGCTAGAAGACGGTTATATGGGCATGTCTACTGATGGCCTGCCGTTACACTTTTTGGCGAACGAGCCTAATCTTGAAAAGCGCATACCTACTCAATATGCCAGTTTTGCCGAGTACAAGGCGCTCACTGACGTGCTGCGTAAGCACGACCGGGTGTGGCAAATGACGCCGGCTACAGACAATGGTTTGCTGACTTCGCGATTGTTCATGCTCAGTAGCGGCAGAATTTACGGCAAGCCGCTTAAAGTCACAGCGCTTGCTGCCATCGACAGTGTGAATAACCGCATGAATAAATCTCGTGCGCTGCTTTTTGCAAATATGCTTAATGCCGATTTTTTGCAGGGTAACTTCCGCATGCAGGCATTGAGCGCACCGTTCCGTATTTACTCTGAGGGTGCAGTCAGTCCGCTCGCTGAGGCCGACCCTTTGCTGCGCCGTTTGATTGCGACAGAGCTCGAGGATGTTGCTAAACGCCGCGAAATTCTCAGCGAGCCAGAGTTCGTGGAAGCTTTTCGTGAAATGTGGATGCGCGGCAAGAGCGGGTTTAACCTTGCCCACCTGCGCCGTATTTTGCGCATAGAAAACGAATTCCTCACCCGCGACCTTAACGATATGGTTATATATAGATCCGTGGTGACCCCATGGTTAGATAAATCTATGGCTTGGATCTACCAACGTTATGTTGCTTGGTTGGGCATGGCTGAGATCATTGAAGACGCCGAGGAGTTGCGCGCATTCCACGCCATGGGTAAAGACATTGCTGATGAGGCTGAGTTCTTTTTGGCTCTGCTGCATCATTTTGATCGCGACCTGCATTGGCATTACGTGGCTGCAAACAAAGATCCGGAAGTGATCAAACAATTGCTACTACACCCCAAACTGCTGCCTGGATTCAATGACAGTGGTGCCCACGTGACCAACATGGCCTTCTTTGATGGTAACTTGCGCGCACTACAAATTGGCTTGCAAGATTCAGAAGAAGTGTTCAGCCACATGCTGAGCCGCCTTACTCAAGAGCCAGCAGAGTTTTTTGGCTTAGACGTGGGTCGCTTGGAAGTAGGTGGGCGTGCGGACATGGCGTTGTTTGATCCCACCAATTTGGTTAAGTACGATGGCGAGGCCAATGTTCAGTATCAATATCGAGATGTCTTTGACTGTCATCAACTGGTTAACAGGTCAGACGGTGTAGTGGGCGGAGTCTTTGTTGGCGGTGAGTGTGTTTGGCAGGGCGAGCACTTCACCAAGGTACATGGCAAAAAGTCTTTGGCTGGCGCTTTGCGAGTTAAGAACTGAGGCTGGTTTTAAGTTTTTTAACGCTTTTTAGGAAGAGGTCTAAGGGTAGATAGAAAGCGTTGTTAAGCAGGCAAGGCTAAGGCAAGGATCAAGGCGCAAATCTAGAGAGGTCCAGATTTGCGCCCAATGGGCATCTAACAAATACTCACTGCTAGTCTTTAGGCTGACCCAACAAACGTTCAGCAATAATATTGCGCTGAATATTCGGTGTGCCGCCGCCAATGACAACATTTGGCCAGTTCAAAGCCGACTTCGACCATGTGCCGCCATCTACAGCACTTTCGCCGCCACGTAGCTGTAAGCCTGCCTGCCCCATGAGCTGTACCGCAAAATCATCAATCTCAATTTCCAAACTCGCACGGTGCAGCTTGTTCACTGAAGTTTCCGATGTCAGCGGTTCGCCTTTAATTTGCTTTGTCAGATAGCGCAGGCCGTTAAACTTCATGGCCGCAACTTTCATTTCAAAGCGTGCAATTGTGCGTCTGACTTTTGGGTCTTTGCTGGCGGGTTGGCCCTGCTTGGTTGTGGTTTTAACCAACTCTTTCAAGTTCTCAAGCTTCTCAAACATTTGCGTTACTTCACCAATGCTAGAGCGTTCGTTAGCCAGTGCAGACACGGTTACATTCCAGCCTTCGCCTTCAGCGCCCAGTCTGTTCTCTACCGGTACTTGAACGTCGGTGAAGAAAATTTCTGCAAAGTGCTTGTCGCCAGCCATATTTTGTATGGGGCGAACTTCTACACCCGGTGCGTCCATGGGTACTAAGAAACAGGTAATGCCATCGTGCTTAGATTCCACATCGAACTGGGTGCGCGTGAGCAAAATAATCCACTGTGACCAAGGCGCGCCTGTGGTCCAAATTTTTTGTCCGTTAACCACATAATGGTCGCCGTTAAGCTCTGCCTTGCACTGAATAGCCGCTAGATCAGAACCGTGATTCGGCTCGGAATAACCCGTACACCAAGTGACTTTGCTGTCCAAAATGTCTGGGATGAATTTGCGTTTTTGCTCTTCAGTACCGTATTGCATAATGCCTGGTCCCACCCAAGCAAGGCCCATCATTGAGGTGCCCAGTGGTGGTGCTTTAGCCAGCGCCATTTCTTCACGCAGAATAGTTTGTTCTATAAGGCCGCCTTCGCTGCCGCCAAATTCCTTCGGCCATGCAAAGCCAACCCAGCCTTTGGCGCGGACTTTTTCTAGCCAGTTGGCGAGAAAGTTTTTGTCACGTTCTTTCTTGGGTGGCAGGTTTTCGCTGATAAAACTGCGTACTTCTTCGCGAAAAGATTGTTCGCTTGCGGTGTAATCAAAATCCATTACAAACCTCCTAAGGTTGCGATTCGGTCCATGTGATAATCAGAGTCGCCGTACATTGGACGAGCCCATTTAGATCTCTTTAAATAAAGTTGTGCGTCGTATTCTGCCGTGAAGCCAATGGCGCCATGCAGACCAACACCGTCTATGCCAATTTGTGCAAAGGCATCTGAAGCATAGCCTTTAGCCAAAGACACGGCTTTTGCTAGGCCTTCAATGTCATCATCTACTGACCATGCGGCGTAGTAACTTAGCGAGCGATAGCTCTCTAAATCTACATACATATCAGCCAAACGATGCTTAACCCCTTGGTATTGGCCAATGGGCTTACCAAACTGAATGCGCTCTTTGGCGTAGTTGCTGGTCATTTCTAAAATGGCTGCGCCAGCGCCTACCATTTCCGCTGTGGTGGCCACTGCGCCACAGTCGGTTAAAAACGCCAACTGGTCTTCGCTCATTGGCAGCAAGAAATCTGCGCTGATATTCACACCGTCTAGGTCAACACTGGCCATTGGCTTAGTGGTATCCATTGTTGGCTGATGCGTAATTTTAACGCTGTCTTTTGCTACTGCGGCTAAAGCTAAACCGTTAGGCGCGTTGACGGCTAAAAGTAGGTAGTCCGCAGCTGCGGCATCGTTAACAAACGGCTTCGTGCCTTTCAGTACGTAGCCATCTTCGCTGGCGTGGGCTTGCGCTGTTATAGCCTTAGGATCAATCCAGTTGGCTTCGTCGTACAAGCCAATGGTGCAAATGGCGGAGCCAGAAGCCATAGCCGGAAGCCATTCGCTTTTCTGTTTGTCATTGCCACAAGTCAGCACAGCTGCGCTGGCCAATGCCTGTGACGCAATGGGCAATGGACAGAGGCCTTCCGCCGCTGCTTCAAGTACCACAGTGAGGTCAATCCATTTTAAGCCTAGGCCGCCGTGTGCTTCTGGAATAGTTAAGCCTAACCAACCCAAATCTGCCACTTGCTGCCACAGTGTGCTGTCGAAACGGCTTTCGCTGGCGGCGATTTCTCGCACCTTAGGCATTGGACATGCCTCTTTAATAAACCGCTCAACTTGATCTCTGAGCAGGCTTTGTTCTTCTGTAAAACCAAAGTTCATATTTTTTCGCTCTATAAAAGTGAAGGGCGGCTTTAAGCGCCGCGTAATGGATTGACCGGTGGCCAATTTTCTTTGCTGGCGAGAATTTTCTCACCAATTTCTGCCACGTCCCATACATCGCCACTGGCGCTGCGCTGGGCAATAGGGGTGACCTGCCAGCTCAGCAGTGAGACATTGTTGCCTGCTACCAGCCACTGTCTACCGCTGACATCTTTGGCTTCGTCCGTGCACAGCCAAACCACCGGGGGCGAAACTGCTTCGGGTGGGAAGTCCTCTTGTATGTCTTCAGGCAAGATGTCTGTTGTTAGGCGTGAAGTGGCGGTGGGCGCCAAGACATTTACCGTAATGCCGTATTTCATTCCTTCTAGCCACAAGCAGCGCATAAAACCGGCAATGCCGGCTTTGGCTGCACCATAATTGGTTTGGCCAAAGTTGCCCAGCAAGCCTGAGGTGGAACTGGTCATAATAATGCGCCCGCCGGTACCTTGCTCAATCATCACATCGTATGCGACTTTAGTGACTAAGTAGGTGCCGCGCAGGTGCACGTCCATAACCACATCCCACATATCGTCGGTCATATTTTTGAAAGACTTATCGCGCAGAATGCCTGCGTTAGCGATCAGAATGTCGATTTTGCCAAAGCTGTCTACGGCTGCTTTGACCATGCCTTCAGCGTCTTCTCTGGAAGTTACAGATCCGTAGTGCGCAACGGCTTCGCCGCCTGCTGCGTTAATTTCCTCAACCACGCCGTCTGCCATTGAAGCGCTGGCCCCCGTGCCATCTCGAGCACCGCCCAAATCATTCACCACCACTTTAGCGCCTTCTTTGGCCAGTAGAATGGCGTGGGCGCGACCCAAGCCGCCCCCTGCACCAGTGACCAGTGCAACTTTGCCGTCTAGCATTCCCATATTTTTCTCCCGTTAAATAATCTCTTTATTGTGTAACTTGCAACGCAAATCAAAGTGCTATGAAAAGCGCAAATTCCGCGTCGACCTTAATTTTTGGTTCATCCGATAAGTAGCCGCTCTGATAGGGTTGCCTGTAATGGCAAAGCGGTCGTCTGTTCAGCGGTGACTCGGCGCAAATATTTTTGGCGCTTGGTGAGTGGCGGTTATGTTGCCGCTAGTCCCCACTGCCCAATAAATTGATGGCAACGCCATTTATCGCCCCAGATATTAGCATTGAAAAAAGCCAAAGTAGAATGCTGCACTGCACCCTTATCTTCGCCTGCAAATCACTCAGTATTCTAGGCCGCTTATTTTTTCACAAAGGTGTTATCCCTGGCGGTAAACAGCCGCAGACAGGCCTTAACCTAGCCGGCATTTGGTGCTACAACTGATGCTCACAAATTTTCACTGACTAGATGGATAGAGAGCTTGGGAGAGCGTGCACATGGATGAGCTGTTTGATTTTACCGGTAAGGTGGCTTTAGTAACGGGCGGTAGCCGAGGGCTAGGTCGAGAAATGGCCTTGGCGTTGGCCGCTCGCGGTGCAGATGTTGTGATCACTAGCCGCAAGGCTGACGCATGCGCCAGTGTGGCCGCAGAGATCGAGGCCTTGGGGCGGCAAGCCATGGCCTACGGCTGTCACGTTGGTCACTGGGGCGAGATTGACGCCCTAGTTGAGGCCGCGTACGAGCGCTTTGGGCGCATCGACATACTGATCAATAACGCAGGCATGTCGCCCTTGTATGACAAACTGTCTTCAGTCAGCGAAGAATTGTTCGATAAAGTCATTGGGGTCAATTTAAAAGGCCCGTTTCGTCTTATGGCCACCGTGGGTGAACGCATGGCAGAAGGCGAGGGCGGCAGTATTATCAATATCAGTAGTGTTGCATCTCTTTCTCCTTCGCCGGCATCTGAACCTTATGGTGCTGCGAAATCAGGCTTGAATGCGTTAACGCGATCATTTGCTTTTGCCCTTGGGCCAAATGTCCGGGTTAACTGTATTGCTGCAGGGCCATTTTTGACGGATATTTCTAAAGCCTGGGACATGCCCGCCTTCGAGCGTAGAGCGAAATCCACTCAAGCCCTAGGTCGCGGTGGCAGACCTGATGAAATAGTTGGGGCGGCATTGTATCTGGCCAGCAGCTCTGCGAGCTTCACCACAGGCACCGTAATTAGGGTAGATGGCGGCTCTGTATAATTTTTTAGCCCCTGAATTAGGGCGACTTTTATTTAGTTAAGCGGCAAGGCAGAGTTTTTTAGTTAGCGCTAATTGATTCTGCGTAAAAACGGCTTGCGCATTTTTAGTCCAAAAAGCGCTCAACAGCCTGCACAACCTTTGCCCCAAAGTCTTCATCAAATAGGCGGTTCAGTGTGCCCAACCCGCCTGGGTTGGCAATGTTCACTTCCATCAGCCACTGGCCCACGGTGTCTATGGCCGCAAAGCCAATACGGTTATCTATGAGGTCTTGCTGGATGGTCGCAACCAATTTTGCCGCCGGTCCCTCAAGAGTGGTTTTTTCTGCATTGGCCATTTGTGCCAAATTGGCGCGCAACCCGTCTGCAGGTTTGCGCAGATAGCTGCCAATAATTTCCCCGCCAACGACCAATGTGCGTATTTCGCCTTGGGTGATTTCCGGTAGAAAGCGCTGCAGGCAAAAGTACATGCCGGGGGCTTGAGCAAACATTTTTTCCAGCAGTGAACCCTGTTCAGCCCTGATTATTTGTACGTCTCGACCAAAACTGCCTGCCATAGGTTTGAGTACCCAAGCCCCTTGTTCAGCTGACAACACCTTAAGCAGGGTGTTGGGGTTGTTGGATATATGAGTTTCTGGGCAATGTTCAACCCAGGCGCTTTTGCCGTGATGCAAAATTTGTTTAGAGATGGGGCTGATGAGTCGGCTAGATTCAATGCTTGCCAGTAGTGCGCTTCTATCTAAGAAGCCGTTTTTGGGGCCAAATCCCACCGGCCAGATAAGATCGTAGTGGGATGCAGGGTTGCCAGCGATCTCGATACCGCGGGGTCCCAAGCTGAGTTCGCTGTGGGTGGCGCAGGTAACAGACCATCCGCATCGCGCAAACGCCTTGGGCAGCAGTAGATGATTTTCCTCTGCGATCTCTTCAGTTATTGAGTCAGCCTCAGATTTAGCCAGAGATTCATCCAGAGCGTGGGTTGCTGGGGGCGTGATGAGAAAAATAATTTTTTTCGCTGTCATGTGTTCTTTTTCATCTGCTTGTGCGGTTTCCAATTACGCCGATGCTGTGCGCTGGCTGGCCTGTAGGTTTAATGAGTCGCTGACTATGGGTTGTTTCAACTCACTTTTGTGCGAGTTTAGAGTGTCTTCTAAGCGCGTCTATAGGTAGGTGCAATATAGGTGTTCGCATTTGATGTCGTTTGGACCTAGAATTTTGTTTCTTAACTAACCAATGATGAATCGCAATATGCCCAATCAGAGCCTCCCAGACTACAGTCTTTCGCCTGAACAAGTTCCCTTGGTGGGCAGCTTAGCGTTGGATGACGCAGAGCGCAGTCAGCTAAAGGCGCAAATAGCAGAAAAGCTAGAAGCGCAGGGTGCGGTGTTGATTGCACATTATTATGTAGATGGCGATATTCAAGACCTTGCCGAGCAGACCGGTGGCTTTGTTTCCGACTCATTGGAAATGGCGCGTTTTGGACGCGATCATAAGGCTGACAACTTGGTCGTGGCTGGGGTGCGCTTTATGGGTGAAACCGCCAAGATACTCTCGCCAGAAAAACGCGTATTTATGCCCACGTTGCAGGCCGAGTGCTCGCTAGACCTGGGTTGCCCGCCGGAAGATTTTGCCCAGTTTATTCAAGCCCACCCTGACCATACGGTAGTGGTGTACGCCAATACGTCGGCCAAGGTGAAGGCGCTGGCAGATTGGGTGGTGACCAGTAGCTGCGCGCTGGAGATAGTTGAAAGTTTGAAAGCCAATGGCGAAAAAATCCTCTGGGCGCCAGATAAACATTTAGGTGCGTATATTCAAACTCAGACTCAGGCTGACATGTTGCTCTGGAGCGGCGCGTGTGTGGTCCACGAAGAATTCAAAGCTAAGGCGTTGACAGATTTGCTGCGGGTCTACCCAGAGGCGGGGGTTCTTGTACACCCTGAGTCACCGGCCTCAGTGATTGATATTGCCGATGCGGTGGGTTCCACCAGTGCCATTATTAAGGCTGCAAAAGAATTGCCTAATGAGACCTTTATTGTCGCCACTGACCGAGGCATTTTTCATAAACTGCGCCGAGAAAATCCAGGCAAAACGTTTATTGAAGCGCCCACTGCTGGTGATGGCGCTACCTGTCGCTCCTGCGCTCATTGCCCTTGGATGGCTATGAATGAACTGCGCAATTTAGATCGACTACTCACAGACGCCGCTTATCGCTCATCTAATGAGATTCTCGTTGACCCGGAGTTGGGTGTGCGGGCAAAAATGCCGTTGGATCGTATGTTGGCCTTTCAGGCTTAATCTCAACCTGAGCTTAAGCCTGTTGTGGCGTTCAGTCTTTTCGCGGTTAGCTGTTAGCTCGGCGGATTTCAGTGCGCAGGTCTTGAATCTTTTGCGTCAACTTAGCTTCCAGCTGAAAATTTTTGTCATCGACTAAGCGTTGAGCGTACTCCAAATGTTGAATGGCTCTGTGGAATGCACCGTTCAAATAAAAGTATTCTGCTCTGGCTAAATGCACCCCAGTGACATTGCCCGCTAAGCCTGATGTCTCCGCCAGTTCATACCATACATTGACATCTTTGGGCCGTCGTTTGGCTTGGCGTTCTAGCAGCAACTCAGCGTCCATAAAATCTTCAGTGGCAATTTTGCTTTGCGCCAGCAGCATTTCTAGAGGGAAATTCGCTGGGTATAGCTGCAGTGTCGCTTTGAGCAAGCGCTGGGCTTCGCCGTGTCGTTCAGCGTTAATCAGCACCTCAGCCAATGCCCCGGTATACAGAACACTGCGTGGGTTTTGTCGATACAGATTCTCAACCAGTTTTATGGCTTCATCGTGTTCTTTGTTCTTGCTCAAAGAAAGCGCCAACGCATATTGGATACTCAGATCGCTTGGGTCGTCTTCAAGCTTGTCTCGGTAGGTTTCAATTTCGGCACCGGGCTTGGTGACGTAGTGTTCCCTGGCCCTAGCGCGTATCAGTTGATAGTCAAAAGCATCTCGTTGGTTCTCTAGATTGGTTGCCAACCTCACTTGGTCTGCGTACTGGCGTGCCTGGTTCTTAGCATCACTTATTCTGGTTTCTGACAGCGGGTGGGTGAGCAAAAATTCTGGGGGGCGTCTGGTGAATCTGTAGGCCCGCTGCATTCGCTCGAACATACGCGACATAGCCTCTGGGTCGCGGTTGGCCCGGGCCAGTGTATTCAGCCCAATGCGGTCAGCCTCTTGTTCGCGGTCGCGGCTAAAGCGCAGTTGCTTTGACTGACCAGCAGCTTGAAAAGTTGTTAAAGCGGCGAGCCCTGCATCCGAGCCACCGGCAGCGCCAACGAGTACTGCGGCAAGCAGACCGACTAAATTTGGAATGGCTGAGGTTTGTCGCGCTTCAATGCCGCGAGCGAAATGTCGCTGGCTGAGGTGGGCCATTTCATGGGCCATAACCGAGGAATACTCATCACTGTCTTGCGCATAAATAAGGAGGCCTAGGTTTATGCCGATAATGCCGCCAGGTGCGGCAAACGCATTGATGTTTGGGTTATCAACCACCACAACGGTGTTCAAGGCCGACTGCAGACTCGAGTATTGAGCCAGCGTGGACATGTGTTGTTCAACGTAATACTGAATTAGCACATCTTTTGAAAGGGGCAGTGCCGCGTGCAGTTGCTTTAAAAATATCTCACCAATTTGCTGCTCCATTTGCGGTGAAACAATGCGTGAAGCGCTGTCGCCAAGGCTGGGCAGGTCGTTAGGCGAGGACGCACTGAGCGTTGGCATGAGTAAAAACGCGGCAAGAGCGGCTCTTTCCAGAATGCTAACAAGAGGGCGCCGAACTAGGCGTTGAAATAGGCTGCGGTTTGAGGGCGTGCTGGGTGCGTTCATGGCTTGATACTACGCTATCTGACTTGCTAGGAAAGTTATGGAACAAAAAAAGTCCAGAATTGAGGCCCAGTGCGCTAAATTCATTAGCCTGTGGTACATTTCGCCCATGAATGAGATGGAAAATATGAGCAATGCTGACCCAACCGGCGGATCGCCCGGTATAAACACAGACGAAAATACGCTGACCAATATAGACACCGACTTAGACCTCAAAGGTTTGATGTGCCCTATGCCGTTATTGAAGGCAAAAAAAGCTCTGAATGAGCTGCAGCCGCTGCAAATATTGCGCGTGCAGGCCACAGACCCCGGCTCTGTTAGAGACTTTTCAGTGTTTGCGTCCCAAAGCGGTCATATACTGCTCTCGTCCACTGAAGAGGACGGCACCTTCGTTTACCTAATACAGAAAAAAGCATGAACTTTCTAAACATAATCAGTGGCTGGATGAACCGTTACTTCTCTCAGGAAGATGCCGTTTATCTAGTGGTGGCCCTGAGTTTGATTATGGTGTTGCTATACACCCTTGGCGGTGCTTTGGCACCTGTGCTGACAGGGCTTGTCATCGCCTTTTTGTTAGAAGGCCTAGTGACCCGACTGCAAAATATGCGTATGCCGCGAATTTTGGCGGTGAATATCTCCGTTTTTCTGTTTGTCAGTTCAGTGATGGCCATTGTTTTTCTCATCGTGCCACTGCTGTGGCAGCAAATGCAGAGTTTGGGCCGTTTGGTGCCCACTTTAGTAACGCGCCTGCAAGAGGGGTTGCTTAATTTAGCCGAGCGCTTTCCTGAATATGTTACCCAAGCGCAGGTGGAGGCCATTGTGGAACAAGGCGCGCGTGAATTAGGTAACGTCAGTGGCGCCATTCTTGAGAGTGCATTTTCCCAAGTTTTTTCTGTTTTTGGCCTGTTGATCTACCTGGTCTTAGTACCCATATCCGTGTTTTTTCTTTTGAAAGATAAGGATGCACTCATGAACTGGGTGGCATCCATTTTGCCTAAGAAACGCCCGCTGTTAGATTCTGTTGGTTTAGAGATGAACGCCCAGCTGGGCAACTACGTGCGCGGCAAAGTGTTGGAGATTTTGATCGTTGGTGGAGTCACCTTTGTTACTTTTATTCTGTTTGGCCTAAATTACGCCGCGTTGCTGGCAGTAATCGTTGGCGTATCGGTACTCATTCCCTTTGTTGGCGCAGCCGTAGTGACCTTGCCTGTATTTGCAGTGGCAGTTTTGCAGTTCGGTTGGTCACTAGATTTGGGGTGGATCATGTTGGCGTACATGTTTATCCAGTTTTTAGATGGCAATGTTTTGGTGCCGCTATTATTTTCTGAAGCAGTGGACCTGCACCCCATCACAATTATTATTGCGGTGCTGGCCTTCGGCGGTATTGGTGGCATCTGGGGGGTCTTCTTTGCTATTCCCCTGGCGACACTGATTAAGGCCATTTATTCAGCTTGGCCTGACCTGGAAGAAAGCCCCGATGAAGGC
>QXZU01000141.1 GCA_009886205.1 K189A clade bacterium | reverse complement strand
GAAAGCTGGTTCAATGAGCTAGACTAGTTCCCAGCCAATTGATCAAGAAAACCGCAAATACGGACGAATGCGGAATTAGCCGACAAACAACGCCTACATTAAATTGATTTATGCATAATCTATGACGACTTTGAACCAACGCTTAGACCAGCTAAACGAGCGCATCCAGACAGCTTGCGCGAGCAGCAACAGAGCGCTGAGTGAAGTGCTGCTCATCGGCGTGTCCAAATACCAACCTGGGCAAAGTGTCGCGCAGGCTCATGAACTGGGCCTAACTGACTTTGGCGAAAACTACCTCCAAGAGGCCGCAGAAAAAATTCAATCTCTTGGTGACAAGCCGCTCACTTGGCATTTCATAGGCAGTATTCAGTCGAATAAAACAAAGGTTATCGCTGAGTCATTTCAGTGGGTGCACACAGTAGACCGACTAAAAATTGCACAGCGCCTGAGTAGCCAATGCCCAGAGGGCAAAGTGTTAAACATTCTGCTCCAAGTGAACGTCGATAATGACCCCAACAAGAGCGGTGCAAGCCCTGAAGCATGCATCGACCTAGTTAAGCAGATGAGCAATTTGCCGAATTTAAAGTTACGCGGCTTGATGACCATATTGAGTCAAGACACTGATCCTAGGGTAGGCTACGAAACCGTGGCACAATTACATGCTGAACTAAAAGGTGAGTTGCACCCCGCCTTCACCGCCGCATGGGACACCCTATCTATGGGCATGACCGGAGATTTAGAGCACGCTATTGCCGCAGGTGCCACAATGATAAGGGTGGGTACGGCATTATTTGGCCCACGAGAGTAAATTACGTCATTTGTATTTTTTTAGCGTTAGGAGATGAACAGTGAGTATCGCCTTTATTGGGGCAGGCAATATGGCCGGCAGTTTGATCAACGGCCTGCTTGAAAGTGGTACCTCCCCAGGGGAAATCGCAGCAGCTGACCCGATGGCCATACAGCTTGAGAAGTTCGCTGCCTTAGGTGTTGTGACCGCAAGTAATAATGATCAAGCAGTGGACGGAGCTGATGTCATAGTGCTGGCCGTTAAGCCACAAGTCACTGGCGCAGTGCTAGAGGCTTTGTCAGGCCTGAAACCTCACCAACTGATTATTTCTATCGTCGCAGGTATTGATCTGCGGAGCCTCGAAACTTGGCTACCTGAAAATCAGCCCATCGTACGTTGTATGCCAAATACGCCCGCGTTATTGGGTGCTGGCATGACTGGCCTGTTTGCAAACAGTCGGGTATCTGATCAACAAAAAGCATCAGCCACCCATATTCTCGAAGCAGTTGGCGAAGTGGCTTGGGTAAATGAGGAAGTGCATTTAGATGCCGTAACCGCCGTGTCAGGAAGCGGACCCGCTTACTTTTTCTTGCTCATGGAAAACATGATCGCCGCCGGGCAAAAGCTTGGCTTAGATGCGGAGTTAAGCCGCAAGCTCACCGAACAAACTGCATTCGGCGCGGCCCTCATGGCGCAAAAGAACGATGTAGATCCTGGCACTTTACGCAAAAACGTGACCTCCCCCGGAGGCACCACTGAGGCAGCCTTGAATTTAATGCTGGCGCAAGGATTACCCGCTACTGTTATCGACGCTTTAAGCGCGGCGGAAAATAGAGCCAAAGAATTGGCCGTAGAATTTGGAGCTAAATCATGACCCAAACACTTATCCTGATCATCGACTTGGTAATGCGGCTCGCCACATTATTGTTTCTTGTTCGATTTTTACTGCAAGCCAGCGGCGCAGACTTCTACAACCCCATCAGCCAAGCCGTGATTAAAGGCAGCGACCCCCTAGCAGCGCCGTTGCGAAAACTCTTACCCTCTATCGGCAAATTTGACTTGGCGGCGCTACTGTTAGCATTAGTCATGGGCGTTGTTTTCGTAGCCCTTATTAGCATGGGACGCCTAACAATAAGCCAATACGCTATTTTTGGTATAGTCCGCACGCTTTCCGTACTAGTGGATTTTTATTGGTGGTCAATGTTGATCATTGTTATCGCCAGCTTTGTCTCCCAAGGCAATAGTCACCCCGGATTGTCACTATTAGATCAATTGGTAGACCCTCTGATACGACCCATTAGAAGTATATTGCCTTCAATGGGCCCCTTAGATTTTTCACCCATGGTGGTTATTTTGATGTTGTCTATCGCGCAACGGTCACTACCCAATGCGTACGCCTTCATCTAATGAGCAGTATTCAAGCAAATTCGTTGGGCGTAATTGAGCCCCAACTCTACCGGCATGCAGAAGCGTTTTTACTACAAAACGGAGAGCAGCTGCATGGGTACGAATTGGTATTCGAAACTTACGGCACACTCAACGCTGAAAAATCTAACGCAATACTTATCTGCCACGCACTATCAGGCCACCACCATGCGGCAGGCTTCCACGCTTTAGACGATGCTAAGCCTGGCTGGTGGGACGCCTGTATAGGGCCAGGAAAGTGCATTGATACTGACAATTTTTTCGTTCTAAGCCTAAACAACCTTGGTGGCTGCCATGGCAGCACCGGACCGAACTCCATTGACCCAAGTACAGGCGAAATATTTGGCCCGAACTTTCCTAATGTAGTGGTAAAAGATTGGGTGGCTAGCCAAGCACACCTTGCCGACCATCTCGGAATCCAAAAATTTGCTGCGGTAATTGGCGGCAGCCTTGGTGGAATGCAGGCCATGCAGTGGAGTATCGACTTCCCAGAACGGCTGTATTCAGCAGTCTTGATTGCCTCCGCAGCCAAATTGTCTGCGCAAAATATCGCCTTTAACGAAATCGCCAGACAAGCCATAACGACAGATGAAGATTACTGCGCTGGAGATTACCAACAGTTTGATAAAAATCCTGAGAAAGGGTTAATGCTCGCAAGAATGGTTGGGCACGTTACCTACCTCTCAGAAGACGGCATGAAAACTAAGTTTGATCGCGACGTTAAATCTGGCGACTTTGAACAAGGTGCCAATGTTGAATTTCAGGTTGAAAGTTATCTTCACTACCAGGGGCGGGCTTTCACTCAGTACTTTGACGCGAACACCTACCTTTTGATGACCCGGGCATTAGACTATTTTGATCCGGCGCGAGCGTTTGATGGAAACCTGACTCGGGCGCTAGAAAACACCACAGCCAAATTTTTAGTGCTTTCCTTTTCTACTGATTGGCGTTTTTCACCAGAGCGGTCTCAAGAGATAGTCGACGCCCTCATTCAAGCGAGAAAGAATGTAGCCTCAGCGATCATCGAATCTGAGCATGGGCACGACTCGTTCTTATTGCCCATAGAGCGATATACAAAGGTTCTTAGTGCATTTCTGCAGCGCTCCTTTGCGGAGTTAGAAAACTCAGCCGAGCTGTTGGCTACAGAAAACGAGGTGGATTCATGAGGGGTGACTTGGCGCTGATCGCAACGTTAATCAATCCTGGCGCACGCGTACTGGACTTAGGGTGTGGCGAAGGGGAATTATTGGATCATCTACAGCGCGACAAACGCGTAAACGGTTACGGCTTAGATAGAGACGCGGAGAATATACGCACTTGCGTGAGTAAAGGCGTCAATGTCATTGAACAAGATTTAGATGAGGGCTTGGACAACTTTGTCGATGCCAGCTTTGACATGGTGGTGATGACAGATGCTTTGCAAGCGGTCAAAGAGCCGAGAGAACTTGTTAGAGATATGCTGCGCATCGGCGAGGAATGTATTGTCACCTTCCCCAACTTTGCCCACTGGCGCTGCCGAGCGCAATTGGCGCTGAAGGGCGTAATGCCGGTCTCTAAACAGCTACCACATAGCTGGTTTGATACGCCAAATATTCATTTATGTACTTTCACTGATTTTGAGCAACTGTGCGCTGCTGAATCTATAAATATCATTCAACGCCGAGTGGTTAACGCGAACCACCAAGAAAAAACCTTTATTAACTGGGCGCCTAACTTTTTTGGTACCTATGCATTTTATCGACTAGGAAAGTCTTCATGACTATAAGAACAGCATTAACTGTCTTGCTTTCAGTAGCAGCAATCATTTTTAGCCCCTTAGGCGTTGCCGAGCAAATGCAGCGCTTTGGACAGTACGAACTTCACTACATTGTGATTCCTACAACAATGCTGAAACCAGAAATTGCTGCGGAATACGATATTTCGCGTGGTAAAGATCGCGCACTGGTTAATGTGTCAGTACTCAACCGAGAAAAGAAAGCAATCAACGCGACCATTATCGGCGACAGTCAAAATCTGTTGGGCCAGCTGCAAGATTTGGATTTTAAGCAAGTTACTGAGGGCGACGCCATCTACTACCTCGCGGAAATACGCTTTGCCGACCAAGAGGTACACCGAATTCAAATTGAAGCCACCGCACCTGACGGCAAATCGACCTTACTGAAATTCAATCAAAAACTTTATTGGGCTGAATAATGAAAGTCATGCTCGGCACTCGAAATAACGGCAAAATCGTTGAGATGCGCCGTTTGCTAGAACCCTTGGGGCTTGAACTTGAAAACCAAACCGACACGGATATTCCAAGCCCAGTGGAAGACGGTGCCACCTTTGTTGAAAACGCGCTGATTAAGGCCAGAGCAGTGAGCTTAGCATCCGCCCTGCCGGCTATCGCCGACGACAGCGGCCTAGTGGTACCCGCGCTAAATGGACGCCCCGGCATCTATTCGTCACGCTTTGCGCATGCAGATGCTACCGACACAGAAAATAACAACGAATTGCTCAGCCAATTGGCAGACCAAGCGTCACGATCAGCGTACTTTTTTTGTTGTATGGTGATGCTCCGCCACCCCATAGATCCGACACCAATCATAGCCTACGGCCAATGGTGGGGAGAAATTCTTAGCGCGCCTCAAGGAGAGGGCGGATTCGGCTACGACCCATTATTCTTTGTCGCCAGCCACGACCGCAGCGCCGCACAACTGCCAGCGGACATTAAAAACCAATTGAGTCACCGCGGCCAAGCCAGCCAGCAGCTCATTACGCAGTTGTCGGCTGTTTTTCACACAGATGCTTAACATAGATGCTTAATAGTCCTGGGCTATACGTTCACTTTCCGTGGTGTATAAAAAAATGTCCCTACTGCGATTTCAATTCTCACCCTCTCAAGGACGACGTTGACCAGAAGAGATATCTAGATTCGTTACTCGAAGATTGGCAGGTCCAGTCGACTACTATTCCTGCACTAGAAAATGCTGACTTTTCGCAAGATGGCTTTAAGACCGTTTTCTTTGGCGGTGGCACACCCAGCCTTTTTAAACCCGAACTCATGGCAAAACTTCTGAGGCAATTACCCATTGCTGTAGATGCGGAAGTCACCATGGAGGCCAATCCCGGCACCCAGGAATATACTGACTTTGAGCATTATCTGAGCGCTGGGATCAACCGGCTGTCCATTGGCGCGCAGTCTTTTCAAAACACCCAGCTTGCTAAACTAGGTCGAGTGCACAATTCTGCCGAAACCGTCGCCGCTGTCGCCAAAGCGAGGGCGGCTGGTTTCACAAACATCAACATAGACCTCATGTGGGGACTGCCCGGCCAAAGTTTAGAGGATGCGCTTTTTGATCTGGAGAGCGCCATTGCACTGTCGCCCCAACACATCTCTTGGTATCAACTCACTATTGAAGCAAAGACAGAGTTTGCCAAACGGCCACCCCTACTACCCATAGATGGCATCCTCGCTGAAATAGAGATCAAGGGTAACGAACTGCTCGCTGGGCAAGGCTATAGTCGATACGAGATCTCCGCTTACGCAAAAGACGCCGCCTTCTGCCAACACAACATTAACTATTGGTCATTCGGAGACTACGTTGGCTTAGGCGCGGGCGCCCATGGAAAGGTCAGCGAAGACGAGCAGATCCTACGCACGCAAAAGGCCTCCCAGCCACGGCTATATCAAGGCGAGCCAACCAAAACATCCAAGCAGAGGGTAGCCGAAGAACAGTTGCCGTTAGAGTTTATGATGAACGCCCTGCGTCTAATTGACGGCACCAGCTTGACCACCTTTACTGAAAAAACCGGCTTGGATTGGCAGGTTATTGCAACACAATGGGACGGACTGGTCGCCCAAGGGTTAGTCCGACCCGACCGCTGCAGTACAACTGAACTTGGGCTTCGGTACCTAGATACGGTATTGGAAAAGTTTGTTAGCTAATTCGGCGATAAGTGAAGTCACGAATACGATGGCCCAACTTCTCACCGCGAGTTTCAAATTTTGTTCTACCGCGCGCTGTACCGTCTGAGTCTAGCTCTGTTTTCAGTCCGCTCTCACCCAAAATTGGGTCTCTAATTGCATCAAGTTCGCATTTGAAGTTGTCATTCATGGCGAAATGCTCCGCCATCCACTCGCCATATTCGGCCCAATCTGTTGCCAACCTAACAATACCCGTAGGTTTTAGCACGACAAGCATCTGCGTCAAGAACTCAGGCTGAATCAGCCGCCGCTTTAAGTGCCGTTTTTTCGGCCATGGGTCCGGGAAAAATATTCTTATTTCTGACACAGAATCAGGCGTGAGTTCAGCCAACACTTTCTGTGCGGGTTGATCTACAAGGGCAACATTTTCAATTTTGAGATTTTCGAGTCTTGAGAGCATGGAGCCGATACCCGGCTGGTAAAGTTCAATACCCAAAAGTAATTTTTGCGGTTGTTCTTGGCCCCAAATGATGAGTTCGTGACCCATACCAAAACCAATTTCGATACCCAGTTCGCGCGGGTCTGCATTTATTGCGGGCATTGATAAACGATAATGCTGGGTTAAACGTTCCAGCGCACTGGCTTGGGCTTTAGTAAAACGACCACGGCGACGGATATAACTATGGGCGAAGTCGTTGTACAACGACCCGTCGGCGTTTGGAGTACTGGCGGAATCCTGCTCGGGCACTAAAATTTTCTCCCAGAAGCTGAGGCAGCTAATTAGTTATTAATGGCGAGAGAAGAATATATGAGGGTGGCCCACGCAGCTATCAAAGTTACACCACCTAGAGGTGTTACGGGACCAAACCAAGAACCCGCGCCTAAAACCAACGCATAAATGCTGCCGCTGAAGAGTACGATGCCCACCATAAAGAGAGCGCCTGCGTAGCGAAGCGAAGCGGGACCATCGAGTAGTAACCATAAGCCGACGAAGAGTAGAACTAGGGCGTGGTACATCTGGTAGGAAACTGCAGTCTCCCAGCTCGACAAGCTGGATTCAGAGAGGCGGGTTTTCAAAGCATGGGCGCCAAATGCACCGAGCACCACGCCAAGGAGGCCTAGTGAGCCTCCGAAAAGAATAAACAACTTGGCCATCTACTAGTCAGCAGTAATGGCGAGCTTGAGTTTCTTCATCGCGTTTTTTTCTAGCTGGCGGATACGCTCTGCGGAGACACCATATTCAGCAGCTAGTTCATGCAACGTGGATTTGTCATCACTCAACCAACGCTGCTGTAAAATATCTCGACTGCGCTCGTCTAAACCGGCAAGCCCCGCACTGAGGCGAAGGCTGGAGTCTTGTTGCATGTGCTCATCCGCAACAATATCGGCTGGATCAGGCGCCGCTGAGGCCAAAAAGTGCATTGGAGCCGTTGCCGATTCTTCATCTGTACCGTAACCGTCAAAGGCCATGTCGCTGGCACTCAGCCGGCCTTCCATGCGCGTCACCTCTGCCGCAGACACACCCAAATCATCAGCAATAGCTTGGGTCTCAGCCAAGCTCAACCATGCGCTACTGCGCTTGGCGCCGCGAAGGTTAAAGAACAACTTCCGCTGAGATTTGGTTGTAGCCACTTTGACTATGCGCCAGTTGCGCAAAATGTATTCGTGAATCTCGGCCTTAATCCAATGCACGGCAAAGGAAATCAGACGCACGCCTACATTAGGATCGAATCTTTTAACGGCCTTCATCAATCCAACATTACCCTCTTGGATTAGGTCAGCTTGGGAGAGTCCATAGCCCTTGTAAGATCGAGCGAGGTGAACCACAAAGCGCAGGTGGCACATGACTAGCTCGCGGGCGGCATCTAAATCTTGGTCAGCGTAAAATCGCTCAGCGAGTAGCTTTTCCTCTTCCGGCTTAAGGATGGGAAATTGACTGATTGTGCGTAAATAGGCATCGAGGTCACGACCTGGAGCGATGCTTGGCATTGCCATAATGTTTGTTGTCATGGTGATACTTCCGGTAACACGAAAAAAGATATTAGCACTCTAACTTGAGGAGTGCTAACAAAGATTTGAGCCTTAAATCTTGACAAAAGTTACTCAAAACCGCCGCGGCAACGTCGTAAATAAATTGCCGCTAGAGAAATTGCGCGCTGTGCAAACGTTGTCGTACCGCAACCCACGCGCCGATTACGCCAAGAAAAATGCCAATACCTAGCATGCTAAGTAGAAACTGGCCGTTGAAGCCCTGCACGACAAGCGGTACTTGATAGCTGCCGAGTAACGCCTGCAGCGGTCCTTCAATAGCATTAAGAATGAGGGCCAGGAACATTACAGCCATGACACCGCCGCCCACGCCATAGCAAGCGCCAAAATATATGAATGGTCGCCGCATCTGCCCCTTGGTGGCACCCACGAGGGCCAATACCAGCAACTCTTCCAAGCGCGACTCAATGGCTAACCGCACAGACGCAGAAGTGACAAAGATCGCACCTAGACCAAACAGTAACCCCAGTATCCAACCCAGCCGGTTTAACAAGCTCGTAATGTCACGCAACCGCTCCAACCAAGTCTTTTCAATGACTACATCGTTGATTTGAGATTTGGCCCTTAGCTGCCGTTGCAAACTTTCAAGCTCAATAAAGTCCGCACCCTCTCTGCTGGTAATTTGGATGGACGCAGGTAGCGGGTTTTCATCCAGGCTAGCCAAGATGTTGCGCAACTCAAGGGAGTCAGATGTTTGGGCGACAAAATCTTGTAGCGCCTGATCAGATGTTGTTAACGCCGTTTTGTCTACCAACGGCATGGTTTCCAAGTCTTTTAGTACCGCCTCTATATTCGACGGATTAACCCCGGCTTCGAAGTAGACGGTCAAACCTGCGCGGCCCTGCCAACCCTCTCCAACCGCATGCAGGTTGACCTGAGCGAGCCAAAGTATGCCGGGAAGGGCCAGCGCGATACCGACTAAAAACCAAACAAACAGGCTACTCGCCAAACGCTGGCTGACATAAAGCGTCGTATCATTGAACGTGCGCCCATGATCCTTAAGCCAATTGATAAGACCACCGGATGGCTTAGCCCAGGGGTCAAGGCTGTCGGGTTTCTTGCTAGACAAAGGGCACCTGGCGTTTCATAAATTGAACTCAGTGACTTTTGTTTGCGCGGCAACTGGGTCTTCAAGGCACCCAGCAACTAATTTTAGAGTGGGTTGACCCATATTTTTCACCAACTCTATGTCGTGAGTCGCAATAATAACTGTGGTGCCAATCTCTCGGAATTGACTAAACAGATCCATTATGGTCTGCGATAAATCTGGGTCGAGGTTTCCTGTTGGTTCATCTGCCAGTAAGATTTTGGGTCTATTCACTACCGCCCGAGCGATGCCAACGCGCTGCTGCTCCCCGGTGGACAAAAAACCCGGCAGGAGTTTTTCTTTATCAAGTAAGTCTACCGCACTTAACGCGCCTCTTACCCGAGGCGCGATCTCTTTTGCAGGAAAATGTCCAATACGCAGCGGCAATGCCACATTTTCAAAAACTGAGCGATCGGCGAGCAAGTGGTGGTCTTGAAATACCACCCCTACATTGCGTCGATACCAAGGCATGCGCTTTGCACTTAATTGACTGATATTCACACCACCCACCAGCACTCGGCCTCGGGTAGGCTCGTCGGCGCCAATCAACAAACGCAAAAAAGTACTCTTACCCGCACCGGAATGACCGGTTAAAAAAGTCATGGACCCAGAGGCAAACTCCACTGAAACATCTGCCAACGCCTTGTATCCGCTGGAAAACTGCTTGGTAACGTTTTCTAGGACTATGCTGGCCACTGTGCCTAATCGTCCTCTTGGTCGCTGGCGAGCAGTGCCTGCACAAAATCGTCTGCATCGAAGGGGCGTAAATCATCCACGCCTTCGCCCACGCCAATAAAATATAGAGGGATCTTTGGCACACCGCCTGCCCCACTCGCAACGGCGAAAACGACACCCGCTTTGGCGGTACCATCAAGTTTGGTAACGACCAACCCAGTGAGTTTTACCGCCTCATCAAATAATTTAACTTGGCTCAGCGCGTTCTGACCAACGCCGCCATCAAGGACCAATATCACCTCATGGGGGGCATCTGGGTCTAGCCGTTTTACGACGCGCTGAACTTTTTCCAGCTCATCCATTAACTGAGTTTTCGCCTGCAATCGACCAGCGGTGTCGACTAGTAGTACATCTACATCGCGAGCTTGAGCAGATTGGACCGCATCGAACACTACGGACGCACTGTCTGAGCCTTGAGGCTGGGCGATTACAGGAATGTCGTTACGCTCGCCCCAGGCCTGCAGCTGCTCTACCGCTGCTGCGCGAAAAGTGTCGCCGGCTGCAAGCAACACGCTCTTGCCGTCATCCTTAAAACGCTTGGCCAGCTTACCGATGGTTGTGGTTTTACCGACACCGTTTACACCAACAAAGAAAATGATTCGAGGCATGCCGGATCTTTTCTCAGGCAACTCAAAGGGTTTGATAATGGGTAAGAGACGCTCCACCAATTGGCCATGCAGGGCTTCGTGCAATGCGCGCGTGTTTGCCAACTCGCGACGCTGGGCACGCTGTGTCAGGTTCTCAATAATGTCTTGAGTTGTATCCACGCCAACATCAGTGGTGATCAGCGCGGTTTCTAAATCCTCTAAGACCGTGTCATTGATTTCTTTCTCGCCGAGCAAGAGGTTACCCACACCATCTGCGAGTTGTGCGCGGGTTTTTGCCAAACCTGATTTTAGCTTAGAAAAAAAACCGGGCGCTTTGCTGTCTGACATATCGGTAACATCTATGGTGAAATTCTTTTCGAAAAAGCCTTTGAACCCCAGAGCCCAAAGCGTTGCATTACTATAACGCAAATTGCGCGCGCTTAACCTACATCCCAGCGGTCAATACAGAGTTAGATCGCATTAAGCTTGAAGCGCATTGCAGCTGAACATTCTATAATATTTGCCATCGAATCTATGCCTTGCTCATTAAACTCCCTATGAAAAAGCAAACTACCAAATCTCAGTCGGTGCGCCTTATTGGTGGCAGGTGGCGAGGACGGAAAATTACCTTCCCTGAGATAAACGATTTAAGACCCACATTGGGCAGAACTAGGGAAACCTTGTTTAACTGGCTGCGACCAGAAATCGCAGGCACCACCTGCCTTGATTTGTTTGCTGGGTCCGGCGCCCTGGGCATAGAGGCGCTTTCACAAGGCGCTGGCAAGGTAGTGCTGGTAGAGAGCGACGCGACCATTTTTCGCTCACTGGAAAAAAATATCTCCGAGCTTGGCGACCCCACATGCCAAGTGATAAAAACCAATGCGCTCGCCTATCTCAGCGCTTTAAACGAGTCCTTTGATATTATTTTTCTCGACCCACCCTATGCCCAACCAGAACTATTAGGGGCTTGCTTAGAACTCATAGCACGACAAAAGTTGGTGAAAAAATACGTTTACCTCGAGTCTAATCAGGCTCAACTGATCGAGGAAATATGCGCTGCTCACGGCTTTGAATTAGACAGAACAACCTCCGGCGGCAATACCTTTAGTGCATTAGTCTGGTGCAAATTACCAAAACCTTGAGCATATTTTGTTGATCTCAATCAACTTGCAGTAGCAAAAACCCAACGCTAGTATCGCCCCCTCACGAATGAAATTAGACGTCATAAGACGCAGAGAAAAGACTATGTCAAAAAGAACTGTGGTTTACCCAGGATCATTTAACCCAATCACCAATGGGCATACGGATCTGGTAGAAAGAGCATTACACCTATTTGACCATGTCGTCTTGGCTATTGGCACATCCATCAACAAAGACCCAAAAGTGGATCTGGCAGACAGAATTGCGCTTTGCGAAAAGGTACTTGCACAGTATGGTGACAGAGTCTCAGTTGAGGGCTTTAACTCTCTCTTGGTTGACTACGTTCGCGCCAAAGACACCCGCTTCGTGCTTCGCGGGCTGCGCACAGTGACTGACTTCGACTACGAATTCCAAATGGCAGAAATGAATAGGTCTTTGGACCCTCAGCTTGAATACGTATTTTTACCTACTTCAAAAGATTGCTCGTTTATCTCTTCCACGCTGGTCAGGGAGATTTCGGCGTTAGGCGGTGATATATCGCAGTTTGTCCACCCAGAGGTCATCTCTGAATTGGCGAGTAAAAACGCTAAGAAGTAGTCATAGTAGCGCTCATTGGCATGTGCCGACCACGCGTTAAGCATACAACCGCTTTAGCTTCGCAATAGCGAGGCGGTCAAGGCAACTAGCGCCACCCACTGAAGGTTTGGCAGCTAGGACAATAAACCGTGCTTCTCTGACCCAAGATCTGGCCTTTAAGGGTGCTAGAGCACTCTCGACACGGCTGACCCTCTCGACCATAGACATTCAAGCTTTGGCTAAAATAACCGGGTTGTCCGTCGGAACCCACAAAATCCCGTAATGTAGTACCACCCACCTTGATGGCTCTCGCCAAAATCATGCGAATCGCTTGGGCCAAATTTTCGTAAGCCAGTCGACTCACTCTTTGGGCTGCTGTTGCTGGCCTAATCTTGGCCATAAACAGCGATTCAGCAGCGTAGATGTTGCCAACCCCCACCACAATCTTGCCGTCCATAATATGGTTCTTCACGGCCACCTTACGGCGTCTAGAGCTGCTGAATAGATAGTCACCGGAAAACTCATTTTCCAGAGGTTCGACACCCAAATCTTTAAGCAGCCAATGCTCGTGTGCATCACCCTTTTGGAAATGAAAACTACCGAATCGGCGCGGGTCGTTAAAACGCAGCCAATGATCGCCCGTCAATTTAATATCAATATGATCGTGCAATTTGGGTGGGGTTTGGGGGCTTACAACTCTGAGGCTACCTGACATACCAAGGTGTATGAGCAACGTGCCAACGTGAGTAGTGATGAGAATGTATTTGCCGCGCCGCGAGACATTAATGACCTTGCTGCCCGCAAGGTTAGGAGGCAAGTCTACCGGCCACCTCAGGCGAGGCTGCCGGACTTCGATTGCTAGAATCGATTGATCAAGGAGGAAGGGCTCTATGCCCCGCCGAGTCGTTTCGACTTCGGGGAGTTCAGGCATTCCTTACTTGATCTTAGCTTCCTTGTAGAGCACATGCTTACGCACAACAGGATCGAATTTTTTAATTTCCATCTTGTCTGGTGTGTTCTTCTTGTTCTTATCAGTCGTGTAATAGTGTCCGGTACCGGCACTTGAAACGAGTTTAATTTTATCGCGCATAGTTTTAATCCGTTTTGTTCGTCGCTAGGCCTGTTCACAACCAACCTTCGCCCAGCGACTATACTCCTTAATCCGCTTGAGCTGCTAGGCAGTCAGGCGAGTAGAGTTTGTTATACCTTATGACCTGCAGCACGCACGTCTTTAAGAACGATATCAATACCATTCTTGTCGATGATACGCATACCCTTTGAGGATACTCGTAATCTGACGTAGCGCTTTTCTGATTCCACCCAAAAACGATGGTAATGCAGATTAGGCAAAAAGCGCCTTCTCGTCTTGTTCATTGCATGACTGACGTTGTTGCCAGCCATTGGTCTTTTGCCTGTGACCTGACATACCTTAGACATAGTCGGGATCCCTAGAAAATTTGAGGCGCGTTTATACCAAAGTGGGGGAATTAGAGCAACAAAAAAGGCTAGATCAGGCCTCTAGCGGCCAAAGAAACCGTATTTCTGGCACAAACGACGAAATGATCGAGAACACGGATATCTACTTGTCTAAGTAAGTTGGCCAACTCTTTGGTCAAAAAAATATCCGCCTGACTCGGCTCAGAAACGCCAGAAGGGTGATTATGCGCCAATATTATGGCTGCAGCATTCAACTCAATTCCCCGGCGTAATACTTCCCGGGGGTGAACATGAGCCCTGTCTATGGAGCCGTTAAACATAATCTCAAAAGAGAGTAACTCGTGCTTGGAATTTAGGTACAAGCAAGCGAACACTTCTCTGGGGGAATGGCCAATACGCTTGCGCAAATATCGACTCACCGACTGCGGGTCATTGAAGCGCTCACCCTTGGCAAAATCAGCCTCAACATCCCGCGCCATAAGCTCGTGTATCGCTTTGATTTGGGCGGCTTTGGCCTGGCCGACTCCGCGAAACTTGGTCAGCGCGCTAACCGGCGCGCCGAGCAGCGTGCCAATACCACCAAACGCTTCCAGCAACCGACGAGACATACGCACCGCGTCTTCGCCTTGGCTACCGGAAACCAAACACAGCGCCAAAAGTTCTGCTGTCGACAGAGTTTCCGGCCCATGACGCAAAAGCCTCTCTCGTGGCCGCTCATCTTCTTGCCATCTAGTGATTACGTCTTTACAGGGTTCAATGTTAACCTTCGTTTTTTTTAAGGTTGCTTCAGGCACTTGAGGCGTTCTTTCGAACGTTGGAGGCGCAGTGCAGAGGTGATTTTCGTCATCTAAATGTTTCAAGGTTTTGCTATGTCCAAACTTGCAGGGCAGCATATTTTGCTTGGTATTTCGTCAGGCATTGCTGCGTATAAAACCCCCGCTCTTGTAAGAGGTTTAGTTGCCCAAGGTGCGGAAGTTAAAGTTGTGATGTCAGAAAATGCCCACCACTTTGTTACGCCAACGGCCCTACAAGCTGTATCTGGCAGCCCTGTGCGCAATACCCTTTGGGACGAAAATGCAGAAGCTGCTATGGGGCATATTGAATTAGCTAGGTGGGCGGACCAGATTGTTATAGCGCCGGCCACGGCCAACTGCATTGCAAGGCTCGCTCAGGGCCAGGCTGACGACTTGCTGACGACGCTATGTTTGGCCACACAAGCGCCTATTAGTGTTGCGCCTTCTATGAACCAGCAGATGTACAAACACCCCGCAACACAAGCCAATCTGCAAACGTTGTCCAGCTACAATTATCGGCTGATTGGGCCGGACCACGGCGACCAAGCCTGTGGCGACGACGGCCCTGGTAGAATGACCGAACCCGAAGAGATCATTGAAGCCATAATTGCCCAGCAATATTCACCCATGACGGAAAGCGCAAAGAGTGCACAATGGGCCGGGTTGCACATCATGATTACCACTGGACCGACACAGGAAGCCATAGACCCAGTGCGCTATATCTCTAACCACAGCTCAGGATTACAGGGATTAAGTATTGCCAATGCCGCCCTCGCTCGTGGCGCCAAAGTCAGCGTCATTGCAGGACCGCGAGTACCTGAATCTAACCCGTCTATCACCCGATTAGACGTGACCACTGCATTAGAAATGCATGACACAGTGCACCAGCATTTAGACGATGTTGATGTCTTTATCGGCGTTGCGGCAGTCGCCGACTATCGAGTTGAGGCGATTCAGGACAAGAAGATCAAACGCACGGAAACGCAAGACCCAAATATGAATCTGCGCCTTGTAGAAAATCCGGACATTATCGCCAGCGTAGTGGCCAGCAAGTCCGCTGGGCTGGTCATTGGCTTCGCCGCCGAAACACACGACACCTTGGAATACGCACGCGCCAAGCGCCAACGCAAAGGTTTAGACGCGATTATTGTCAATGACGTTTCCGACCACGACATTGGTTTTAACAGCCAAGACAACGAGGTGACCTTTATTCACCAAGATGGTGAGACCAGATATCCGCGCCAGAGCAAAGGCCAAATAGCAGAGCACTTGCTAGATGAAATCATTTCTGTTTTTTCAAAACAACTAACCAAAAAATAGCTAACAAACAATAAGAGACCCCATGAGCGATAACGTTTTTTCCCCAACAAGCCTTGAACAAACCGAAGTAGACGGGGGCATTTTTCGTGCCTATGACATTAGGGGCATTGTTACAACAAACCTAACCCCAGACATGGTTTATTGGATTGGCAGGTCTTTTGCCACCAAGGCCGTGTCATCTGGCAACCTTCAAGCGGTTACGGGTAGAGACGGGCGCTTATCAAGCCCAGCTCTTGAGCAAGCGCTTATCGCTGGTCTGGTAGAGGGCGGCATGGCGGTGATCAGTATTGGTCAGGTGCCAACACCCGTGCTGTATTATGCGACTCACGAGCTGGGCACCGGCACAGGGATCATGATCACCGGCAGTCACAACCCACCAGAGTACAATGGTCTTAAAATGATGATCGGCGGGGTTACGCTTGCGGAATCAATGATCCAAGACCTTTATCAAAACTTACTCAACAACACTTTAATTGAGGGTCAGGGCAGCGCCTCCTCTCAAGTAATGGATGAGCGTTACATTGATCAGGCATTAGCCGCCGGCAAGCTATCTAGGCGATTAAAAGTTGTAGTGGACTGTGGTAATGGCGTTGCTGGAGAAATGGCCCCAGCGCTGCTGAGCAAACTGGGCTGTGATGTCATTCCCTTGTTTTGTGAAATTGATGGTAACTTCCCCAATCACCACCCAGACCCAGCTGAACCTGAAAACTTAGAAGACCTGATCGCTGCGGTAAAGGCTGAACAAGCCGACATTGGCCTAGCCTTTGACGGCGACGGCGATCGGCTTGGCGTAGTGACGCCCGCTGGAGAAATCATTTGGCCAGACAAAATGATGATGCTTTTTGTTGAGGACATCTGTGCACGAGTGCCAGATTCTACGGTCATATTTGACGTCAAATGTAGCCGCAACCTTGAGCAAATTATTTTGCAATCTGGCGGCAAGCCGCTGATGTGGAAGACCGGCCACTCACATATGAAGGCGAAAATCAAAGAAACCAAGGCCGCTATTGCTGGAGAATTCAGCGGCCACATATGCTTTGGCGAACGCTGGTATGGCTTTGACGATGCGCTTTATACCGCCGTGCGCCTGCTCGAACTGCTCAGCGCTACCGAGCAAAATGTGGACGAGGTGTTTGCTAAGTATCCAACTACATTCACCACTCCGGAACTGAAGATTTTGACAACGGAGACCCACAAGTTTTGGGTTATGGACCAGCTCAGCGCCAATGCAGACTTTGGCAATGGCCGCCTCACCTTGATCGACGGCATTCGCGTTGATTTCGAGGATGGTTGGGGGCTCATACGCCCCTCGAACACAAGTCCGGTATTGTCATTACGATTTGAAGCCGACACCCAAGAGGCGTTAGATCGCATTCAGGATGAATTTCAGGCTCAATTGGCTAACATAGACGACACGCTTAAATTTCGCTAAGAACACAAAACCCACTATGAATTCATCCAATACAGTAACGGTTCAGGTCTTAACTGAAGCCCTACCCTACATCCAACGCTTTCACGGCCAGACTGTTGTGATCAAATATGGCGGCAATGCCATGACCGACGAAAGCCTGAAAAACAGTTTTGCCCGAGACGTTGTACTTATGAAGCTGGTGGGCATTAACCCGGTAATCGTTCATGGCGGCGGCCCGCAAATTGGCAACCTGCTGGCAAAATTGGGCATTGAGTCGAAATTTGTCAACGGCATGCGCGTGACCGATTCGCAAACTATGGATGTGGTGCAAATGGTTTTGGGCGGCTTAGTCAATCAGGAGATCGTCTCTTTACTCAATACCCATGGCGGCAGAGCCGTGGGTGTCACAGGTAAAGACGGTAACCTTATACAAGCTGAGAAATTACCTATGCCCGCATCAGCAGACCCCGCAAGTTCTGCCTCGGAAATTATTGATATTGGCCACGTTGGCGCCATTACAAATATCGACGTGGACGTGCTTAACACGCTTAAAGACTCACAGTTTATTCCTGTTATTGCGCCCATCGGCGTTGGCGAGAAAGGTGAGTCGTATAATATTAATGCCGACATCGTGGCCGGCGCGATTGCCGAATACTTAGGCGCAGAAAAACTGCTTCTATTGACTAACACACCTGGCATTTTAGATGCCAACAAAAAAACCATTTCCACCATTGCTAAGGCCGAAGTAGAGCAACTGATCGCCGACGGTGTGATCAATGAAGGCATGTTGCCCAAGGTAGATTGCGCGCTAAAAGCGGTCTCATCAGGCGTAAGCAGCGTGCAAATAGTGGATGGTCGGGTCCCCCACGCACTACTGTTAGAAGTTTTTACAGACTCTGGCATTGGCACACAGATTATTGACCATGTCGAAAGCTAATCGTAAGCAGGAGATCCTGCAGGCTCTAGCACAAATGCTTGAAGCCACACCTGGGGGTAAAATCACAACAGCAAGCCTTGCCAAAGAGGTGGGTGTTTCGGAGGCGGCGTTGTATCGCCACTTCCCTAGCAAAGCACGAATGATTGAAGGTTTAATTGAGTTTGCAGAAGAAACTTTGTTCAGTCGCATTGGCACAATACTCAGCGATCATGAAGACGCGGCGACCAGGTGCCACAACATCCTCTTTCTACTCCTAACGTTTGTAGAACGTAATCCGGGCTTTGCTCGACTATTTGTTGGCGACGCTCTACAAGGAGAAACCGAGCGGCTGCGCGCTCGTATGTGTCAACTGTTGGACCGAATAGAAACTCAAATGCGTCAGTGCATGCGTGAGGAACGAGCGTTACAGCAGTTTGGCGACGTCGGGATCAGTGCTAAAGCAAACCTGCTGCTAGCCAGTGCGGAAGGGCAGATACTGCAATTTGTTAGATCTGACTTTAGGCAACTACCTACAGCCCACTGGAAAGACCAATGGGCATTATTGGCAGGCAGTATATTTGTAAGTCAGCCTGCTTCGAATTGAATCAGGCACCCGCTGATTAGGGCATTGACAGTTCACTAGGCAAGCTTGCAATAAGCTTGCTGATACGCACGCATGCTCTGCAAAACCGACTGCATATCATCCTGCCCTTGCAGAAAACTAATCACATCAGCCACACCTGCAATGGAGACCATCGGCGCAGCTAAATCTGTAGCCAAGTCGTCTACGGCGGTCTGACCCGACGGCCCAAATTCAGCCCTGTCCAGCGCAATCACCACGCCAGCAATTTCCGCTCCCTCTACCTTAATCAGGTCTACCGCCGTGCGAATGGCTTTGCCCGACGTGAGAACGTCATCTACCAACAGTATTCGACCCTGCACTGGCGCACCGACTAAATTGCCACCTTCACCATGGTCTTTAGCCTCTTTGCGGTTGTAGGCCACGCCCACATTGATGCCGCGCTCGGCTAACGCCAATCCGGTAGCAACAGCAATCGGAATGCCTTTGTAGGCCGGCCCAAATAGAACATCAAATTCTACCTTGGACGCCACAATGGCATCCGCATAAGCCCTGCCTAACGTTAACAAACCGGGGCCGTCGTCTACTGAACCTAGGTTAAAAAAGTACGGGCTCTTGCGACCAGAGTTCAAAGTGAAGTCACCAAATTTTAAGACCCCTTGGCCAACTAAAAATTCGATAAAAGATGCGGTGGAAGTAGTAGCTGTCATTTTTTCTCCAAACTAAAAAGAAAACGTTGAGGAAGTAGATAAGTCATCAAAAGGGCAATTGTTCCCTTGGCCCCAAACCTAATATTGGCTAAAAGCGTCCCCATCAGTTTCCTGTTGGGGACAAAAAGCGCAGGCTATCGCACCCATTTATTTGCCAATTTATTGCGCCAATTACGGCGCTAATTACAGAGCCAATGCGGCCTGCTGAAGAGCGAGTAACTCGGCAGTGCCTTTTTCTGCCAGCTCAATCAAAGCGAGCAGCTCGGTCTTATTGAACGGTGCTTCCTCGCCGGTGCCCTGCAGCTCAATAAAACCTTTGTCGCCCATGGCAACAACGTTCATATCGGTTTCAGCATTGGAATCTTCAGCGTAGTCCAAGTCCAGAACCGGCGTACCTTTGTAAATGCCCACACTGACCGAGGACACCATACCGATCAACGCATCAGGTGCATTGACCGAGGCAATAGCGTCAGCCAGCGCAACTGCGCCGCCGGTAATTGACGCAGTTCTAGTACCGCCATCAGCCTGAATCACATCGCAATCTAGACGAATAGTGCGCTCACCCAAAGCCTTCATGTCGACCATGGCACGTAGCGAGCGACCAATAAGACGCTGAATCTCAACAGTACGACCACCCTGCTTACCACGCGCCGCCTCACGATCATTACGGCTGTTAGTGGCACCCGGCAACATACCGTACTCAGCGGTCACCCAACCCACACCTTTGCCGCGCAAAAATCCAGGCACTGAATTCTCTACCGAGGCCGTGCAGATGACTTTGGTATTGCCAAACTCAACCAACACAGATCCCGCAGAATGCATGGTGAAGTTGCGCGTAAATTTAATGTCTCTGAGCTGCTCGGTTGATCTACCACTTGGCCGCATAGTATCTCCTAAGGGTTTATAAATAGGGCGTTATGAAAATTGCTTCGTGGCAATGTTGCCATCAAAGCTGAGAGCGTGAATTATTCACTCAAAGAGATATAGAGAACAGCGATTTCAATCAAAGAGGGCATTTTAAACCCAGGATAACAACCAGTACCCCCATAGAGAGCCCTTAAGTTGGATACGCAACCACTCAAAGTTTGAGCACTAAAGCTTAGCGTGCTTTTGTGGACGTAGTATTATCCAAGCACCAAACGCCCAGCGCGTTTAACTAATTAGAATTACGCAAATAGAATGAATCAAATGTATAGCATGACCGCCTTCGCTCGCAGTGAGCGCGACGTTGAACAGCATCACCTGGTCTGGGAATTGAAATCGGTGAATCATCGCTATCTAGAAACCGCCTTTCGCATGCCCGACAGCCTCAGAGCGCTGGAGCAAAAAGTCAGAGACAGCGCGCGCAAACAGCTCAAACGAGGCAAAGTGGACTGTTCGCTACGGGTTGAGTCAACCGCTGGCAGCAAGGGCCTAACGTTGAATGAAGAAAAGGTGCAGGAACTGCTCCAAGCCTTCAATGAACTCAAAGCCTTGGCCCCAGATACAAAAGAATTGAACGCCATAGACATCCTACATTGGCCCGGCGTGATGCAATCTTCATCAACCCAAGACGCAGACCTAGACAACGACGTTTTGGAACTTTTTGACGAAGCCTTGGCCGCATTCGTTGAAGCACGCTCAAGAGAAGGCGAAAGACTAAAAATAATCCTAGAGCAACAACTGGATCTCATCGCTGGGCATGTAGATGCCATTCGACCACTGGCTGACGATCTCGCCCAGCAACAACGCCAGCGGCTACTCGCGCGAGTCGCAGAACTGGAAGTTTCTGTAGATAATGACCGGCTAGAACAAGAGGTCGCACTGCTTGCGCAGCGGGCAGATGTCAGAGAGGAGCTAGATCGACTGGTCATCCACGTAGAAGAGGCAAAAGAACTTATTGGCGGGGCCGGGCCTCACGGCAGGCGTCTCGACTTCTTAACGCAAGAGCTCAACCGCGAAGCCAACACACTTGGCGCAAAATCAATCAAGACTGAAAGCTCACAAACCTCGGTAGATCTTAAGGTCATCATCGAACAAATTCGGGAACAGGTGCAAAACATAGAATGATTTACGGACAACTCATATTGGTCTCAGCGCCATCTGGCGCAGGCAAAACAAGCTTAGTTTCTGCGGCACTGGAAAGTGATCCGCAATTGGTTGTGGCGGTAAGTCACACAACTCGAGAACCTCGTATTGGCGAGGAAGATGGCGTTAATTACCATTTTGTAGACCACGACAAATTCGGCCACATGATCACCGGTGAAGAGTTTCTTGAGCACGCCGAAGTATTTGATAACCGCTATGGCACATCACGCAGCGAAGTATCCGGCAAAAGAGAAAATGGCCAAGATGTAATTCTTGAAATTGACTGGCAAGGTGCCGCTCAAGTCAGAGCCCTAATGCCCGACGCGATAAGCATTTTCATTCTGCCGCCCTCCATTCAAGCGTTGGAAGATCGGTTGGTATCTAGGGGCCAAAATACCGCTGAAAGCATTCAGCGCAGACTTGGCGAAGCGTCATTAGAGATGGCCAGTGCTGTCAATTTCGACTACCTGATTATCAACGAAGATTTTGACACTGCCCTCATCCAATTGCTTTGTGTCATGAGAACCGGCAGACAATCCACTGCAATCCAAACTCAGCGCCCAGAAATTAAAACACTACTGGGCCTATAAACTCGCGAAAGCGCAGCAAAGCCTTGTGTAGCAAGGCTTTGGTCTGTATCCTGCGGAATTCAACGCCCATTTTATATTCGAGATGACCCATGGCTAGAGTAACTGTAGAAGATTGTTTAGATAACGTAGATAACCGGTTTGAACTGGTGATGCTGGCTAGCCGTCGCGCGCGCGCACTGCGCAACTACAATACAGAGGCTCTGGTACCCGAAGAAAACGATAAGCCTACTGTTATCGCACTTCGCGAAATTGCTGAAGGTCTGATCAGTCACGAGATGCTCGACAGCCAAGAAATCTCGCCAGACGATGAAGAAATAGATATTGATTTCAGCGTATCAAATTTGAACAGTGGCAAAGTGGGAGAAGATGACTCGGCAGCGGGCTGAGCCCACTTCCCAATCATTCTTTGTAGCGCAGCTTGCTGCGCACGCTAAGCAAACTGAAGTCGCAGCCCCTGCGACCATAGACACCCTCGCGGCTAAACTCACCTATCTGAACGAGCAAGAAGTAGACAGCGTTCGAGCCGCGCATAATTACGCGACACTGGCCCACGAAGGTCAGAGCAGACGCACCGGTCACGCCTACATTACCCATCCAACAGCCGTTGCCCAGATCCTTGCAGAAATGCGCATGGATCACCAAACGCTCATGGCGGCATTACTGCACGACGTTATTGAAGACTCCAGCGCGAGCAAACAATCTCTTGGCGAGATGTTCGGTGAACCCGTGGCAGAAATTGTGGACGGCGTTTCGAAGCTCAGCAAAATTTTTGCCAATCGAGATGAGGCTCAAGCCGAGAATTTTCAGAAAATGGCTCTGGCCATGGCCAAAGACATTCGCGTGATTATGGTGAAAATGGCTGATCGTTTGCACAACATGCGCACCATCGGCGTTATGTCTGCAAGCCAGCGCAAACGCATTGCCAAAGAAACCTTAGATTTTTATGCCCCTATCGCAAACCGATTGGGCATACACACGATGAAAAGCGAGCTAGAGGACCTTGGCTTTAAGGCCCTTTACCCTTTGCGCTCGGACCGCATTGAACGAGCGGTTATTTCTGCACGCGGCAACCGCCGCAAACTTATGGAAGAGATCGGCAATACTATGACCGCCGCTTTAAACCGCGAGGGCATCAGTGCCGAGGTTGTCGGGCGAGAGAAAAATGCTTTCTCGATCTACAAAAAAATGAAATCAAAGCAGAAGTCCTTCCTCGAAATAATGGATGTGTTTGGTTTCCGCGTGGTGGTTGATCAACCTGACGCCTGCTACCGCGCCTTGGGCATTGTGCACAACTTATACAAACCCGTTGTCAGCCGCTTCAAAGACTATATCGCCATCCCCAAGGTCAACGGCTACCAATCGCTGCACACCAGTTTATTTGGCATGCACGGCGTGCCCATTGAAGTACAAATTCGCACCAAGCAGATGGATGCAGTTGCAGAAAATGGCATTGCCGGTCATTGGTTGTACAAGAGTGAAAGCGAATTTGATTCTAATCAACAAAGGGCACGGCAGTGGATCAAAGACCTTATGGAATTGCAGCGTCGCGCTGGCAACCCATTAGAGTTCATTGAGAGTCTGAAAATTGACCTGTTCCCAGACGAGATTTACGTGTTTACCCCTAGAGGTAAAATACTGGAATTGCCCAACGGATCTAGTCCGGTAGACTTTGCCTACAGCGTACACACCGACATAGGTAACAGGTGTATCGCCTGCCGCATTGACCAAAAACTTGCGCCACTCTCTCAGCAGCTACAAAGTGGTCAAAGGGTTGAAATTATCACCGCTGAAGGCGGTCGGCCAAACCCAGATTGGCTCACCTTTACGGTTACCTCAAGAGCGCGCTCAGCCATACGCCACGAGTTAAAACACCAACAACAAGGTGAATCTGTCGCGCTGGGTAGAAAGCTGCTCAACCGCTCGCTGGGCAATGCCAACACCAGCATCAATGACTTGGACTTCCGACGCCTACGCAAGGTTTTCACTGAACTAGGCGTGCGCAAATTAAACGAGTTATTGGCTGCTATCGGCAACGGCGAACTTATGGCTTATGTAGCCGCGCAAAAACTGCTCGCAGCCGACGACCCAGACTATGCGGCGGTAGAGGTACAAGGCGGCGGTCCCATTGCCATTCGTGGCGGAGATGGGTTAGTCATTAACTATGGCAAGTGCTGTGGTCCACTGCCTGGAGACCACATTGTTGGTCATATGACAGCCGGCAAAGGCTTTGTGGTACACATTGAAACCTGCACCAATTTAAGTGAGCTTCGACGGCGCTCATCTCATGAAATTATCCCTGCACGGTGGACGTCTACTACAGAGGGCGAATTTTTCACCACCCTGAGGGTAGATGTAAATCGGCGTAAAGGTATTGTTGCCGAAATTGCAGCGGAAGTTGCAGCTGCTGATGCAGGTGTGGATAACATAAGTGTTAAAGAGCGCAATGCTGAAATCAGCACATTGATTATTGGTACGACAGTGCGCAACCGTTCGCACCTCGCGCGGCTGATGCGTAAGCTTAGAAACATAGCATCCGTGATTACCTTATCGCGGACCAACAACTAACACCCCTTAGATTTTGAGAGACAAAATGAGTCGCAATATTATTCAAACCGAGTCGGCACCCGCAGCTATTGGCACGTATTCACAGGGTGTAAAGGTGACTCAAGGCAGCATGACGTTTATCTCCGGACAGATCCCCTTAGTACCGGAAACAATGACTATGGTCAGCGACAGCTTCGTTGAACAAACTCACCAAGTGTTTAAAAATCTAGCTTCGGTTGCTGACGCATCTGGTGGCAGCCTTAGCGATTGTGTAAAGCTGACTATTTATCTTACCGATCTAAATGAATTCGCAAACCTAAACACAGTAATGGCCGAATATTTCAGCGAACCGTACCCTGCCCGCGCAGCGGTGGAGGTGAGCGCGCTGCCTAAAGGTGCTCAGGTTGAAGTGGATGCTATTATGGTCGGCGCTTAGTTTTGACAGTTTGTTAATCGCTTACTGATCTTTAACTGACTATTCACCGACCGCTAAATCAACATGGCTATAGATCCCCAAGCTGAGATTACCGAGCTGAAAGGTGTTGGTCCCGCGCTAGCACAAACCCTAGAAAAGCTAGGCATTTTTCGGCTTATAGATCTTCTAGTGCATTTGCCGATGCGCTACCAAGATAGATCTAAAGTGCTCACCATAGGACAACTTCGGTCAGGTGATGAGGGCTATATTTGCGGCCCAATATTGGGCAGCAAAATTCTCTTCGGCAGGCAGCGTAGCCTAGAAGTTTTAGTGGGCAACAATTCTGAAGGGTTAGGTGGTGATATCCGCTTACGTTTTTTTCGTTTTTCAAAATTCCAAAAAAGTGCCATTGACAACGCCAAGTATATTCGCGCATTTGGCAGTGTTGGTTTCGTAGGTCGCAACCTTGCCATGGCGCACCCCGAGTACCAGACATTTGACGTTGAACCCGGCCCGCCTAAAGCCGAGCTAACACCGGTTTATCCAACTACCCAAGGCCTGGGCCAACAGCGTTTAAGAAACCTTGCTGAAAAAGTGTGCGCCCTACCTTGGCCTCAGCAACAGGGCACGCCATTTGAAAAACTCAAAGCACTGCACCAACCCACCAGCCTCGCCAAAGTTGAGGCTCTACAACAAGACCTAGCGCTGGATGAGCTATGTGCGTACTACATTGTTATGAAGGGACGAGCACTTAAGCGGCGTCAGCAACAAGCAATGGCCTTACCGCGGGCCGACGGACTTGGCAGAAAGTTACTCGACAACCTTGGCTTTAATCTAACCTCGGCACAAGTGAGGGTGGTCGGTGAAACCCTGACCGATTTAGAATGTACAACACCTATGCTTAGGCTGGTCCAAGGTGATGTGGGTTCAGGAAAAACTGTAGTGGCGGCTTTTGCTGCGATACGCGCTGTAGAGCACGCAAGCCAGGCCGCAGTCATGGCGCCAACAGAGCTATTGGCAGAGCAGCATTTTCATAACTTTAGTAATTGGCTTACACCTCTGGGGATTAAGGTCACGCTCCTCACCGGCCAAATGCCAGCGAAAGTTAAACGCGAAACCCTGGCGGAGATAGCCGATGGTACGGCGCAAGTCATTGTGGGCACCCACGCGCTATTTCAAGACAGCGTCAACTTCGCCCGTCTAGCATTGGTGATTATTGATGAACAGCACCGATTCGGGGTTCACCAAAGAATGATTTTGCAGAACAAGGGTAATTTTCCGCACCAGTTAGTTATGACGGCTACGCCCATTCCAAGAACCCTAACCATGACTCTGTATGCGGACATGGATGTTTCTGTAATTGATGAGTTGCCCAAAGGACGGCAGCCCATCACTACTCATACGGTGAAGGAAGACAATCGCGCTAAGGTTATTGAGCAAGTGACTCAAGCAATGGCTCAAGGCCAACAAGCCTACTGGGTTTGCACTTTAATTGAAGACTCCGACGAAATAGATGCGATGTCTGCTAACGCGTCCTTTGAATACCTAACCAAGCACTTACCGAAATTTCGCGTTGGGTTACTTCACGGGCGCATGCGGGGGGACGAAAAAGTCACCATCATGGATGCATTTAAGGCTGGCGAATATGACATTCTTGTGGCCACAACCGTGGTGGAAGTGGGCGTAGATGTGCCTAACGCAACACATATGGTGATAGAAAACTCTGAACGATTGGGCTTGGCACAACTGCACCAACTGCGCGGACGGGTGGGCAGAGGCCAAGTAGCCAGCCGCTGCTTTTTACTTTTTAAACCTGGCCTAAGCCAAGCTGGGCAACATCGACTGAACGCCTTGAGACAAAGCCAAGACGGTTTTTACCTTGCCGAGCAAGACCTAAAACTGAGAGGCCCAGGAGATATTTTGGGCACTCGCCAGGCTGGCGAGCAGAGTTTCAAGATTGCGGATTTGGCTGTGCACGCGTTTCTTATGCCCAGGGTAATCAAGCGCAGCGAAAGTCTAATGAACGCTGCACCGGGGAGCGACGAACACGATACTCTGAAAGGCCTACTCATGACCTGGGCGCCCGCCGATCATGGGCACCTAACGGTCTGAGCCGCCATAGCCGCTTGGAGATAAGGGGGCGACAAAAGACCCCTAGATGCGCACTCCAACAATTTAAGCGGTTCTCTCACTGACTTCCCCGTCAACCATGCCAGCGTCTGGGTCATGATAAACATCAAGGTCTAGTTGCCCTTCAGATTTCGCCACTACAGTGGCAACGGTTGCATCACCCGTGACATTTACCGCCGTGCGTAACATATCGAGGAGTCGATCAACGCCAATGATTAGACCAATACCTTCCACAGGCAAACCTACCTGATCAAGCACCAAGGTTAACGTGATAAGCCCCACGCCTGGCACAGCGGCTGTACCAATGGACGCCAAGGTCGCAGTCAGAATAACGGTCAGGTAGGCGGCAAGACCTAGGTCATAACCAAAGTATTGGGCGATAAACACGGTAGCCACGCCCTGCATGATTGCCGTGCCATCCATGTTAATGGTGGCGCCAAGGGGTACGGCAAAAGACGCAACATTGTTATTAACCCCAAGCTTGTTCTGCACGGCACGTAAGGTGACCGGCAGCGTTGCGCCACTGGACGCGGTAGACAAAGCAACCAACAGTGGCTCTTTCATCTTCGGCAGAAATACTCGAGGGCTGAGTCCAGCCAACGTCTTCAACAAGCTTGGATAAACAATACAAGCATGGAACAACAAGGCGAGCACAACGGTCGCGAAGTAAACAAAGACCTTACCAATTTCCTCCAGCCCCACCGTGGCACCCAGTTTCACCATTAAACAAAACACGCCATAGGGCGTGAGCATAATCACCATAGTAATCATTTTCATGAACACACTATTTAGGTCATTAAAAACACTCACTATCCGCGCGCCAGCTTCACCAGCCTGGCTCAGCGCCAAGCCCATCAGCAATGCAAAGATAATGACTTGAAGCATCTTGCCTTCGGCCATCGCCTTCACCGGATTGCTTGGAAAAATACCAATCAGCGTGTCTTTTACACTGGGGGCCTGTTTTGCTTCATAGGCGGTGTACTGGGTTTTATCCCCCGATTCATCCGTTGCGCTTAGGCCCGGATTAATGACCAAGGCCATGCAAAGGGCCATGGACACCGCCATGCCTGTGGTGAGCAAATAAAGTCCAATGGTCTTGCCGCCTAAGCGCCCAACACTGCCCGTAGCGCCCAAACTGGCAGCACCGCAAACTAAGGAGACAAAGACTAAAGGCACCACCATCATTTTCAGCAGAGTGACGAAAATCTTGCCGCCAGAGTCGATTAGGCCATCCAAAAAATACAGCGAAAGAAAGTGCTCTTGGGGCAAATCCGCCCATTGCAAAACCGCGCCGAGAGTAAGGCCTAAGAACATGGCCAAAAGAATGCGTTGGGTAAGACTCATAAACACCTCATCTCTAATAAGGTTTTAGATAAAACCTATGCTGCCAAGCACCTAGTGCCGACAGAGAAGTCAAAAGCCTAACATAGGCTTAGATGAAATTATTGCTTGGGAAGTCGAAGGGAGGCGTATGCTAGACCGACTGGGGCAACCGTCGGGTGCTTCAATTATGGGCACCCGATTAGGCTCTCTGAACTCTGCCCTTTCTGACCTCTAAGAATAGAGGACCAAAAACGAATTGGGTTTAGCCGATCTCGACCATTTCAAAGTCCTCTTTGCCCACACCACACTCAGGGCAGACAAAATCTTCATCCACGTCATTCCATGCAGTGCCTGGTGGAACGCCTTCGTCTTCACAGCCTTCGGCTTCATCGTAAATCCAACCACAAACGATACACTGCCATTTCTTCATAGAGTTTTGACCTTAAGTCGACATTATTGAAGCGCGATAAACTAATCTTTGAACCTGCAAAAATCAACGTCAGCATGCATTTATTGAGCAGAATATTCTTTGCGCAACCAAAGGCGGCAGGTTTGCCTTCTACTTAGGTAATAAACGGCTTCTATTTGGCTTCAAAGCGGCCCCAAAGTGGTCCTAGGCCAACTAAATCTCTAAACTGACCCACTCATTAACCGAATCGCCCTTATTTGATGAACTCGCCAACACTGCAAGATTATTTACAGCTGATGCGCCTCGACAAGCCGGTGGGCACACTTTTGCTGCTGTGGCCCACGTTGGCAGCGCTGTGCATGGCCGCTCAGGGTCTGCCGCCTTTACATTTGGTTGTGATCTTCACTCTAGGCACCTTTATTATGCGCAGCGCAGGATGCGTCATTAACGACTTTGCTGATCGCAAGGTGGACGGCTTTGTTGAACGCACCAAAGAACGGCCCCTGGTCACCGGCGCCATTTCATCCAAGCAGGCGCTGGCGCTGTTTTTCGGCCTAATTATTAGCGCTGGCTTGCTGCTACTTTTCCTCAATCAAACTACTCAACTTTTAGCCTTCGGCGGATTGGCCCTAGCCATTGCCTACCCATTCATGAAACGTTGGACCCATATGCCCCAAGTCGTACTGGGTGCCGCGTTCAGTTGGGGCATTCCAATGGCTTGGTCCGCCCAGGGGCTGGCTGTTCCCCCCGAGAGCATACTGATGTTTTGTACCAGCTTGCTTTGGATCGTAGCCTACGACACGCTCTATGCCATGGTAGATCGTAACGACGACCTGAAAGTGGGCATTAAAAGTACCGCAATATTATTCGGTGACTTAGATAAAGCGATGATCGGCGCACTTCAGGCGTTGACGCTAGCAGGCCTATATTTGCTCGGTCAAAAACTGGGTTATGCACACGCTTATTACGTTGGCTTGGTCATAATTTTGGGCTTGTTTGTCTATCAGCAGTGGCTTATCCGTGACCGCGATCGCATGGGTGCATTCGCCGCTTTCCGCAACAATATTTTGGTTGGTGCCAGCTTACTCACCTTTACGCTCACCGAACTGTTGCTAGAAAAATACGTCTTAGCGGGCAATCTGTGAGCTTACGAGACTCGCTGATCGAATTTTTTATCCGCGCAGGCCGACTCGCAGTTGCTGCATGCCAACCTATTCGTTGGCTTACTCTGGCCATGGTCGCGCTAACGCTCGCTATTGTATTACTACGCTACGCCCTTGGTGGCGGCAGTGTTTTTATACAAGAGTCCATTATGTATATGCATGGCGTTTTGTTCATGCTGGCCATTCCAATGGGTATTGCTGATAACTCACACGTAAGGGTGGACATTATTTACAGCAAGCTCAGCGAAAAGAAACGGGCGATTATTGATTTGCTCGGTCACTGCTTATTCTTGCTGCCAGTGGCCGGCTTTATATTTTTTATTAGCTTTGCTTATGTGGAAAACAGTTGGCGTATTACCGAGGGCTCTTCTGAAGTGGGCGGCATTCCAGGCGTATTTCTGCTCAAAACCCTTTTGCCGGTTACGGCCGCGCTCATTTTTTTGCAGGGCTTAGCGTCTATTGCGGCGCATGCTGCACTACTACTCTACGCCGACCCCGCTGAATAATCGCAATGTTGCCTCTACTCCTATTTGCCGTCACCTTCGCCGTATTACTCACCGGTTACCCCGTGGCATTGACCCTGGCTGGCGTATCCTTGATCTTCGCAGCGCTTGGCATTCTCACCGGCACCTTCGATGTAAACGACCTCGGATTCGTATCAGGCCGCCTTTTCGGCATCATTACCAACCAAACATTAATCGCCGTACCCCTATTTGTTTTTATGGGTGTGCTGTTGGAAAAAACCAAAATTGCCGAAGATTTACTCTCAAATCTGTCCGCATTGCTTGGGCGCTATAGAGGCGGCCTTGCCATTACCGTAATTTTGGTCGGCATGTTAATGGCCGCCAGCACCGGTATTGTCGGTGCGACAGTGGTTACCATGGGGTTAATGTCACTGCCTATTATGTTGGAGCGCAACTATCCGGCCAGTGTTGCTACGGGCACAATTTGCGCCACAGGCACATTGGGCCAGATTATCCCGCCCTCAATTGCGTTGGTATTACTCGGCGATGTGCTGTCCAACGGCTACCAACAAGCTCAGTTGAATATGGGCATATTTGCGCCCAAATCTATTTCTGTTGGCGACTTATTTGCCGGCGCTATCATTCCTGGTATTTGTTTGGTGCTGTTGTATTTGGGTTACATTATTTTCCGGGTGGTTGTTTACCCCGACTCCATGCCCAAAGCAGAACGCACGGAACCCGTTGCCCTAACGCCAATATTCAAAGCACTGGCACCACCACTTCTACTGATCTTTGCCGTGCTAGGTTCAATTATTGGCGGCTACGCTACGCCTACTGAAGCTGCCGGCGTGGGTGCTTCCGGCGCTCTGATATTAGGGCTACTTTACTCGCGCATTGATTTGCACAAGCTGTCAGAAGTTTGCTCCGCAACGCTCTCCACTACCGGCATGGTGTTTTTTATCTTGGTGGGTGCGTCTATTTTTTCATTGGTGTTTCGCGGCTTCGGCGGCGAGGAACTGGTGCACTCAATGTTCCAGCAAATGCCGGGAGGCATGTGGGGTGCACTGGGTATTGTGATGCTGGTGATATTCTTGCTGGGCTTTATTCTCGACTTCATCGAGATCACTTTTGTTGTGGTGCCTATTGTTGGACCCGTGCTCATGGCTATGGGCGTAGACCCTATCTGGTTAGGCATTTTGATCGCTGTCAATTTGCAGACGTCTTTCCTAACGCCACCCTTTGGTTTTGCGCTATTTTACTTGCGGGGCGTGACCCCAGCATCAGTAGCGACCGCCGAGATATACCGCGGTGTTGTGCCCTTTATTGGCTTACAGATACTGCTACTTTGCGCGCTTCTGCTGTGGCCAGAGATGGCAACTTGGCTGCCAGGCCTGCTGAAGTAGCGCCAGTTTTTCTGACTATTTTACCGAAGGCCAATTGGGACTGCGCTTTTCTACAAGTGCAGCAACACCTTCGCGAAAATCCTCTTCCTTAGACATCTCGTCAATCAGGTGCTCGGAATCGATCACCGACGACGCCACATCTCGGTGTAAGTCTCTATATATTTGCCACCTGGTCTGACGCAAAGAATTAGGCGAAACACTGCGCACAAGATTTCTAGCGTATTCATAACATTTGGGCAGCAATTCATCAGCACTGAACAATTGGTTCACAAAACCCAAATGCTGGGCTTCATCTGAAGTAAATACTCTGCTGGTTAAGAGCAAATCATTGGCGCGACCTAGGCCCATGATCTTGGGCAACATCCAAGAAAGACCATACTCTGCTGGCAAGTTGAGCTTGCCGTGAGCAGTGGTAAATTTTACTCCCGGTACTGCAAAGCGCAAATCAGCGAAGCAAGCCAAGGCCAAACCAACGCCAGCCGCTGGGCCATTCATCGCGGCGATAACAGGTTTGTCTAAACCAAAATGATAGGCGAACGCCGCGTCAAATTCCGGGCTAGTACCAAAGCCAGGCCGAGCAATATCTGCCTTAGTGCCAGAGTCGTAGCCACCGCGCTCTGAATGGCCACTGAGCGCGTCGCTGTCACCGCCCACACAAAATCCTTTGCCGCGACCGGTAACCACAATCACACGGACTTTTTCATCTAGGTTTGCTTGCTCTAACAAATAGCGATATTCAGTATGCAACCTGCCGGTCCACGCATTCATTCGATGGGGACGGTTTAACCAGATTGTCGCAATGCCATCGGCATCTACTTCGTACTCGGTATTTTTCAGTTCCATAATGCTGACCTTCAATTAGCGAGCGTTTAAATAGGCTTGTTCACTATAGGAATGATACTTGGCAACATCCTGCTGGAAGTTTGTATAGGATTTATGGATGCGCCCTGCCAGTTCGTTCTCAAGCCCAGCTTCTGCAACCACTTCTTTGGAAATGTCCTTTAGTTTGACCAATACATCATCGGGGAGTCTACGCAACTGTACGCCGTGCTCTTCAACTAAGGTCACAAGCGCCGCATTATTGCGCGCGGTAAACTCACTCAACATATCGTCATTGATCGCTCTGGTCGCCACCTCAATCATCATCTGTAGATCTGCTGGTAACGAATCCCAAGCTTCCTTGTTAACCATGGCTTCCAAGGTTGGACCGGGTTCATGCCATCCAGGATAGTAATAGTACTTAGCGGCTGTATGCAGTGAGAAAGCTAAATCGTTGTAAGGGCCGACCCACTCGGTGGCATCAATCACCCCGGTTTGTAGCGCGGTAAAAATTTCTCCGCCGGGCAACACCACTGGCGTGCCGCCAGCTCGGGACAAAACTTCTCCGCCTAAGCCAGGAATGCGCATCTTCAAACCTTTAAGATCATCCACCGAGTTGATTTCTTTATTGAACCAACCGGCCATTTGCACCCCAGAGTTACCGGCAGCAAAAGGCACCAAATTAAAGGGCGCGTATAATTCTTGCCAAAGTTCCAAGCCACCGCCGTAATGTAACCAGCCGTTCATTTCTTGGGCGTTCATACCAAATGGCACCGTGGCGAAAAAGGCAGCCGCGGGAATTTTGCCGCGCCAGTAGTAGGCTGCGCCATGGCCCATTTGTGCGGTACCTTGTGATACGGCATCAAATACTTCCAGTGCGCCCACTAGTTCGCCAGCGCCATAGACTTTGATATCTAGTCTGCCATTACTCATTACTCTGAGTTTTTGCGCTAACCTTTCTGGCGCAGCGCCAAGACCGGGCAAATTCTTGGGCCAAGTGGTTATCATTTTCCAGCGATAAACTTTCGCGTCAGCAGTGCTCGCAGCAGTTGTCTGAGTTTGTCCGCTGCCCCCACTACAACTGGCTAAAATTATAGCGATAACAATTATGCTAATACTCTTCATGTTTCTCCCCTTAATTTTTTCGCATTCGATTGGTTACACACCATATCAATCCAATATTTGTAGATTGGCGTAACCCACCATTAACCACTTGGCGCCTTCTGAAAAATTAACCTGAACTTTGGCTCGCTCACCACCGCCCTCGAACTGCAGCACCACTCCTTCGCCATATTTGCCATGCATTACCCGCTGCCCCATACGCATGCCTTCTACAACTTCGTCACTGTACATAGAACGCTGGGGCGCAGCTGAACCATAGGAGTGATTCACGCTGGCTTTCATACGCACCTCAGATAGCAGCTCTTTCGGCATTTCTAATAGAAATCGGCTAGGGCGATTATAATTGTCTTGGCCGTGCAAGCGCCGACTCTCGGCATAAGTTAGATACAACTCTTGCATGGCGCGCGTGATGCCCACGTAAGCTAAGCGCCGCTCTTCTTCCATACGCCCAGGCTCATCCGCAGACATGCGGTGCGGAAACAGGCCTTCTTCCATGCCGCCTAAGAACACCAATGGAAACTCTAAACCCTTCGCCGAGTGCAGGGTCATCATTTGTACACTGGGGCCTTGGGCCGCTTGGCGGTCACCTGCGTCCAATGTCATCTGGTCTAAAAATTCCTGTAAAACACTGACTTCAGCACGATCGCCGTCTTCAAAAGGAAAGACCAAATCACCACTAAACTGGCGACAGGCCGTCACCAATTCTTCCAAGTTTTCCTTACGCGCTAAACCTCGCTCACCGCGCTCTTGGCTGTGAAACACCATAAGTCCGCTCACCTCTACAACTTGCTGGGCTAACTCATCTAAATCTAATGGGGCTACCGCTTCTGCTAGGTCATTGATCAAACCAAGAAAGGCACCAATTGCGCCATGCACCCTTGATGTAAACAGCCCTTCCTCAATACCCGCTTGGGCCGCCGTCCACAACGACACGCCTCTTGTACGAGCCAGTTGGCGCACGCCTTCAATGGTCTTATCGCCAATACCTCTGGGGGGCGTATTAACGACACGCTCAAAGGCTGGATCAGAATTGCGATCTTCTATAAGCCGCATATAAGCCAGCGCATTCTTAATTTCAATGCGATCGAAAAAGCGCTGTCCGCCGTATATCTGATAGGGAATATTGGCGCGCAACAGGGCTTCTTCCAAGACCCGAGATTGGGCATTTGAGCGATACAAAATTGCGGCCTCATTCGGACTGCCGCCACCCTCTATCCATTGCGCAATGCGCTCAGCAATAAAACGCGCTTCATCAAGGTCGTTGAATCCAGCATAAAGTTTGATCAACTCGCCTTTTTCGCCCTCGGACCACAGCTCCTTACCCAACCTGTTGGTATTGCGCTGAATAAGGCTGTTCGCCGCTTCTAGAATGGTTTGGGTGGAGCGATAGTTTTGCTCCAACCGCACGGTCATTACGTCGCTGAAGTCTTGGCTAAAACGCTGAATATTTTCAATTTTTGCACCGCGCCAACCATAGATGGATTGGTCGTCGTCACCCACCGCCATAATTTTCGAGTGGGCGCCAACCAACACTCTTAACCACGCGTATTGAATGGTGTTGGTGTCTTGAAACTCGTCCACTAACACATGCTGAAAACGCGTTTGGTAATGGGCCAGCAGCTCGGGGTTGTTCAACCATAACTCGTGGCTGCGCAGCAGCAGTTCAGCAAAATCTACCAAGCCACCTTGGTTACAAGCATCTTCATAGGCCTGATAAATGCGCTGGTGGGTAATTTGAAATAAATCATCACCCGTAGGCACCTCTTTTGCCCTTCGACCTTCATCCTTTTGCCCATTAATAAACCAAGCAACTTGCCGAGGCGGCCACTTTTTGTCATCAATGCTCTGGGCCTTCATGATTCTTTTTATCAGGCGTAATTGATCATCGCTGTCTAAGATTTGAAAATTTTGCGGTAATTTGGCCTCTAACCAATGCATGCGCAGTAATCGATGCGCCAAACTATGAAAGGTTCCTACCCACATGGACTTAGCGGATACGTTTAGCAGTGATTCCGTTCGTGCGCGCAGTTCTGCAGCGGCCTTATTGGTAAAGGTCACAGCCAAAATGCCGTGAGGTGAGACATTTTCTATATCGACTAGCCATGCAATGCGATGCACCAGTACTCGGGTCTTACCACTGCCGGCACCGGCAATAACTAAAGCATTGGATAGAGGCGCAGATACCGCTTCGCGCTGAGGCTCGTTAAGCCCGTCAATGATATGGGTGATGTCCAATTTATTCCTCGAAAAACGCGAATCATGCAAAGTAGGCGAAAGATAATACCTTACTAGAAGGATCCTCGCTGAGCGTTAAATGGCAAAAATTGCCTATTCGAAGGGGTTAGGGCGGCGAGATTTTGACAATGCGTGACAGGCGCGGCAGGTGGGATGACCAAGGCCGCTTAACAATCAGGGGAGAACTAGGGGTGAGGGAAAAACGGCAGCCCGCTAGGTGGCTTGCTCTTCCTGGCCCTCTTCGGTCTCCGTATCCGCATCTGCAGCGTTGGCGTGGAATTCTAACGTGTGGGAGGTAATCAGGCTGCCAATACCACTGGCTTCAGCCGCCATGCCCAAGCGCTCTAAAATTTCTTTCACTAAAGCCCTCACTTCTGACCGCAGCTCAGCTATTTCATCGTCGGAAAGTACTGCCGAATCTCTGCCAATGCGATAAAAACGCGCGACATAAGACGGCGGCAACCAAGATTGAATCTCGCCTCGTAAACCACCAATCGCTGCGTTGCTTTCCGGCACAGCTTCCCTCCCGGCTTGCTTATCCATTTGACCTTGGTCAATGATTTGCTCGATGTGACGCGACAAGGTGAAGGAATAACGCTGCCTTAACTCATCAATATTTACCGGTGCTTTGCCAGGATTTTCTAGCGCGTCCCAAATTTCTTTACCCTTAAAACCAAGCAATGCTGCGCCACCGGCCTTCGTTTCTACAGGTAGTTCAACGCTCTTGTGTTTTTCTAACGCACTGATGCGCTGCCACAAATAGATCATGAAAACGAAGATCAGAGTAATGAGCAACGCCGTAGCGGTTATAAGCGCTGGAACGACAAAGGACTGTGACATGATTTAGTTATCCCTCAAAAGTGGATCAGCAAAACATTGACCGAAAGTATACCAAAAGTTTCCTCACTCCATTTTGCGCTAGCCTCGTTTTAGTCTAGTTTTCTTCGCTAGGCAGCGTCAGCGAACTGTCTCGTTGGTCCAACAACTCTCTCGCCATACGTGCGCGCTCAATGATGTACAGATCGTCTATAGTCTGACGCACCTCGGCCAAATCACCTTTTATCTGATTCATTTCGCGGCTCAAATTACTGATCGGCGCAATCATTCCACGCTGCTCGGTCAAAATACTTTGTAAATCGCCTAAGGTGTTGAAAGCCTTCTGATTTTCAGCCTGCAGTACACTTCTAGTTTGCACCAGATAATTGCTACTTTCACCTACCGCTTGTCCAATATCCACCTGCATACTTTCATTCAGAGCTGTGATTCTGAGCTCTAATTCTGCAACAGCTAAATCATTGGCGGCCAAGGTTTCTGCCAATGAAGTCTGATTCAGCAGAGTTTGGCCAATCCGTTCCTCTAACGTACTGAAAGTTTCAATGCCTTTTGTTACTTGCAGTGTGCGCTTAGCAACAGCGCCCATCATTGAGTTAACTTCCGCGACCTTTTTTGACATCTGAGCAGACATAAGGATGAAGAACAAAGCGCTAGCAAGCAGCGCTATAAATAACGAGGACACTGCGTACACTGTGAACTTACGAGATTTTTCCAATTGCGCGGCAATATCGTCTATCAGCGGATGTCCGGTGGAAATACGCACATCGTCCTTACCCACGTGAATTTGTAGCTTAGGTTCTTCAACATCATCTTTCTTTGGGGCTGAATGAACCGTCTGGGTTGTTTTTGGCGCCTCTATGTCACCTAAATCTAAGACGATCTCAGCAGCCTTTTCCGGCGCCACTGACGCGGCCTCAGCAGACCCTTCGGCTGTTGCCTGCACACTGTTGTTATCCGTTTCGACAACTAAGGCACCGTCCAAGGCCTCTTCTATTTCATCGGCCCGACTGCGTGTTCCTTCAACAATCGCATCTACCGCTGCCGCCGAGTCAAAAGATTCTTCACCTTCCGGCAATTTTGGCTCTTCATTCTTATTTTCTTCGTCAGCCATGGTCTACTCCATACTCGCTAAAACATTATTTGGCCCAGCAAGGGACTCGCCAAGTACATTACCTAATATGAAATAGGCTTTGTCCGTGACCCCTACATTATCTAGATATTGCTGAGCTTCAAGCCGGTCGGCAAATGGGCCGCTAACAACTACATAGCGCGTATCTACCTTACCTTTACTAAAAATCTGGGCGTCCAACAGCCGCTTCGCATTGTTCTTCCAAATGTATGCGCCCTGAGACAAACGAAACGAGGCGTGCTGAATATACACAGCATTTGCATTAGGTCGGGGTGGTGTAACAACAAAAAGTTCCGCCAAACTCTCCTCTGAATCAGCGGCTTCAAGTGTTTGCGCAAGTGACGCTTCTAGAGAGGCCATTTGTTCAGGTGACTTAGTCACAACTGATGCTTGTGTACCGGTTTGTTCAGCGCTTGGGCTTGCTGCAACTGCCGCTACTGCATCTACTGAAGGGTTTGTGGCGGTTTCACCAATAGAGCTAGAAACCACTTCAGCACTCTGGGTGAAATCCGTGTACAGGGTGCTGGCTGAGCTTTGCATGTCGGCCCAGTTATTGCCGTTAATTGCATAAAGACCAAACAAGGCGACTGACACAAATACGCCACTGACTAGTAGAGATTTTTTCACAGCTGGGCTTAGGCGTTGAGGTGTGGGCAAAGCGGCTGTCGGCGCAATATTACCCGGGACCTGTGTTGTTGATTTTACCGGCCTACGCTGGGTCAACATCTCTTGGGTAGACAATCCATCATTGAGATCTTGCGGGAACTTAGCCAAGGTAGCCGGCTGAGTCTTTTGAATGGTATAGCCTAGGTCTTTAATCAGACCGTTAACCTGCAGAGCGTCACTGGTACCCGCCACTTTTTCTGCAAGGGCAATGCAAGATTCTTTATCTGGCAGGGCAAATTCCACCAAAGTGCCCCTAACCCGTTGCGACAACTTACTTAGAAGCTCAGATCCTGGGCGTGCTTGACGAGAATTTACAATAATTGAAACACCAGCAGCTTTAAACTGACGAATCATTTTTGCCGTGGTGACAATCAGTTCAGAATCACTCGGCCCCGGCAACTCATACAACCAGACCTCAGATGTTGGCACTTTTTGCTTTCCACCAACACTTTCAAAATCTAACTCGGCGAGTAATCTGTTCAACGCCGCGAGCAGCGCATCTTTATCTCTAGGCATTCTGCGGACAGAGCACTTGCTTTGGCCTGATGCATTTTGCCCAGGCATTTGACTGAGCAATACTCGAGTGTAATGGGCCAACAGACTCTCATTACCTGCTGCTGTGATAACAACCGATCCAGCATGGGTCAGAGCGCGTCGACAAGTATCTACCGCGTCGCTGTCTTCTGGGCTAAAGCACAGTGCTTCGGCCAATGTGGGTTCTTCTTTTAAAGGAATCATCTTGTTTGTCCTATCTTTCTTAATCAACGTTACGGCGTCCATGTTCGTCAAATACCAACTCGTCTGGCACTTTCGGTCTAGGCTTGTGCATTGCTGCGCCACCAGGGGTAACAGAGTTGAGGCTGTACACATACGCAATGACCTGAGCCACCGCGTGGAACAAGCCAGGAGGTATGGGCATACCTATTTCAGTGGTGAAATACAGTGCACGGGCTAACAGCGGCGCTTCAAATATTTCAACATTATTTTCTGTGGCAACTTCCCTGATGCGCTTAGCCATCATGTTGGTGCCTTTGGCCAACACCTTAGGCGCCTCTTCTTGGTCAATTTCGTAGACCAATGCCACGGAGAAGTGTTGCGGGTTAGTGACAATCACGTCCGCCTTTGGCACATCGTCCAGCATTCTGCCTTGGGCCATTTCCTGCTGCTTTTGCCGAATCTTTTGTTTTACTTCAGGCTGACCTTCAACCTCTTTCATCTCATCTTTTATTTCTTGCTTGGTCATCTTGAGCTTCTTGAAAAACTCATAGGTTTGATACGGCACATCTACTGCCGCAATCACAAGTAAGGCTAACGAGGCTATGAGTCCACCAAATAAGACAAACTCTACGCTTTCTACGATGGCGCTCATGATCGGGCTCTGGCCAATCATCAATACTTGATCAAAGTTGTAGTAGAGGTAGGTGCCGCCGATACCTGCCACCATTGAAAACTTCAACAGCGCCTTACCCAGCTCTACCAGGGCTTTGGTACCAAAAATTCTCGCCATGCCTTTCAGGGGATTTAACTTGCTCGCCTTGGGCATGATGGCCTTGCCGGAAACCACAAAACCGCCTAACGCGGTAGCTGAGGCAATTGCCATAGCAACGGCCACACCAAACACCGGAAACATGACGTAAAAACTGTCTGCGGTTAAACGACCAAACCGTCCGATCGCCAACTCTTCTTCAAAAGCAAAATTTGCAGGAATCGTTAGGGCCTCTGAAAATATTGCGACAAACTTTGGCCCTAACCAAAAGCCGCCGACATACATTGAGGCAATTACAGAAATGGTCACGGCTGCAATTGTCATATCTTGGGAGCGTAAAACTTGTCCGTCTTCACGCGCTTTTTCTAGTTTTCGCGCGGTCGGTTCTTCTGTTTTATCGTCTTGTGAGGATTCTTCAGCCATTACAATCCCAACAAGTTTTCGTTAAGAACCTGAAAGCCAGCAAACCAGAGGCTTTCCATTCTAGAAGTAATAAATCCCATGGTGATAATCACCATGCCAAAACCAAGAGGTATCAAAGCGGGGAAACCCACAGCAAACACGTTCAAACTGGGCGAGGCTCTTGAGATTACACCAAGACAAACGTTAACCATCAGCAGGCCTAAAACAATGGGTAGCACCAAAGTCAGCGCGCCAATGAAAATTGTGGACGACCAAACCAAAAAACCCTGAACGGCATTGGTGTTTGCCAAGCCTTCACCAATTGGCAACGACGTGAAGCTTTGTACGAGGATACTGATAATGACTAGGTGACCTCCTAGCCCCAAAAACAGCAACATGCTGATCACTAAAAAAAACTGCGACAGTGTGGGCACGTTACCTAAGTTGGGGTCTACCATATTCGCCATACCCAAACCCATACTAGAGGAGACCACTTGGCCGCTGGTTACAATAGCGGCCACCACAATCTGTAGAGTGAGTCCCATCAATATGCCAACGAGGATCTCGTTGATCATGAGTTGCACAGCAAAAATGCTCAGCGGATCAATTGCTGGTACTTCTACAAGAGGGAAGATCATCCATGTGAGTACAAAGCCGATGGCTATGCGTATACGAAGGTTAATCGCTTCTAGGCCAAATAATGGCGCAGCAATCATTACTACAGACACGCGGACAAATGGCCACATGAAGTTTTGCAGTAGGTTGACGATTTCTGGAAGCATGATATTCATTTGCGGCTACAACGTAATCGTTCTTACGCGTTCAAATATCGTTTCAAAGTAGTCTGCTAGAACAGCAATTTGCCATTCACCAAACAAAATAATTGCCAACGTCATGACCACCAATTTGGGAATAAAACTCAGCGTCATTTCTTGGATAGAGGTCGCCGCTTGCAAAATACCAACGAGTAGACCGGACATGAGGGCCGCGGCCAAAATAGGCGCTGCAACCAATACGGTTACCCGTAATGACTCCACCGCTATATCCATTACTAGTGATGTATCCATGTCTTACCTCAGGTTACAAATGTAGCGACAAGAGAGCTGGTGACTAAACCCCAGCCGTCGACGAGTACAAAAAGAAGGAGCTTGAACGGCATGGAGATCATCATTGGCGAGAGCATCATCATACCCATGGACATCAAGACACTGGCAACAACCAGGTCAATGATGATGAAGGGGATATAGATCAAAAAGCCTATGGTGAAAGCCGTTTTTAATTCCGAGGTAATGAATGCCGGTACTAGGGCGCTCAAAGGAATGTCGTCAGCATTTTCTACCGCAGGCGACTTAGACATTTCCATAAACATCATCAGATCTTTTTCACGGGTCTGATTGAGCATGAATTCTTGCAGCGGAATTCGTGCACGATCCAAACCTTCTTGGAAGGTGATCTCCTCATTTTGCACAGGCTCAAGTGCGTTGGTGTATATCGATTCTAAAACCGGATTCATAATGAAAAGGGTCAAAAACATTGCGATACCCACCAACACTTGGTTGGGTGGGGTTTGCGCCGTGCCCATAGCTTGGCGCAAAAGTGAAAGCACGATAATTATTCGGGTAAAAGAGGTCATCAAAATGAGGATCGAGGGCAAGAAACCCAAGAGCGTCATAACAATAAGCAGTTGTAGCGACAGGCTGTACTCAGTGCCGCCCTCGTTAGCTTCTAGAATTTTCAGGGCTGGGATCCCTTCGGCATAACCCAAACTCGGCAATGCCAATGCTAAACAGGCAAATACCAAGACAGCTAAAGGTCCTTTGACCTTTGCTTTACAGGTTTCGCCTATGTTTTCGTTCAGTGCTAACATTTGATCCTTCATTTTCATTTCGACCCTTTCCGCTGCGTTCGGTAAAAAGCCTGCAAGGCTTTGCCAGAAATATGAACGGTGGCAATTTCTTGCCATGCGGTCTTACGAGGATGTAAGATGCAAAGTCGATGCCAACAATAATATTGTTTAAAATCAATGGGTTAGAATTGTCGGGGCGAGATGCACAGAGAAAGTGACGTTTTTCCAACTACATTGGTCGGTTTTTCGACAGACTTTGCTGCGGCACTGTTTTTGCATAACTATCTAGAACCAAGCGGCGGCAATAAGTGGACAAAATGGTCCTCTTGGCGACCAGCGCGTAACGCCACACGAAAAACTACAGCAGACGCTCTAGATGAACTTAGGAATATCTCAACGTGATTCAAACACTACTGCGCGCACCCACATTCATGAGACACATGCAGCTGGCAATACTGGCTTGCTTAACCGTGCCGGTATTTAACCCAGCTTGGGCCGAAGCAGAAAATTTGGGCGGGGAAACCGCAGAGCGCCTGAGTGATATTCCCTACATAGCCTGCTTTATGCGCTCCGCAGACCGCTACGGTGTAGATGTTGAGCTGGCCATTGCGGTTGCGATTGTAGAAAGCAGCCTCAACCCCGATGCCGTTTCTAGTTCAGATGCCGTCGGTGTGATGCAGATAAAATGGCCGCTCACCGCAGAGCATTTGGGTATTACTCAGCGCGAGCTGTTATTTGATCCCTGCATAAATATAGATGCAGGGGTGAGTTATCTTAAGGAGTTGATAGACGAAAATGCAGACATCGAAAATAACGACCCGCTCGTTCAAGCTTTAGCCAGTTATCATGTTGGACCCACCACAATTGCCAACGCAGTTACCAATACAGGGACCCTTCCACAACAAGCAGCAGATTATGCTGAGGCCGTATTTAAACAGCGCGACATTCTTGCCGAAGAGGGCACCCCATCTGAACAAATCACGGAACAAATAGCTGAACCATCAGCAAATGAGGCGGTCGACACGGAGCGCGCACTAGCGGAGGAAACCCCATCGCTGCAAGCGGTGCTGGACAATGCCGAAGAATCGCAGCCGCTAAATGGCCTTGGAGACAATCAAGCAACAGTGCCCGCATCAACAAATACTTTTAGCAACCAGACACTCGATATAACAGATACGGGTCAGCAGAACGATGACCTAGCCCAGGCCAAACCTGAACACCCTTGTTCAACCGCAGGCGTAAGGTCGCTCCTTTTGGGTACACACAATCCTGACGAACGCGGGGAGAAGTTTCGCGGCTGGCTGGGAAAAACCGGGGTAAATTGCACGGAATTACAGCTACTTAAACTACGCAACAGCCTGCCCCTGTGGCTTGGCACAGCACTGAATTCCGAACTACTGGGCGCTGTGGAAGTGCTCATGGAGGAAAAAGGTCTACAGCCCTAACTCCTCGACCACAGCACACTTAGAGTAGCTTTCTCACCACTCTAATGGTGGCTAGATTTGACCAAGTACTTCAGTGCCAACAAAGACAGTCTCTCGTTTATTGAGAGGCTGACGTTTGAGCGGTCAATTCAGCGGCCAACGCTTGCTGAGCTTCGATTCTATCCCAACACTCGTCGATGGCTGCTAATTCTGCCTCTAGGGATTCACGAATTTCGCTGAATCTCTGCCCATTCTGGTTAGATGCTTCGAACCCCTCTTCCAGAAGTTCAGTATTGGCGCTTACTTGCTCTGTGAGCTGCGCAATTAGATTACCAAATTCATCAGTGTCTTCGGTGAGACCCACAGCGGCCAAACCTTTCTCTAATATTTCGGCGTTGTGCTCATGCTGAACATCATTGAAATAGAGTTTCGCTGCGTTTGTTTCCTTCACTGCTTCCAACAGTTGAATGAATTCTTGATTGAAGCGCGTCAACGCAACGTTCAACGTCATTATTTCTCGATTGCTGTCAGAGCGCTGCTTGAGGCACTGATACTCAATCTCGTCCATCACCCGCTGCCGCTGCTGTGCGTTCAGCGCCTGGTAATCAGCATTGCTCTCCAAAAAAACCCTGCGCGATCGGTAGATATTGGTCGTTGATTCGCTCATCAAATTGCGATTTCGGCTAAAAGCAGTGAGCAGGCTACTCAGGCCATTGGTGACGTTATCAATGATTTGGCTTCGGTGAGCATGGCTTCTGGCCCTGTTACCATTAACCAGAGAACCAAGTTCAAAAAGCATTCTTCGGTAGGCTTTTTCGTCGCTGTGATCGGTAGTTTTATTCACGAGGTTAGGGCTCTTTTGTTGTTATTTTTATTGAGGTCGTTCTTCTTGAATTTACCCTTGCGAGTGCCGCTACTATGAACCGCAAGCGGCAGGGGCACAAGACCAGCGGGCCCAGAAGATCGAGGGACACAAGAGGCTGGAAGAACCTAACGCCATCAGCCTGACCATTCTGGCCTAGTAGACCTACTAGGCCTACTGGCCTTTAGGTAACAGGTTCTTCAGATGCGCGGCAAACGACGCTGGCGCCTGACTGCCAGCAGAAGGGCTCAGAGTGTCTTGGTTAGCATCCTCCGTGGTCATCTCGGCGGTGACTTGGTTGTCTAAAAGAGATATTTGTTGCCCGCTAATGCCTAACAATAATGTGCGGTCGCCATATTTCACAACGCTCAAATGATGTTTTGCACCCATTCGCAGAGTTTGCACCACATACAGGTCGCCCCCGGTTCTCGGCGTCACACCTATGCCTTTGGACCTGATAAACCAAAGGGTCAAAAGCAACAGACCAATAACAAACAGGAAGCTAAGAAAGGCTGAAACCAGCGGTGTCACTTCCATTGAATTAGACCGGCTTAACTCTTTCTAGGGGCGCTACAATTTCAACGACACTGATGCCAAGCTTATCGCCTACGGTAACTACTTCGCCTTTTGCAATAACGGTGTTGTTGATCTTCACATCCATTAACTCACCTACCGAGCGGTCTAGTTCAAGGACACTGCCTTGAGAAAGCCGCAGCAAATCGCGCAGCTTTAAACTGGTGCTGCCTACTTCAACTGTCATTGAAATTGGTATCGCGCGAATGACTTCTTGGTCAATATTCCCTTCTCCCTCAGCTTCTGGGGACTCTATATTTTCTTCATTTTCACTCATGATTTTCCTTTGGCAAAACGCTGCTGACAATTTGAACTGCAACTTGGTTACCGCGACTTCCAACATCTGCGGTAAAAATGGGGAACCCATTTACAGACACTTCGGCGTGATCTGGCGCTCTAAACGGCAACCAATCGCCTTCTTTGAGATTTGATAATTGGTCAATGGAAATAGAAAATTCTGCAGCTTTCACCACAACCTTTGCTTCCACTTCGTCAATACTTGCACTTAACGACTTAGTCCAATCGCTGTCTGCTTGAGCATTACCTGCGCTGGTTTCCACTCGAGCACGCAATACATCTCGAACCAATTTCAAGCTGGCATAGGGATAGACAATATCGACAAAACCTTTATCACCCTCATCACCCATGATGTCGGTTTCAAAGCGATTAAGAATGACCATATCGTCGTCTGCTGCAATATTGGCAAACACCGCGCTGATTTCCGCGGAAGCCATTTCACATTCAATCTTGAGAAAGGGCGCCCAAGCTTCCGTCAATGACTCAAAAACTGCGTTACGTATTTTTTCGATCACAGCGTTTTCTGTGGGCGTAAAGATGCGGCCTGCTGGTACGGAAGTCAGCGTCCGTGCGTTGCCGCCAAACCAGTTGTCTAGACAACTGAATACAACCTGGGGATGTATCAGGCATAAACACTCGCCACGTAATGGGTCGATCTTCAATACATTCACAGAAATCGGCGGTTCCGTGCTTTGCACGTATTCACTGTATTTAATAATGTCTATGCGACCCGCTTTGAGCCTAGGGTTATAACGCAAATCCTCTAGCAGGCCGGCACGCAAAAAGCGGTGAAACCGATCATTGATCTGTTCGATAGCCGTTACGTTAACGCCAACACTGGTGTCCTGTAATGTCAGATCATAGCGGTTGGCGGCAACACCCACGTTAAACCCTTCACCATCTAAGTCGCCCGAAGCGACCATTTCTTCGATGGCGAGCAATTCCTCGTCGGACAGCAACCTACTATTGTCATCAGCCATATTTTTCTTCTGAATTTTTTCTAAATCTTTTTTAAGTCTTAAAAAGCCTTTTGGGGCCTTTTCAAGACCGGGCGCAATGTAATGATTACGCCGCGTTAAAACTAAGGGCTAGCGTCTTACTGAACCACAAATCCAGTGAAATAAACCTCTTCTACGCCAGCAAATTTAAACTCTTCAAACTTCTCCAGAACCTCGTTAATCACCAACGTTAAATCTTCGGCAAGCTCACGACGAAAATCAGGCTCTTTGATTTCATCCTCAGTAATCATACGTAACCGGTCCAGAATTGACGAAGTGATTGCCAACTCATGGGTAGTTATTGCCTCTATTACGCGCTCATCATAGTAGGTCATGATGGCTAAGGAAATTTGCAAAACCTTGCGCGAGTTCATTACGTTTGCAACAAACGGCGCAGAAAAAGAATGATACGCGGGTTTGAATTTTTCTTCTTCTACAGTTTCCTTAGATACTCTCTCAGGCTGCTGCAACGCTTCAGTATTTTCGATTTCAGCCTCTAACTCGGCAATGGCCATTTCTGCCGCATCTTCCTCAGGCGCGTCAAAAAAACCAGTGAAAAACAAACTACCTAACGCTGACCCAATAGCCACAATCAGCACCAAAAGAACAACAAGAATAATTTTAATCAGGCCGCCTTTGCCACCGGATGGTTCAACATCTTCTACTTCAGCCACTTTAATCTCCTAACTATTGGCGCAGTGCACCTGTAAGTTCTATACCAAGACATCAAAACCATCTCGCAGGGTAATACCGCTGCCTGCCATAACTTTGTTGCCATTAAAAATTTCGTCTTCAAGGTCTATGGCTATTTCCACCATGTCCCCAGATGACTGTTTACCCTTGGACGCGTCATCATCGCCCACTTCAATATTTACGTTACCGCTTTGGCCAAAAAGCTCCTCTAGCGAAGAGCGAAGCTTTGGCAGTGCGTCACTCATTAATTGACGAACAGCGCTATCGTTTGCCGACAATTGGCCTTCAATTCCTTTCTCTCCAACCTCCAGTGAAATAGCAATCTCACCTAAGCTGTGGGGGTTCAAATTTAACTTTACCGCCCAAGTGCCTTGCTTCACTGCCAAGGACAATTTTTGCCCTAGCACTTCGCCAAATTTTTCAGCCCAATCTTGATAGGGCTGCATACGCGCCTGCATTAAACTCGGATCATTGGCACTCAATACTGCGCCTAAACTAGTAGCCACTGGCGCTACGGAAGTAGTTGCGCCTTGAAGTGCGCTCACCGGTGGCGCCGATAGCGTTGAGGTAGCAGCAAATGCGCTTTCACCCGCAGCCGAAGCGGACAAATTTTCTGCCCCATTCTGGACGTTCGAGCGAGCGAATTCCATAGCTGAATCAATTGCTTGCCTAGCTTGTCTCAATTCAGAGATAGATAATTTTTCGGATAAAATCTTGGCTTCTATCTCTTTGCCCAAACCGTCCACAGCATTTTCAGTAAACTCTTTCTTCGCCTGCGCCGAGTCGCCTTCGCGGATTGTTTGCTGGCGCTGAGCGCGCAAGTCATGCGCACCGATCATCGTGGTGGCCAAAGGGTTTACCAACTCACCGCCACCCGGTCGCGTATCGCCAGCCTTAGCATCTGATTTTGCCAAACCAAAGGCTTGTTGCGCGCGTAATGCTGACAACGTGCTGTCTGCAACCCCTGCCGGGCTTGCAACTTCAGCTAACGCCTCAGGCGATGCCTTGTTAGCGACGCCTTCCACTGGATTACGTGCCAGTGCGCTCTTACTCAACAGACCACTTAAAATTGACGGAGCTGCCTCTGTGTTCGGCTCTATAGCCACCACAGATTCGCCAATAGCACTTTGCCCCGGAACTTGACCAGTTGCGCCTTGTTGCGCGGTCATTTGCGGTCCCAAAGCAAGCGATTGCTTAAGCACTGACTCGTTGATGCCTTGAGCGCGAGCAAAAGCCGTGAGGCTATCTTCATTCACCTTTGGACTAGACGTCGTTAAGATGACTCGACCAACCTGTAAGCCAGGCGTGTAAATAGACAACTTTGGCAACGGGTTGCCGTTGTCAGGGGCAATTGGCGGCCCAAGCGGAGCAATTGTGCTGTCGGACATTGGGTCCTGAACGTTGTCTACCGCCGCCATTTGCGCCACTTTAGTTTCCTCTAGCGCGGCATCTTTCGCTACGCCGCCCTCATTTGGAGAAACAGACTCTTTGGCAAAAATTCTTTTAAAATCAGTAGTTTGAGTGGGCTTAGTGGCTGCCAATGGCGACTTTTCGGCACTGTTATCAGGGCTGCTTTGACCGACCTTACCGACAAAGGACAAAAAATTATCAGACATAATATTTCAATCTAACTCGTTTACTTATTTCAATAGAGAGCAATATGCGTGCCATCAATAAGTTGAGTGTCAAAATCACCGCTTTAGGGCTTCGAAACGCATAACATTCATCATGTCTTGGTCTTTTTGATCTGCCCGCTGCAACATATCACTCAATTGTTTGCGCGAGCGACTGGCAAGCGTAGTAAATTTCACCTGCTCGCTATTCAGCGATCTAAACTGCTCTTGAACTTTGCTGTGCTGCACAGCCAAAACTTCCAGTTCGGTGGCAACCGCCTTTACGGCGACATCTAACTGGCCTAGAAATCGGCGCAGATAGGTTACTTTTTCCATGTCGTGGGACTCTAATTGCACTTCCTTCAGCTTGGTCGCATATTCGCGCTTCATATCCCCTAATTTTGTGCGCTCTTCATCGAGTTTCGTTTGCTTATCCCGCACCAAAATAAGTACTTTTTGCACTTCATTTACTTTTTGTCCGACACCCTCAGCCAAAGTGTCCCAGCGTTGAATTGAGGATTTGAGTTGTTTAGACATTTAAGCACTCCTTTAACCCTTGAGCCGATGCTTCAAAAGTTGCTAATTGATCCATGGGTTGGCGCAGAAATGCTTCCATATCTGCACGCAAAGCAATGGCGCGATCTAAATCTGGGTTAGTACCCATTTCATAGGCGCCAACTTGAATTAAATCCAAATTCTGTTGATACAAGGTCCATAACCTTCTGAACATGTTTGCCGTATCGAAGTTCTCCGAGTCCGCCAAAATAGGCATTAGACGAGAAATTGAACCCGCCAAATCAATTGCGGGATAGTGGGCTGCATCTGCCAAGGCGCGGCTCAAAACCACTTGGCCATCTAACGAGGCCCGGGCTAAATCGACTACTGGGTCCTGCAGGTCATCGCCCTCAGCAAGCAGTGTGTATATAGAGGTAATAGACCCTTGGTCCGCCTTGCCTGTGCCAGAACGCTCAATCAAGTTGGGCAATAAACTAAATACCGAAGGCGGGTAACCCTTGGAAGTGGGAGGTTCGCCAATGGCTAATCCGATCTCTCGTTGCGCATGGGCGACCCTGGTTAAACTGTCGACAAGTAATAAAACGTCTTTGCCACGAGCGCGAAAATGCTCGGCGTAAAGGTGGGCTAGGTGCGTTGCGCGAATTCTCAATAACGGTGAGTTATCTGCGGGGGCTGCCACAACAATTGCGTGCTGCATGCCCTCCGTGCCTAAAATCTGTTCGATGAATTCCTTTACTTCGCGTCCACGCTCGCCAATCAGGCCAATTACTACAACATCCGCTGCGGTAAATTTGGTCAACATGCCTAACAAAACACTTTTACCGACACCCGAACCCGCAATAAGGCCTAAGCGCTGGCCACAACCAACGGTTAACATTGCGTTAATGGCTTTCACACCAACGTCCAAAATTTTGTCAATGGGTTTACGTTCCATGGGATTGATTGGGCTGCCCATTAAGCCACTGCTCTCACCGCAAACAATTTCAGCCATACCATCTAAAGGCTCGCCAAGGGCGTTCACTACACGACCCAAAAGCTCATCGCCAACAGCAGCGCTATCGGTCTCGGAAAGTAAGTAGGTTTTAGCACCTGCCTGCAAACCGAAGGCATCCCAAAGGGGCATCATAAATAGGGTGCCGCTTTCAAAACCAACCACCTGAGCGTCTACATAGTCGTCTTTATTGGTTTGTTCAACGCCTTCTACAGCTGAATTTTTTAGAATTCGGCAAATAGAGCCCACTGTTGCCGTGATGCCTTTTGCCTCAATGGTCAGTCCAACAATTCTTGTCAGAACACCATAACGGCGCATTGCGGGGCCACGCAAATGCAGCTGCGCATCATTGACATGGTCGTTAAAACTGGGAAATTCCAATACCTTACTCATTCTTTTGGCGCATTAAAGAAAATGTCATCTACTTCTACTTCTGCGAAATCCCCAGGGATTACAAAGCCGTCGTCGCCCTCTTCAGGGAAAAGCAATTGCTGATCTTCAGATATGGGCGAAGGGGTAAACAATTGTTCAGATAGTTGGCCAATGCGCCGCTCAATCAAATCTTCAATCGTAGTGTCTTGAATCGTGAGCCGAATGCTGCCAACGCTGAGCTTGTCATCAACGCGCACCTCATAATTTTGTACAACAGTTTGCAGAGGCTCGCTCTGCAAACGCTCATGCCAAGCGGTGGATACGTGTAACACCAACTTGGTCAACTGAGAAGGTTCTATCTCTGCAATACTCCGCTCTATAAAGCGACGAATACTTTCGTCGTTGTGAGTAAGTTCAGCACGGGCTATTTGCTCTGCAAGCGTTAGCGCCAATTTCTTCAGCGGATCAAACAGATTCTGGCGGTCGACTAGATTTTCCTCTACCGCTGCTAGAAATTCACTAAACTCATCGCGTAACTTTATATTTAGCTCAGCCGACATCTCTTCGGCTTCCACACGCATAGACTGCCGAGCTTCCGCTTGACCTTGTGCTTGACCCTCGGCAAAAGCTTGGGTTTTGGCAGCGTTGAGTTCTTGTTCTCGCTCCTCAGCGCTGACCGAATCTACCGCAACCTCTTCTATAAGTTCTGGCGTTTCTAACGGCCCACTCTGAAAATCAACTAAGACTTCACTTTCAGCAACTTCAACCGCTGGCGCGGCCTGCGCTTTGTCTTGAGGTACCGAAGAGATAACGAATTTATTCTCTTCCTCAGTTTCAACCGTTTTGACCTTTGACAAAATGCCATCCAGTACAAAGCCGGCTGCATTTAGTTCGTCTCGCCTAGTGCTGTTTCTTTGCCATGGCTGTGGCTCGCGATTATACAAAACCGCCTCCATCAGCTGAAGCGAGAATAATCTCACCGGCGTCCTGTAACTTACGTGCTTGGCGAATAATATTACGCTGCGCCTCTTCTGCATCGGTCACTCGGACCATGCCCATCATTTCCATTTCGTCTAAGAACATTGCACCGGCGCGCTGAGACATATTGCCCAGGAACTTTTCTACAACAGGTTCTGGCGCCGCCTTTAATGCGTAAGCCATTTGTTCTTGCTCTAGTGTGCGCATGAGAATCTGGATACTTCTGTTGTCCAGATCAACCAAATTATCGAAGTCGAACATGTTGTCTTGAATACGCAGCGCCAGATCTTCGTCTACAGAGTTAATGTCGGACATAATCGCAGATTCAAGGTCCAACTTGGTCTTGCCCATAATCTTCGCGGCTGCCTTGACACCCCCAACAGCGGCAGATGAAGTTGTAGTAGAGTGCGCGAATTGTTTCGCCATAACTAATTCTAGTTCTGCCATTGCATTGGGTTGCACAGTGTCGAGGTTGGCCACACGGCGAACCACTTCAGGACGAATTTCTGCAGGCAAGAATGTCAATACATCCGCTGCGGTTTCATCTTCAAGTACCGACAAAATAATGGCAATGACCTGAGGGTGTTCATCACCCACCATGTCGCAGATTGCACGCGGTGTCATCCAGGCCAGAATCTCTAAGCCTTTACTCGACGAGCTGGGTAAAATTCGGCTCAACACAGAAGACGCGCGCTCTGGTCCCAAAGCTCTATTCAATACGCCTTCAATGTAGTCTGGCGAACCAAGACCTAAGTTAGTCAGTTTCTTCAGCTCGTTAATGAATTCGTCCAAAACCAAACTCACAGCCTCTTGGGAAACATCACTGACGTTGACCATTGCCGAACCCACCGCCTGCACTTCCTTTGGATTTAGGTAGGCAACAATGTCTGATGCCTGCTGTTCACCTAACAATAACATCAGCAGTGCTGCGCGTTCGGTCGGGCGTAGGGATTCAAGCTCCAGAGCCACCTCTGGGGATAATTCCGCTGCGCCTGCTGGTGCTACTAACGGTTGTTCAGCCATTGTTCTATTCCTTTAGTACTTGCCTAACTAAGTGGTCTTAATTACGCGTCTATCATTCGTTTAAGTAAGTTGGCTACGCGGCCAGCATCATCAGCTGACAGCATTCTAAGCACGGCGACCTTGTCATCGTAGGTATTTGCCGTATCCAACATGTCCATGGGTATGGAGGACTTCTTAGGCTTAAGTTTCGCCTTGATTTCCTCAAGCGTCTCGCCCTCACCCAATCTGATCATTTGTCTATCGCCGTCTGTGAGCTCGCCATCTAGGGCCGCTAACGGTATGTCGAGTTCCTCTTCTGGCATATTCGCCTTAATAATCGGTCTTGCAACAAACAACAGCACTGCAAGAATAAGTAACAAACTGGCACCGTACTTAATCAAATCGACCATTTCCGGGTCTTTATACCAAGGCAGTTCGGGCATTTGATCTACGGGTACTGCAAAAGATGATGGCACCACCGTCACGGTGTCGCCGCGACCTTCACTAAACCCTATCACGCCTTTTACAACCTCAACAAACTGCGCCAATTCCTCTTCAGAGATGCCCTGAGGATTACCATCCTCTACACCTGCGGCGGCTAGAAAATCTTGATTCACAACTACCGCAACCGAGATGCGATCAATACGCCCTACCTGCTGTTTTACATAGCGGATTTCTCTGTCTAACTCGTAGTTACGCGTTGAAGAGGAGCTCGCCATGCTGGCCATATCCGAGCTGGTATTCTCCGAAAGAGCGCCCGAGGCGGTTAACTCTGGGGACACGGGTGGCGAATTAGAGAAACTGCCGGGCATTCCAGAAGCGCCCACCATAGCGTCTTTTTCGAAATCTATAGACTCCGACCGCGTCATAGGCCCTTGGCCGCCTTTATCGAACTCCTCGAAAGTTGTTTCAACTTCAGTAAAATCTAAAGCAACATCAACTTCAGAACGAACATTACCCAACCCTAGAATTGATGAAAGAATCTGTTCTATGCGCCGCTGATAAGACATTTCTAAGGAGCGCTTGTGATCAGACTGAGCGTTAGTGAGGGTCATTGCGGTCTCTCCCTCTGTATCCGTCAGAAGGTTGCCTGTGTTATCTACAACGGCAACATTTTCCGCTGGTAAATAGGGAATGCTGGCAGAAACCAGATGTACAATGGCGCGAATTTGGGAGAGAGAAACAACACGGCCAGGGTAGGGCATCACTACAACAGAGGCCTTAGCCGGTGTTTGATTGCGCACAAAGACACTTTGCTGAGGTTCTGCCAAGTGAACTCTGGCAGCCTTAATGGTGCTGATTTCTGCTATCGATTTAGCCAGCTCAGATTCCATTGCTGCTCGATAACTGACTTGCTCCATAAATCGACTTGTAGTCATGGAGCCTTGTTCTAAGAGTGAATCCATTCCACCGATGCTGGCACTGCGGGGAATATCTTGGGAAGCTAATAGAATACGCGCTTCATGGTAGCGCTTTTCTTCTACTTCTAATGCGCCAGTGTTTTGATCAATACGCGAGGCAAACCCTGCAGCTGATAGAGCCTCTCGAGCGGACTGCCGATCTGCTTCAGACATACCAGGATATACTGAGCGGTAGGTAGGCGCTGATACCCATAAATAGAAGAGTACGCAAACTGCTAATGCAATGAGTGCGAAAATCGCCGGCAACGCCTGCTTTACTGCTGGGTTTTCTAGAATTGCTAACGGCCCAGTTATGCCGGGCGTTTCAGTTAGGCCGTTGCCCAGGTTATCGCCCAGCGGCGCGCTTACCTGGCCACCCAGTCCGGTGCTAGGTAAATTCGATGCTGAACCGGCCGTACCCGCACCTAATGGACTTGCCATTAATGCGTTTGAATTTGGATCAAGAGTAGCTTCTGCCATGGGATTCTCTATTTATTAGCTAATGCGGGTTAGGGCAGGGCCTTAAACCGGCATATTCTTAATGTCTTCGTAAGCGCGAACTAACTTGTTACGCACCTGTAGGGTTGCTTCAAAGCCAATGGAGGCCTTCTGCATTGCTAAAACCACATCTGTAAGGGGAATGTCTTCGCCCTTTTCGTATGCATCTTTCAAAACCATGCTGGCATGGCTGGTCTCATTGACGTCATTCAACGCATCGACCATTAAGTTACCAAAGCCTTTACTTGAGGTTTGCTCTGCGCCTTGAACTAATTGGCTAAGCGCAGTGCCAGAGTCACTACGAACAAGGTCGTTGCGGCTTTGTTGCGCTCTAATCTGACTCAATAAGTCAGCAACTTGGGACTGATAATGATTACTTACACTGTTCATGATTTATGCCGACCGTCGCTTAGGAATTTGAATACCGCGCTCACGCATGCGGGCGATCTTGTAACGCAATGTGCGTTGGCTGATGCCCAATACGTCTGCTGCCTCTTGGCGCGTACGCGTGTTCTTTATGGTGTCTACAATGATGCGGAATTCATTTGCGTCCATAGCACCCTGTAGCCCAGGACCTGAGTCGCTGCGCTGGGTTTCCGGCGCCTGAATATAGCCATTGCCGTTGTTTGTTTGCATTGCAAACGGATTGCTCACGCGATCTATACCCTCAGACCAAGCCGTGTTTCTTTCCGCTTGATGACCGTCAAAATACTGAACATCATTGCTACCGTGGCTTTCTGGATAATTTGAGCGCTGGCTGGCGCCATAGCTAGCACCATAACTAGGAGGAAAATTCTGTGTATGACTTTGACCATAGTTTTCAATGGGATCATCAAAAATGAGGTTGGTGGCATCAATAACACCGCCGTTAGTCAAAACAATCGCACGCTGAATAACGTTTTCTAGTTCTCGAACATTACCGGGCCATGCGTAAGCCAAAAGTTTGGACGATGCTTCTGGCGCAAGTTGCAGCATGACATCTTCGCGTCCGTGCTTTACTAGGAAGTAGTTTGCCAATGGCAAAATGTCGTCTAAGCGCGCGGATAGGCCGGGCACATTAATGCGGAACGTACTGACTCTGAAATATAGGTCTTCGCGGAACATACCGTTGCGAATGGAGGCACGCAGATCTCTGTTGGTAGCGGCGACAATGCGCACGTCTACTCTATGCGAGACAGCGCTACCCACGGGTAGTATCTCTTTCTCTTGAATTGCTCTAAGCAACTTCGCTTGCAAGGCTAAGGTCAGTTCGCCAATTTCATCTAGAAATAGTGTGCCGCCCTGGGCCTGAGTAAAGAAACCGTCTGTGCTCTTGGTGGCACCGGTGAAAGCGCCCTTGGCATGGCCGAAGAACAAGCTTTCTGCTAAAGACTCTGGCAGTGCCGCGCAGTTAACGGGAATAAAGGGGCCTTCTCTACGAGGAGAGAAATCGTGCGTTAAGCGAGCCAATACCTCTTTACCTGATCCGGTAGGGCCGCACATTAGTGCAGTCACTTCCGCAGCGCCGACTCTTTCTACCAAAGCCAGTAAATGTTGGCTGGTTTCATCGACAAACACGTAAGAATCATTCTTGAGTAGACGTAAGCGCGCAAGACTGGCAATTTTTTCCCAGCGACGCAGTTGATCGTCACCATCTGAGATCACGTCATCTACACCGCACTTAATTGCTTCAATAGCGCTGTCCAAATCACCGGGCGCAACGCGCAGAACCAAATAGATCTTGGAGCCATAATGCTGCTTGAGAGTACGAATCATTTCAATGTTAGGCAACTCGCGGCGGTGCATACACAAAACACAGGGGCCAAAGCCGTTTTGTTCCACATATCGAGCAACTTCGGCAGGGCCCATGCTCTGAGGACGGAAACCCGCCTTGGTCAGCAATGCCATAACACTTGTGTCTATGGGGGAGGACTCGTCCCAGATAAGGTCTATTGATTGTTCTTGGTACATAAAATCGCTTCGCAAATAACATTTGATGCATGTCTTTAAGCAATTGCCGTGCCAATATTAAAGTGTATATAAAACAGTGGGTTACGAAGGGGTGGCGGATAATTGCCAGTTTTTGGCCGGCACTTGCCGTGTTGCTGAAAAGAAAAGTGTCGTGATTTCGACAGGGCAATAAAAGCCTATGTGCTTAATGCACTTAGGCTTAAACAAAACTCAAGTAAGTCAGTATTTAGGCGGCAACCACTTTGAGATCATATTTCTTTATACGTTCAATCAGCGTTGTTCGCTGCATACGCAATAATTTTGCACAACGACTGACATTGCCGTCGGTTTCGCTCAAGGCACGCTGAATAATGTCCTGCTCAACATCGCTCAGAATACCCTTCAAAGACTGCCCTTGCTGGCGGAAGTCATCGAACCCCTGAGCGCGCATAATAATAGATTCAAAATCTCTATCCTCTTCAGATAGGTGCTCCTGCGGGCCGGAAGCTGCGGGTCCAGCGCGTTGGATATCGGCAGATTGTGCGACTGGCGGCTCATCATCAAACATCATGTCTAATAATGAAGACTGTTCTGAATCACCGACACCACAAGCAAGCTCACTCATCCCCACCGGCAGCATGGTGGGCGATACGTCTTGCACGGATAGGCGTTGGCCGGGATGCAGAACCGAGAGTCGGTGCATCATATTCGACAGTTCACGCACATTGCCCGGCCAATCATAGGCCTTCATTACACGCAAAAACTTGCCATCTAAGGCCAAGATGGTGTTTTTATCTGCCGCAAAAGTCTTTGCAAAGTGCTCCACTAGGGCAGGCACTTCCTCTCTACGTTCCCTCAGCGGTGCAACGCATACCGGCACCACATTAATTCGATAATAAAGGTCGGCACGAAAACGCCCTGCCTTTATTTCCTCTTCAAGGTTTCTGTGGGTGGCGGCTACAACTCTTATGTCTACATGAATGGGCTTGTTCGAGCCCACCGGCACCACAACCTTTTCTTGCAGCACGCGCAACAACTTCACTTGCATGGCCATAGGCATATCGCCTATTTCATCTAGAAATAGGGTGCCCGCCTGGGCAGATTGCACTCTACCTACGTGATCGCTTATGGCGCCTGTAAAAGAACCCTTCTTATGACCAAAAAGTTCGCTCTCTAAAAGCTCGGCAGGAATTGCCCCGCAGTTAACCGCCACAAAGGGATTCGCACTGCGCAATGATTTGTCATGAATGCCTTGGGCCACCAACTCTTTGCCCGCACCACTTTCACCTGTGATTAGCACACTGGCTTCTGTTGGGGCGATAGCACCTATCAGAGTTAATAGGTCCTGAGTCGCAGCACTGTTGCCTATGATCGTTTCAGACACTTAACGGGACTTCTGTAGATGAAGAATTTGTCAACTTTATAGGAACACCCAAAATTTTGCGATAGCCATAAAAAACAAGCTGTCAGTGATTGATGGCCGCTACCAACCAAATGTGCAGCCCGAATCCGCTACCGACAAAGACGCAAGCGAGCGTTCTTTGTCGAAAT
>QXZU01000140.1 GCA_009886205.1 K189A clade bacterium | reverse complement strand
CTAGACCTCTCTAGACCTCTCTAGACCTCTCTAGACCTCTCTAGACCTCTCTAGATCTCTCTAGATCCCACAAGATCCCTCAAGACCTAAGAGGCCCGAACAGCATCGTCCCTGTCTTTTCCAACAATATAGTCTTCTCTAATAATATAGTCCTCGAGCACGGTTAGGAACGCTGAGGCAGAGTTAGATAGCGTGCGCTTGCCGTTTATAACACTGCCCAAAGAGCGTGAGATGGGTTCGCAATTTACTTCCAAAGCGCTCAAGTCGCCGATCATACTCCTCGGTAATACGCTCCAACCAAGGCCTACGCTAACCAGCATGCCAATAGTCTCAAGATAGTTTGTAGAGAGGGTCGGCTTAAGTGTCAGGCCTGCTCGAGCAAAGCGATCCATGACGATACGTCCGGTATAGGTGGCTTGACCCGGCAAAATACACGGCTGCACTGCGAGCATTTGCAGAGTGGTCGCCAGGGGTTCGCTTGCGCTACTGACAAACACCAAGGGGTCGCGCCAGATGCAATTGGCCTTTAGGTCTGCGTCTAAGTCGGTGTCGTCTGGGTTGAGGGTAACCACTGCCAGTTCCACTTGACCAGATCTGACCATTTGATAAGCAACCTCTGAATCTTCAAATTGAATATCTAGCTGCACATCTGGGTAGCGTTGACTGAAATCTTTCAGCACCGGGGCTAACCGGTGTAAGCCGATATGGTGGGATGTGGCCAGATTAAGCCGGCCACTGATCGTGTCGTTAAGGTTGAATATCTCTTTCTCGGTGTCTTTGGCCAATCGCAGCATTGTCTCGGCGCGGTCAATCAGCAGGCTGCCGGCTTCGGTTAGATAGACTCTTTTGCCAATCCTGTCGAAGAGCGGGGTGCCAAGATGGTTTTCAAGAGATTGAATGCGCTTGCTGATGGCGGGCTGTGTGATAAACAATCGCTGCGCGGCAGCGGAGAAGGATTTTTCCTCAGCTACGGCTAGAAAAGTTCTGAGTTCAACTAATTGCATGGGTCAACGTCCACCTAAGCTTTGCATTCTATTCATTCCCTATCCATTTCTTATTTATTTAGACTATTCCATATTTTTATTAAAAACATAAAAATTATACGTTTGTTTTATAGTTAAGCAAAACATACACTGCCGGCAAATTACTCAGGGAGTCCGCGATTATGGCCCAAACGCTTTATGACAAAATTTGGCAAGCCCACGATGTAGGTCAGCGTATAGACGGCAATAGCCTGCTGTACATAGACTTGCAGCTGTTGCACGAGGTGACTTCTCCGCAAGCTTTTGAGGGGTTGCAGTTAGCTAACAGGCCTTTGTGGCGGGTGGATGCAAATCTAGCCACGCCTGACCATAACGTGCCCACTAGCGGGCGAGAGCTTGGTCTGTCTGGGATTACTGACGAAGTGGCGTTAACTCAGGTGCTTACCCTTGACGATAACTGCAAAAAGTTCGGCGTAGAGCAATTTGATATCCAAGACGTTCGCCAAGGTATTGTCCACGTGGTTGGCCCAGAGCAGGGCGCAACGCTGCCGGGTATGACCATTGTTTGCGGCGATTCGCATACTTCCACCCATGGCGCTTTTGCAGCACTGGCGCAAGGTGTGGGCACGTCGGAAGTGGAGCATGTCATGGCGACTCAGTGCTTGGTACAGAACAAGGCGAAGAATTTTGCCGTAGAGGTCAGTGGCAAGCTGGCACCTCATGTCACTGCAAAAGACCTTGTGCTAGCCATTATTGGACGTCTAGGTACTGCCGGTGCAACGGGCCACACCATTGAATATCGTGGGCAAGCGATTCGCGATCTGTCCATGGAAGGCCGCATGACGCTATGCAATATGTCTATAGAAGCTGGCGCCAGGGCAGGTTTGGTGGCGGTAGACGACACCACTATTGATTACGTGAAAGGCCGTCCCTTTGCACCAAAAGGTGAAGTTTGGGATCAGGCCGTGGCGTATTGGCGAACACTGGTCAGCGATGACGATGCGGTTTTTGATTCTGTATTGCACATTGACGCAGCAGGTATTGCCCCGCAAGTCAGCTGGGGTACTTCACCTGAGATGGTCTGTGGAATTGATGACAGCGTGCCAGACCCCGAAGCGATGCAAGACCCCATTCAAGCAGAGTCGGCAGGGCATGCGTTGAAGTACATGGATTTGCAGCCTGGTCAAAAGATGACAGACATTAAAGTTGACCGAGTATTTATCGGTTCCTGCACGAACGCGCGGATTGAAGATCTGCGCGCGGCAGCGGCAGCCATCCAGGGCGGTCGTATAGCCGATAACGTCAAGGAAGCATTGGTTGTGCCAGGGTCTGGTCTCGTTAAGGCGCAGGCCGAAAAAGAAGGTTTGGCGGATATATTTACCCAAGCAGGCTTTTTGTGGCGCGCCGCTGGGTGCTCAATGTGCTTGGGGATGAACCCAGATCAATTGGGCGAGGGGGAGCATTGTGCCTCCACTTCCAACCGTAATTTTGAAGGGCGTCAGGGCTATGGTGGCAGGACGCATTTGGTCAGCCCGGCAATGGCGGCGGCGGCGGCGGTGGCAGGTCACTTTGTTGACGTTAGGGAGATCAACTAATGGATGCGTTTACTCAATTAGAAGGCATGACGGCACCCCTTGATCGGGCCAATGTGGATACAGATCAAATCATTCCCAAGCAATATTTGAAGTCGATTAAGCGTACCGGCTTTGGCGACTATCTATTTGATGCGTGGCGGTTTCTTGATCAAGGCACTATGGGGATGACCCCAAACGAACGCCAGATTAACCGCGAGTTTGTCCTCAATCTGCCCCAATACCAGGGCGCTTCAATTCTTTTGGCGCGAGACAATTTTGGCTGCGGCTCGTCTCGAGAACACGCGGTTTGGGCGCTTAAAGAGTTCGGCTTTAGAGCGGTAATCGCGCCAAGCTTTGCCGATATATTCTTTGGTAATTGCTTTAAGAATGGCGTGTTACCTATTGTTTTAAAAGCAGAAGTTGTAGAAGAATTGATTGCCAAGTCAGACGGCGAGTTCACTTTGCGTATTGACTTGGAAAGCCAAACGGTGGTGGATGGTGAGCGGGCATATGACTTTGCAATAGACCCAGCGTTGAAGCAAAAAATGCTCAATGGCATGGACGATATTGATATGACGTTAGAAGAAGCGGAGTTAATCAAAACCTTCGAAGTAAAGCACAAGGCTACGCAGCCATGGCTTTTCAGAGGTTAAAAGGCTTTTCAGAGGTTAAAAGGCTGTTTAGAGATCAATAGACTTTTTGGATGCTCAAGATTGCCTCAACTTAGTGGCAAATTAGGAAAGAATTTTTAGGGAAAAATTATGATGAAAAAGAACGTACTCGTACTGCCTGGAGATGGCATTGGTCAAGAGGTCGTGGCGCCAGCGATCGCAGTAATGGATGTTGCCGCTAAACAGGAAGGGTGCGAAATAACCGTAACTCAAGGCTTGGTCGGTGGCGTAGCTATTGACGCAACGGGCAACCCTTTACCCGCCGAAACGCTAGAGTTAGCCAAGGCAGCGGATGCTGTATTGCTTGGCGGCGTTGGCGGACCTAAATGGGATGATTTACCCATGGCCTCTCGCCCTGAGAAAGGTCTACTCGGCTTACGTCAGGGTCTGGGTTTATTTGCCAACCTGCGGCCCGCGTTGCTCTCAGCCCCTTTGGCGAGCGCATCATCGCTAAAGCCTGAATTGGTGGCAGATTTAGATATTTTGATTATTCGGGAATTAACGGGCGGTATCTATTTTGGCGAGCCGCGCGGTATTGAAACCAGAGATAATGAGCGCGTTGGCTTTAATACCATGGTGTATTCCGAGCACGAGATTGAGCGCATTGCGCGCAGCGGTTTTGAGCTTGCCAGTAAGCGCAATAAGCGCCTTTGCTCGGTGGATAAAGCCAATGTTCTAGAGGTCAGCCAACTTTGGCGCGAAGTAGTTAACTCTATCGCCGGCGACTACCCAGATGTTGAACTCTCGCATATGTATGTAGACAACGCGGCGATGCAATTAGTACGTGCGCCAAAGCAGTTTGATGTCATTGTCACCACCAATATGTTCGGTGACATATTGTCCGATGTGGCAGCAATGCTAACCGGCAGCTTGGGTATGCTGCCTTCAGCGTCGCTAGCGGCCAGTGGTACCGGGCTTTATGAGCCAGTACACGGCACGGCGCCAGACATTGCAGGCAAAGATATGGCTAACCCGCTGGCCACCATTCTCTCTGTGGGCATGATGTTCCGCTATAGCTTGGATCTTCCAGCCGCTGCCGACAGCATTGATAAAGCTGTTGCTCAGGTATTA
>QXZU01000014.1 GCA_009886205.1 K189A clade bacterium | reverse complement strand
GATGCGAATAATGGCTAGGTTGTTTGGATATTTTGCTGGAAATAGCGAACTTTTTTGGATCTCGTATCCGCTAAATCAACGTCAGTACTTCATTGCATTTTGTATACATATGGTAGACATTTGCCTCCAGCTGTCGCAGTCATGATTAGACAGCTGTGTTGGAGGCAGGTCGTTGGACAATAGCAAACAACACAGATTCAGCCAGCAGTGTGAGTTGGCAAGAGCCGAGTTGGAGAAAGCAGGTGTTTCTGCTCAAAGAATACATCCCTTAACCCAAAGGTTATTGGAGCTATTTGGTATGCGGTTTAAACCACCTTTTCATACAAGTTTTATCAGTAATCTCCTCGTCTTCACGTTATCTAATACGCTTCTTTGCTTCTTGCTTTTGAATTTAATTCTTTGGGGTAGTACCGAATATACTCTGCTGGCACTTGGTCAAAGCGCACTTTTGTTAGGTAGCTTAATCGGCATAGTAATAGCGAGGTTGTATGGACTGGGTTACAAAAGACACAATTTAAAATCTTGGGCAGAGTTAGGCGCAATGCTGGATACTGAAATCGAATAGCCGAGTAGAAAAAAGGGGCCGAAGCCCCTTTTCCTTTTGCGGATCTTTTGCGCATTTATTGTTGATCTTGCGCAAGACCCTATGACTGGCTTTTAGCCGATTATTAGCTCAGCACGGGTGCAATTACCAAACTAACAATAGCCATAACATTAATCAGAATGTTCATGGCTGGGCCAGATGTGTCCTTGAAAGGATCGCCCACTGTGTCTCCCACTACTGTCGCGGAATGAACATCAGAGCCTTTACCGCCAAGGTTACCTTTCTCAACGTACTTCTTAGCGTTATCCCAAGCGCCACCAGCATTTGCCATGGTTAGCGCAAGTAACACACAACCCAAAAGTGCGCCGCCTAGGCAGCCACCGAGCGCTTCTGCGCCAAGACCGAAGCCAACTACAATGGGTACCGCTACCGCAATAATTCCGGGTGCTAACATGCGCCGTAGCGCCGCAGTGGTCGCAATGTCTACACACTTTGCGCTGTCTGGATCGGCAGTACCTTCCATAAGGCCGGGGATTTCGCGGAACTGACGGCGAATTTCTTCGATCATTTCCATTGCTGCTTCCCCCACTGAGGTCATGGTCATGCTGGCAATTAGGAAGGGCACCATACCGCCGATGAATAACCCGATGAGGACCATTGGGTCGCCAATATGTAGGATAAAATCTCCACCACGTTGGCTGCTGATGGTTTCTACAAAAGCGGCGATAATTGCCAGAGCTGCCAGCGCTGCTGCGCCGATGGCAAATCCTTTACCCATTGCCGCGGTAGTGTTGCCTAATTCATCTAATGAATCTGTAATGGCTCGAGTTTCTTCACCTAGACCACCCATTTCCGCAATACCGCCAGCGTTGTCAGCAATAGGGCCGTATGCGTCTACTGCCATGGTCATGCCCACTGTCGCCAAAAGGCCAACCGCTGCAACACCAACGCCGTAGAGTCCGGCTAATTCAGTTGAGACAAAAATGATGCCGCAAATGATGAGCAGGGGACCCACAACCGACTGCATACCTACAGCTAAGCCGGTGATCATCACGGTAGCTGGGCCAGTTTTGCCAGATTCGGCAATGCGTACAACCGGTGTTGATGAGGTGTAGTACTCGGTGATGAGACCAATACCCACGCCACCAGCGGCGCCGAATACAACAGACAGCCATATGTTATTGGATACACCAAGACCTTGGAGCATAAAGTAACCTGCCGCTATGAATAGGATCGGGGTGCCGATCATGCCAATACGAAGTGCTACCGCTGGGTTTGCGGCGGAGAAGGCGCGGACAATTCCGATGCCGATAATGGACGCTATGAGACCCACTGAGGCCAACGCTAACGGCAAAAACATCAGTGCTGCACGAGCGTCGCCTTCGCTAGCGCCCGGCACTAGCATGTTCAAAGAACCTAGCGCTAAGGTAGCTGCAATGGCGATGGTCGCGATCATAGAGCCACAGTAGGACTCAAAGATGTCTGATCCCATGCCTGCAACGTCACCGACATTGTCGCCTACGTTGTCTGCAATAACGCCTGGGTTGCGGGGGTCGTCTTCTGGAATACCTTGCTCTAGCTTACCGACCAAATCTGCGCCCACATCGGCACTCTTGGTGTAGATGCCGCCACCGACTCTTGAGAACAGTGCGACTACTGATGCGCCCATGCCAAAGCCGTGGATGTGGTGGACTGTTTCAGGATCGCCACCAAAGTGCCAATAAACGAGTCCTAGGCCCAAAAGACCGAGTGAAGCAACGGCCAAGCCCATGATGGAGCCGCCAAAGAAAGCAACAGAGAGTGCCGCAGCTTGGCCCGAGTTGTGAGCGGCAGTTGTTGTTCTAACATTCGCTTGGGTGGCAGTGTACATACCGAACCAGCCTGCAAGCATAGAAGACACAGCACCGGCTAAAAAGGCGGTGGCGGTGTCAGGACCTAGTCCCGGAGTGAAGTAAATGCCCACTAACAGTACCAGTGCGAACATTGACAACATGGAGTACTCACGACGCATAAACACCATGGCACCCTCGTGTATGGCATCAGCAATCTTTTTTAATGCGTCAGTGCCAGGGTCATAGCTCCTCACAACTGCATAAATTACAAACGAGACAAGTAAACCCACTACACCTACTAACGGTGGGATTTGAGAGAGATCATTCATTTCGGTCCCCAACAGATAATTAAATTATTGAAGAACGGCTGCGCAAAACCCCAAGTCGAAAGGTTCTTAATGCATATAGAATATGAACTGCTGTAACTCTATAAATAGATTTTTTTCCCCAAGGATGCCCCCGCATCCGCTCCATCGAGCCACTCAGATAATACCGATGTCTGCGCCACATGCTAGTTGAAAAAACTTTATCTAACGGTGATTTTGCTTATTAGTGCTAGGGAGGTTGGTAGGCGAGGGTTTTGTTAAAGGGCAGTTGACCAAGGCCCCTGGCAAAGGTCTTGCCAGAGACTTTAGGGTAAATGCATGCTTCCGAAGTTTAGGGCCTTAACCTTGGGTGAGTAAGGCTCTGAGATCTGTGATAGCTGCGTTTGTGCGGGAAATGTGTGAGGCCATGATCAATGAATGATTGGCGACAATACCGAAGCCATCGCCATTCAGTACCATGGGGCTCCACAAGGTTTGCTGGGTGGGCTCTAATTCCCGAATGATTTGGCGCAGTGAGACTCTAGCGGCTTTTTTGTCCAGCACGTCGCCAAAATCTGTTTCAACCGCTTTGAGTAAATGGATCAGTGCCCAAGTAAAGCCCCGGGCTTCGTAGAAAACGTCGTCAATTTCTAGCCATGGCGTCTGTACTAGCTGATCTTTTGGCGCGTTGGTGCTTTGGCTGGCGGAGCTGTCGCCTGCTAAGTCGGTGTTGAGTTGGCGCTTACCCACGCTGGCGGAAAGTCTTTGGGACAGGCTGCCTAAGCGGGTTTCTGTTGTTGCCAGCCACTGCTGTAGGTTGTCTGCTCGGGCGTAAAATTGCGCTTCGTTATTTTGGTTGTTGGCGAGTTGTTGCTGGTAGGTCTTGAAGAAGTCGATGCCTTCCGCATAAGTATTTTCGGTGCTCGGTAAAAACCACGAGTCATTTTTGAAGAAGAACTTACCTTCCGCTTCCGCTAGATTTTTGTTTTCTGCGGACTGGCTTTGTGAGCGCGAAATATCGTTGCGGTAAACCCTGGCTGTATCGCGCAGGAGCGTGAGCACACCAAATTCCCAGTTGTGCATATTGTCTAACCAAACGCCCGGCGGGAAGATGTCGTTGCTGAGGTAGCCCCCGGATTTGTTTAACATTTTGTCCGCTACGGCAATAAAAGTGGCCGTAGTAGTGGTGCCGGTTACAGCGTTTTGGGCTAAGCCTGATTGCTGTTCTAGGTCTTTGAAACCGTCGAGCCCCGCAGGTTCTCTTGACCAGATCACGCCGATAATTATCGCAGCCACTAGGTACAGGCCGATAAGGGCAGTAGTCACGCGTAATATGCTGCTTTTTGGGTTTTCGCCTTCGGTGACTTCAGCTTGTTCCAAGTCTGAATCTGTCGACTGCCAGAATTTCCATTTCATTCTTAATTATCTTCCTAGTTAGATATGTGCGTGACCACTTTTGCATCAGTAATGGAGGGGTGTTTGACCAGAATACTAGTCAATGTCCGCCGCCAGCGATATCGACTTTACTGAACTCCACGGGCAGTTCTGTGCCGTCGGTAAACTGCAAGGTAATTGCCATAGATGCTTGGATGTCTGCAACATCGAATAGCATCAAGTGGTGACCACCGCTGATGAACGTAGCACTTTGCCCACTTTCTATAAGCACCTCGGTGAGCGGGCGCATGCGCATTTGTTCTGCCACCATTTCAACGGTGTGCATTTCCACCTTGCCCGCAGCGGCAGATTTGGCGCCGATCAGTGTAACGGCAGCAGGTCTATTATTTTTCAGTGTGAAGTAGGCGGCCGTCATATTGCGACCGGGCAATAAGCCGCGAACTTTAGCGTTGCTCACTACAAGTAAAGGCGCTGCTGCGGTGCCAGAACCAGTGCCAGCGTCGGTGGTGGCTCCGCCGCATGCGGTGAAGGCGATAAAAATGCCGAGCGCAAGTAGAAACCTGCTAGCGGGTAACCTGCTCGCTGGATGTGCTGATTTTCTTATTCTGAGATCGTTAAACATATTTGCTCGATTCTGGTGGGTGAAGAAATAATTATTTTTGCTTTGGGCCGGCCATTAGGTGCTGCGCTTTTTATAGTTTTGTAAATCCAGCGCCCTTGTTCATCGTTGTTCGCAGCAATAGCGTAGCGGCAGTTTGTGTTACCGCGTTCAACTAGGCTGGTAATTTTATCCTTTGTCGCTGAAGTGAATAGTTGCTTAGCGTTGAGCTGGATGGTGTTGCGCTGAGCATTTTCCAGCAGGCTTATTTGCGTCAGGGTTGGCTCCAGCGACGGGTGACTGGCGTCTACCAACTTGGCTCTAGCGAGCATTGATTTGGCTTTTGCAAATAACCGTTCATCTGCCGCCGCGAGAGCCAATGCAATGTATTGTTCTACTACTTGCTCAAGACCACGAGTAGCCTCTTTGTTGCCTGGGTTGAGGGCGAGCATTTGCTGGAAAAGGCTTACCGCGCTGCCTGCCTCTGGGTATGCGAGGTGGTTTTGCTCTATGGCTAACGCCGCTTGATCCTCAAGCGTATTGAGCTTGCGTTGTAGAGTGGGGTCGACTTGTTCTTGTTGTGCACCGGCGGTCCGCTCAGTTTTTGGGGCGATGCCTGCGCAGCCGCTGAGTACCCACAATAGCCCTGCAAGAAGTGCTGTAAGGCGGCGTAGTTTGGTCACGCCAGTGTAGGTTCTGCGAATTGCTTCAATGTGCATAGTTCACGGTGTAAAGGTTAGTGATAGACGCTTGGCAGTTAAGTGAGGCTTCTTCATTTGATGAAGAGATTGAATGACGCATCTTAACCACATGCGCTGGATTTCTATAGGGGTATCCTCCGCGAGGCGCATTTTCACAACCTCTCGTAAGGCGGCGGCCCCGTTATTTGGAGAACCGTCGTAATGTTGCCTAGCTATGCTAACAATGCGCAATGACTGCCGGTATTATTCGCGATGTTCGATGTTCGATGTTCGATGTTCGGTTTAGCGTCAAGTGTAGCGTGAAGAGAATTGCCGAAAATAACGCAGAAAACTGCGTTGAAATTATTGCGAGGTTAATCGTGGGAACTATTTTGTCTAAATCGCTTTCGGAGGCCGTGGCGCTGGTCAGGTCAATGCCCTTGCTAGTTAAGTCAGTACTGATTGGCCTTTTCTCTAAAGTGGCCTCGGCAAAACCTAATTCTGCGACGAAATGCTCACTAAGTGAGCAAGGTGCTTTGTTTAAGGTGAGCTTGGGTCGCCTTGCTGCCATGATTATTGCCCTCGCGTTGACCTTTGGGGCTTCCGGAGCCCAAGCTGCCACGGACTGGTTAGATGAAGAACCTGAGTTTTTGCGCGTGGATGAAGCTTTCCGCTTAACTGCTGAACTTAATCCAAATAGGACTATTGTTGCGCGCTGGCAAATGCCGCCGGGATACTACTTGTATCAGCATCAATTCTCGTTTCAGTTGTCTGCTGGGCAAAGTGGGGCGATGCTGGCCGAGGCTAAGATTCCTGAAGGCAAAACTAAAGTTGATGAATACTTTGGTGAAGTAGAGGTTTATTACGACCAAGTTGAAATTGAAGTGCCGTTGATTGGTAACCCCGCCGATGGCGCAACGATCAGCATCAATTACCAAGGTTGTGCGGATTTAGGCTTGTGCTATCCGCCGGAAACCAGAGATTTTGCGTTTACACCTACTGGGCTAATACCCGCAGACCAAGCTTCCCAGTTCGCAGCAGATACGTCATTTGGTGGTGGAGCTGCGCGAGACACTGACACAAACTCAGGGAGTAACGCCGCTTCAACGCCCGCATTAGGTACCGCGCCTAATGGTGCAGAAACTGAAGATCGAGAATTGGCCCGTGTTTTAGCTGAAGAAAGCTACGCCTACTCCTGGGCGATATTTTTCTTACTCGGAATTGGCTTGGCGTTTACGCCTTGTGTATTTCCTATGGTGCCCATTCTGTCCAGCATTATCGTGGGTGAAGGTGAGGGTCTATCTAAATCTCGCGCCTTTAGCTTGTCCATGGCCTACGTCCTTGGCATGGCCTTGACCTACGCCCTAGTCGGTTCCTTGGTAGGGTTATTTGGCGCCGAATTGAATTTACAGGCCAAGCTGCAAAGCCCGGCAGTGCTTATTACCTTTGCGGTGGTATTTGTGGGTCTAGCAGGGTCCATGTTTGGGTTTTATGAATTGGCGCTGCCTCAAGGTTTGCAGCAGTGGTTGAACGAGCGAAGTGGGGCTCAGGGTGGCGGTCGACACCTTTCGGTCTTTGTTATGGGCGCGCTTTCCAGCTTGGTGGTTTCGCCCTGTATATCGGCGCCTTTGGCTGGCGCGTTGATTTACATATCCAACACCGGAGATGTGGTGTTGGGCGGCAGTACGCTGTTTGCTCTGGGTATGGGCATGGGCGTGCCACTGCTTGTTGTTGGCGGCAGTGGAGGGCATTGGCTACCTCGCGCTGGCGCATGGATGAATTTGGTCAAAGGCGCTTTTGGTGTTGGCTTATTGGGCGTGGCGATATGGCTGCTGGAACGATTGTTGCCGGGCTCAATGGTGTTAGCCCTCTGGGCAATTCTCTTGCTGGGCAGCGGCGTGTTCCTTGGTGCGTTAGATTTCACGGCAAAGGACACAACGTCTAAACTCAGCCAAATGGTAGGTTTGATCATGCTGATGTGGGGCGCTTTTTGTTTAGTGGGCGCAGCATCCGGCGCCGTTGATCCGCTACAACCGCTTAAATTTGCGAGCACCCAACGTGGAGGAAGCGCTGGTGCGGGTCAGTTGAATGAAGTGCAATGGCAGCCAGTAAAAAGCTTAGAGCAGGTGGAAGGCCTAATATTGGCCAGCGATAAGCCGGTTATGTTGGATCTATACGCGGACTGGTGTATTTCCTGCAAGATCATGGAGCGCAATGTTTTTCCTGCGCCTGAGGTGGCTAGCTTGTTGCAGCAATATACCTTGCTGAAGGCCGATGTAACCGCTAATGATGAAATTGACCGTGCGTTGTTGAAGCATTTTGGTTTATTTGGACCGCCAAGTATGGTGTTTTTTGATGAAGATGCTCGCGAGATAGAAGAATTTAGGGTGCAAGGTGAGGTGGACGTGGCACGTTTCTCTGCTCATTTATCCCGAGTTTTGGCGGCCTTCAAGATATAAAGCAAGTATAGAGGAATAAAAGTTCTTTGAACGTGTAGCTAAATAGCCGCGGTTAGCTATAAACTTCTCGTATCGTGAATATAAATAAAAATTTCGCCGAATTGCTGGGCGATATGACCTGAAGGTGTTTTATGGTTAATCCTAATGCAAAAATTTTGCTACTCAATGGCCCAAATCTAAATTTGCTGGGGACTCGGGAGCCAGACGTTTATGGCAATGAGACTTTGGCAGATATCGAAGCCCGCTTGGTGGGCTTGGCTGCTCAGCAGGGTCAAACCATGACCTGCATGCAAAGTAATGCCGAGCACGAATTGGTTGAAGCGGTGCATCAAGCAAAGGCCGATGGTGTGGATTTTATAATTATTAATCCGGGCGCGCTTACCCACACGAGCATCGCCCTGCGCGATGCCTTTCTAGGGGTTTCTATTCCCTTTGTTGAAGTGCACTTATCTAACGTCCATGCACGCGAGACCTTTCGACATACCTCCTATTTGAGTGATATTGCCGTGGGAGTCATCGCGGGGCTGGGTTCTCAGGGCTATGAATTTGCCTTGCAGGCGGCGTCACGTAGTTAACACATTCCTAGTAAAAGTGACCGCAGCAGGCCCGCTAAAGTTGGGCGACAAAGCAGCGGTTGGGCCAGCAGGCATTGGAGAGCAATATGGATCTGCGCAAAGTAAAAAAATTAATCGAGTTAGTAGAAGAATCTGGTATTTCAGAGCTTGAAGTCAGTAGTGGCGACGAGTCCATTCGTATTGTTATGCCAAATTCTGCAGCAGCGGAAGGCAGCGTTCTCCCAGCGCCAAGTGTTTCCACCGCTTCGCCTGTAACGGAGTCAGCGCCTACTCAATCTATGTCGACTCAACCTGTGTCTATGCAGAGTGTGATTTCGCCAATGGCTGGCGTTTTTTACCAAGCGGCGAACCCGGAAGCTCAACCCTTTGTTGCATTGGGCCAACAGGTTAACGCTGGCGAGGTGCTGTGCATCATTGAAAGCATGAAAATGATGAATGAAATCACGGCGGTGCACTCGGGTATTGTGACTGAAATATGTGTGGCTAACGGCGAGGCTGTATCTACAGGATCTGCGCTGTTTAAACTTTCGTGAGTTGGCTACAGGTAACGCTGTCGTTGACGTCTGTAAATGTAGCGATGGCGGAAGAGTTGCTGCTCCAAGCGGGTGCATCCGCGGTGACATTAGAAAGCCTAGCCGACGAGGTGGTACTGGAGCCTGACCCGGGCGCTATTCCTTTGTGGAGTAGCATTCGGCTTAAAGCACTTTTCCCTTTGGACGCTGATATTCCTGCCCTTCGCGAAATCTTAACAAGTATTGATCCTGATATTCACCAGCGCTTGGAAGTGGATTTTGTTGGTGAAGAGGATTGGCAGTTGCGCATGCTTAACCATGCGGTGAATGCTCAGTTCGGTGGCCGGTTATGGTTGCAACCTAAGTCATTTGAAACAGACACCGAGGGCGAGGTTGCCCAAGCATCAACCGTTGAAAGCGGCCAAACTTATTTGTATCTAGAGCCAGGGTTAGCATTTGGTAGTGGAAGTCATCCCACTACACGAATGTGTCTTGAGTGGATTGCATCGCACCTTGAATCCCAGCAGCGAGTGATGGATTTTGGTTGTGGGTCAGGAATATTGGCCATTGGCGCAGCTCTTTTGGGCGCTCAGGTGGTGGCCGTTGATCATGACGACCAGGCAGTGCTGGCCACCAATGAAAATGCCGAATTCAATAATGTGGCGGCGAGCATTGAGACTTTGTCATTGGCTCAATGGCAGCAATTGCCAGCATTGGAGCGTGCCAAGTTTCAAGGCGCCTTCGACCTTCTTGTCGCCAATATATTGGCAGCGCCGCTGATTAGTTTAGCTGACGAATTTGTCGGGTTGCTGGGGCCGGGTGGACGTTTGGTTTTATCTGGCGTGCTGGCCGAGCAGGCCGATGACGTGATGGCGGCTTATCCGAGTATCCAATTTGAAGCGCCGATTATAGAAGAGCAGTGGGCTTGTTTGGTTGGGGCTGCTTTTTATTAAAGCGATGGATTGTGGGGAAACATTTCGTTTTGCGTAAGCGCTT
>QXZU01000139.1 GCA_009886205.1 K189A clade bacterium | reverse complement strand
GCCAATTGGCACCTATTCATTAGTGCCACAAATAGTCGATGCAGCCGGCGATGTACCTGTTCTGGTGGCTGGCGGAGTAGCGACGGGGAGACATATTGCCGCTGCGCTCGCCATGGGCGCGCAAGGGGTTTGGATGGGTACGGCTTGGCTGCTGTCCACGGAGCATCAAGGCCACATGCACCCAGTGAATCGCGACAAATTATTGCAAGCAGGCAGCGCAGATACAGTGATCACGCGCTCAGAAAGCGGTAAGCCGTTCCGTCAAGTGCGCACGGGGTGGAGTCAGGCCTGGGAGGCGGAGAATGCACCGAAGCCTTTGAAAATGCCCTATCAGGATGTCTTGGTAGGGGATTTGCTGGGCGCCATTGAAGAACACGATATTGAGCCGTTGATACATTCTGGCGCAGGGCAGAGTATTGCCTACTTTAATGAAGTGCAAAGTGTAGAAAAAATCATGCAAGATTTAGTCAGCGAAACACGTCAAATACTCTCCGCTCAAGCGCAGTACTTGGGCTAAAAGGTGAACTTTATGCAGCACAGCAAAGCACAAAAATATGCGCCAAAACCCGCTGCAAAAAGACTGAAAACATATCTGGGCGGGATGTTTTGTGCACTCATACTGGCGGGGTGTCAGGGTTTAGATTTGGCACAAGCGCCTGTGGCGGCGGTGCAATTATCTGGCGTTTGGACGGTGGATGAAGAGGCATCCGATGACCTTAGGGCGTTTACCCGCCCCCCTTCGGAACGCCGTAGGCCAAAGTTATCGGTGCAAGAGGAAATACGCAGAATAGGTCTGGGTTCGGGTTTAGCCTTTGTTGTGCAAGACTTCCAAATTATTGATGCGCAGCAAATAGTGATAGAGCAAGACCGCGACTCTATGGGGGTGAAACACATACCGGGCACTTATAGAGATGTAACTTGGGGCGACCGAGAGCGAGATATTTGGCGCGTGCAAGCCGGTTGGCAAGAAATGGATTTAGTGATTTTTTCCACCGCGAAAGGACTGCGTATTTTGGAGCGGTATCAGTTGGTTAATCCAAATAGACTGAGACTAGACTTGGAGGTACAAGCAGACGGTGTTAATCGCAAACTCACGCGATTTTTTGATAGAAAAAGGCGAGCAGGCAGGTAAATCTTGCTGTATCCGGCAAATAATTCCGAAATAAAGCTTCATTGCACAACCAATCACAAATTCTGCCCTATCGGTCTTGCATTTGGTCTCATTGCTATTAGAATATCGCGCTGCTCTAGAGGGTTACCTTTAGGGCTTACCAACACTACTCCGCCTTAGCTCAGTTGGTAGAGCAGCTGACTGTTAATCAGCTTGTCGCTGGTTCGAGCCCAGCAGGCGGAGCCAATTTCCGATATTTATCCCCATTAGAAAGCCTTGACGCGCCAAGCTGATAATCAGCTCGCGCACACCTTAAGTGGTGTCCGCCTAGATCGATCCGCAGCAGGCGGAGCCAATTTCCGATATTTATCCCCTTTAGAAAGCCTAGACGCGCCAAGCTGATAATCAGCTCGCGCACACCTTAAGCGGTGTCCGCCTAGATCGATCCGCACTTTCTGCGAAGCATTCATGGGAGCGACCGACTGGTTCGTAGTCGGTCGCCGAATGCGTTACTTCCCGTGGAAGGCCTGCACGTCCATGCCGTCATCATAGATCATTGTATTTTGTATAAGTTCAGTTCCCTGCCAAGTCACGGTGTCTCGCACAGATCCGAGGAATTTGGCCCATGCTGGTTGAGTGTTTAAGTAATTCATCCACTCTTCCATCTCTGCGACCGACTTATAACCATTTACCAGCATATGGGTGGAAAATGCATTGTTTGCACCATTGCGGTTACCCACTGGAAGGGAATGGACGACGGTTTGTCCGGGGAATTTATCCCCAGTGGCTTCTATTAATGCGTCTACTGCAGCAACAGTGTTTACTGGATCCGTTGTATAAAAACGAGTGACTTGCCAAATTCGGTCTTCATTTGAAATATCGCCCCAACTCTTAACCATGCTGCCCATAGTTTGCGATACAGGTGTTGAATTAGCGTCTAATGCAGCCCAGAAGGTCGCAATGTCCGGGTCACCGACGAGGCCCGTTTCCCATTCTTCGATAGCAGCCATGCTATCCATTAGCAGCACAAATGTATGTGTTGCGGGGCTGTTGCCGTTGGCGAGTATAGTATTAAAGTGCAATCCACCCTTGTAGGTCTTGCCTTTTTTGGACTTCATAAACGTATCAGTCGCCTCCAAAACAATCGCTTGTTTTGCGAGAGGAACTGCTACTTCATAAATTTTCAGTGATGGCGCGGCGAATGCTCCGCTAGAAATGACGGCTAAACCGCCAAGCAAAAGAGACTTAATTGAAAAGTTCATTAGAGATTCCTTATTCTTATTCTTATTTGCAGCAAATCAGCTACCTCCTGACAATAACCGGATTTTCGGTGATATCAAGAGGTGACTCCTAAGCTATCCATGCGCTAGCTAGCCTGTTACACAAGGGCACAGAAAGATACGTTCAGCGTCCTCTATGCTGCATAGTTTCGTCACAGCGTAGGCATCTATTGCGACCTATCCTTTGCCGAGATGACGTATACTTGCTGTCGACCAATTTTGTTGGCAATTCTGAAATCGTCAGGACAGCCATGTAGTCGCGCATGGTTTTCTCAACGACAGCATCTGTTAAATCACTGGATGCTCACATTAGGCAATATATATGACCACAACATCTGACAGGATTGATTCGGACTCGCGAGCATCTGCGCCAGCCGGCTATCGTTTGGTGGAAATTTCTAGAGAGCCGGTTGAGCTTTACAAGATTCTAAAATTTGAAGGTCTTGCTGAAAGCGGCGGCCATGCCAAAGCGGCGGTTGCTGCGGGCGAGGTGCGGGTCAACGGCAAGGTGGAATTGCAAAAGCGCAAAAAAATCGTTACCGGAGATACCATCGAGGTGGCAGATGAGAAAATTTCTATTCAATTCGTAGCGCCCAGCGCAGCGGATGAGGCGGCCCAATAGGTAAGTTGCCCGCGATACTTCTGAGCTAAACACTAGAAATCAGAAACCATTTAGAATACAAAAACTAAAAGAAAAACGCTGTGAACACCCCGCTCTAATTCACGCGCCGATGCTACAAAGACAAATGCTACAAGGACAAATGCTACAGTGAAATCTAACGACTGCTTGCGACGAATTCGTTACATACTCGATCTTAATGACAAAAAGATGATCGGTATGTTTGCCGAGGCGGGTGTTGAAGTGACACGAACTCAGACCAGCGCGTGGTTAAAGAAAGATGATGACCCGGACTATGAAGAATGTAGCGACGTTATGTTTGCGACTTTTTTGAATGGGTTGATCAATCAAAAACGCGGCAAAAAAGATGGCCCACAAATGCCACCGGAACAAAGCCTGAATAACAACGCGGTTTTTAGAAAACTCAAAATTGCCTTTAATTTGCAGGCTGAAGACATTTTGGCGACGTTGGCATTGGCAGACTTTTACATCAGCAAGCATGAGCTTTCGGCATTCTTTCGGCGCTCGGACAGCCGCCATTACCGGGCTTGCAAAGACCAAATTCTGCGCAACTTTTTGCATGGCATGCAGATCAAAATGCGCGGTGAAAGTCAGCCCAAAAGCGAAGAGGAAATTGCTGAAGACGCCAGCGTTGACTCAAATTCGCCTTGGAATCGCTCAAAGTCATAAAGCTCAAATGGACGCCCTGAGTTGCTGGGCCAAGCTCCAGCAGGGTGTGGCGGTGTTGGGCTGCGAGACGCCTCGTTTTACACCCGATTCACTCTGCTATTCACACCTCGAAGGCCCGCTGTTCTAACGCGAGAATCAAGCATCAGTTAATGACAGCCATTATAAGCTGCTGCATAATCTCAGCCTGCGTAATAAAAGGGGGGCGTTATGCGTTCAAGAAAAATCCTTTGGGGCTTGCCGTTGCTGGGCTACTTGCTCTTTAGTTTTTGGTATACCAACACAGGTGGGCCGTTGTCCGCTGCTGAGGTCGAACATTATCTTGGTAAAATGCAAGCGCTTGGTCGTAACGACGAGTCGCTTGATCGGCTGCGTATATTTTTGCAGTCAGATACCGGCAACCAATTTCTGATGATCAACAATCTCGATATGAACGAGACGCCTGGTGAGGTTGCGGGTGCGCAGCCGGGTGAATCAAGTGATCAGATAATGGACAGGTACATGGAGCATATGTATCCCGCGTTATTTGCCCGCGCCAGTCACCCCATATTTTTCGGCAATGCGGTGCATACCTCTTTAGACGTGGTCGGCATCCAAAACGCTGAAGTTTGGGACCGCGCCGCGATGGTTAGATATCGCAGTCGGCGAGACCTAATGGATATCACCTCAAATCCAGCGTTCGCTGGAAAGCACCATTTCAAACTTGCGGCGTTAACTAAAACCGTTGCTTACCCAATTGAAAGCCAACTATATCTTTCTGACCCGCGGTTTCTATTGGCGTTAATTCTGCTGTGCATAACCGCCCTAAGTGATATTGCCCTATTCGGCAGGCGTCGTTAGTTACCTGCTGAGGCTATGAGTTGATTACAAGGTGGTCAAGTGGCCTCCTTTCTTCTACTAAAATTCCACCCGGTTTGCGCGCAATACGAGCGCCTGTTCTTGCCACCGATACCTCAACTAAACCTCCACATGTTGTCCAATGAAGTTCTGCAGTGAAGCTGTTTTGTCGCCAAATATTTTGCCCAAAGGAGTAGGTGATCTTTGTTGGATCGCGCTCAATGCGTGATAGTATTTGCTCATTGCTCGCGGCAATTTAAGATTTGTTACCATCAACAATCTTATGATTTTAGCATTTCGCGTTCTGGGCTTTCGTCCTTTGGATGAAGGCGGGAAGGGAAAATGCAAATGCATCGCGGGACTTAGATTAGGGAAAAAGGCGCATCTTATTCTGGATGTGCTTTAGAGGTATTCAACTTAGGTAGGAGGGGTCTTAATAATGAGATACGAAACACCGGCGTCGGCGAAAGAAGCTGCCGGCTTGCTAAAGAAAGAGAAAGGCGCAGCTTTTCTTTTAGCAGGCGGAACAGATTTACTCGTCAAATTAAAAATGGGCATCGTCGAACCAGATTTGGTTGTGGACATAAAGCGCATTCCAAAAATTTCCGACATTCAATCATCTGCCAAAGGCTTCACTATTGGTGCAGCTGTATCTGGGGCAGAGTTGGGCGAACACGCAGGGCTGAAAAAAGCTTGGCCCGGTGTTGTTGAAGCCGCCAATCTGATCGGTTCTGATCAAATTCAAGGCCGAGCGACGCTACCTGGTAACTTGTGTAATGCATCCCCCGCCGCAGACAGTGTTCCCGCACTGATCGCTGCTGGTGCCAAAGCGGTCGTAGTTGGCCCACTCAAAAAGCGCACCGTGCCAGTAGAAAAAGTCATGATTGGTCCGGGCAAAACTTCACTGGCTAAAGGTGAGCTGATTGAAGCCATTACCTTGCCAAAGGCTGAGCCTCGCTCAGGCGACGCCTATTTGCGTTTCACGCCAAGAACTGAAATGGACATTGCCGTTGTGGGCATAGCCATTAGTTTGAAGTTAGAACGTGGCGTCATTAAGAAGGCACGCGTAGTACTTGGCGCTGTTGCGCCCACGGCTATTGTTGTTGCCGCCGCCGCTAGAGCGATTGTTGGCAGCAAGTTAGACGACAAAGCATTAGACAAGTTGGCTGCTGCTTGTAGCGCTGCTTGCAACCCCATTGATGACAAGCGCGGAACTATTGAGTACCGAGTGCGCGTTGCGGGTGTGTTGGCGAAGCGAGCTGCAAAAATAGCGTTTCAAAGAGCGGGAGGTTCACTATGAGTAAATCCACTTTAGTTTCTACAACTGTTAATGGCGATGCGGTGGAGTTTGCATGCCCGGCAGATGAGAGTTTGATGACAGCACTGCGCGACCGAGTCGGTCTCACCGGTGTTAAAGAGGGGTGTGGTACTGGCGACTGTGGCGCTTGTAGCATCTCACTAGATGGCCGTTTGGTCTGTTCTTGCATCGTCTTGGGTGTAGAGGCGGAAGGCCGTTCAATAGAGACCGTCGAAGGTCTTTCTCAAAATGGGGTTTTGCACCCCTTGCAGCAGAACTTTATTGATCATGCAGCGTTGCAGTGTGGCATTTGTACCCCTGGATTTTTGGTCGCCGCGAAAGCGTTGTTAGATCGAAATCCTAATCCAGATGAAAGCGAAATTCGCTACGCACTGGCGGGAAACCTGTGTCGTTGTACTGGCTACGATAAAATCGTACGTGCAGTGCAGGCAACAGCGAAAGACATGCGCAAAAAAGGTCGCAGCTAGAGAAAATATTTAAGCTCAAAGCAGGAAGAACAATGGCTCACGATAATAGTTATGTAGATAAGAAGTTTAATGTTGTTGGAACACGTTTTAACCGTCCCGACGGCATTGATAAAGTAACCGGCAAGGCGCGTTATGGCGCTGACGCAAGTGCACCGGGGCAGTTGGTAGGTAAGGTTTTACGCTCACCTCATGCCCATGCGCAAATCCTCAAAATCAACACATCTAAAGCTGAAAAGCTTCAGGGTGTGAAGTCGATCATCACCTTCGAAGACTTACCGGACCTGACCGGCGCAGACCAAGGTATGGCAGACATTCTAGAAAACTGTATGGCACGCGGGCGTGCTTTGTACGACGGACATGCAGTAGCAGCCGTTGCAGCAGTAGACGAACAAACTGCGGCTAAGGCGCTGAAACTGATTGATGTGAAGTACAAAAAACTGCCTCACGTAACCGATGTAGATGAGGCCATGTTGCCCACTGCGCCCATTATTCACGACCGCATATTTACACGTGGTGTAGAGCCAAAGCCTACTAAGCCGTCGAATATCAGCAGCCGTACTGAGATGGGTAATGGTGATATCGAAGCCGGTTTTGCCGAAGCCGACATCATTGTTGAACACAGTTTCAAAACAGAACAAACCCACCAAGGTTATATAGAGCCTCACGCATGTTTGGCCTCGGTCAACCCAGACGGCACAGCTGAACTATGGGTAACCACGCAAGGGCATTTCGTATTCCGTAACGTTTGTGCCGGTTTGCTTGGTTTAGATATCGCCAAACTCAAAGTAACCTCTTCTGAGATCGGTGGTGGATTTGGTGGTAAGACCCACGTTTGGGTTGAGCCTGTAGCGCTTGCTCTGTCTCGCAAAGCGAATCGCCCAGTCAAAATGGTGATGTCCAGAGATGAAGTATTCCGCGCGACTGGACCAACGTCCTCTACCTCAATTGATGTAAAACTTGGCGCAAAGAAAAATGGCCGGATTACTGCGGCAATAGCAGAACTGCGCTATCAAGGTGGTGCGTTCCCCGGTAATTGGGCAATGCTTGGTTGTATGACTGCGTTCGCCTGTTACGACATCAAGAACAACAAGTCTATTGGTTGGGATGTGTTGGTAAACCGTCCGAAAGTCACCGCATACCGTGCTCCATCTGCGCCCATGGCGGCCTTCGCTGTAGAGAGCGCTATGGACATTTTGGCCAAAGAGTTAGGCATGAAGGCCATAGACGTACGGCTGAAGAACGTAGCTCGTGAAGGCACTTTGGCACCTTATGGACCTACTTACGGGCCTATTGGTATTGAAGACACACTGAAGGCTGTGAAAGCACACCCGCATATGCGCGCTAAGTTAAAGCCAAATCAAGGTCGCGGTGTGGCCTGTGGTTTCTGGTTCAATATTGGTGGGCAAACGTCTACCGATTTGAACATTGGCGTAGACGGTACTGTGAATTTGGCCGTGGGCACCGTGGACGTAGGGGGATCTAGATCTTCGCTGGCAATGATCGCTGCCGAAGAGTTGGGTATCGACTATGAAGATGTTAAGGCAAATATTGCTGACACCACTTCACTGGGTCACAACGACATGACCGAAGGTAGCCGAGGTACCTTCTCTTCAGGTATGGCAACCATCTATGCTGCCCGTGAAGCCATCGAGGTATTGAAGCAGCGTGCTGCGCAAACTTGGGGTATTCCTGTAGAAGATGTGGCATGGGAGGCCGGTCACGCAGTAGCAACAGGCAAGGGCCATGGCAATTTGCCTAAGCTGTCTTTGCGCGAAATTGCTGCCAAGTCTGGCCGTACCGGTGGACCTATTGCAGGTCACAACGAGGTGACTGCTGATGGCGCAGGTATGGGGTTTGCTAGCCACATTTGTGATGTGGAAGTTGATCCTGAAACAGGCCGCAGCACCATTGTTCGTTACACCGTTGTACAAGATGCGGGTAAAGCCATTAACCCTGACTATGTAGAAGGTCAGTTCCAAGGTGGTGCAACTCAAGGCATTGGTTGGGCGCTTAATGAAGAGTACATCTACGGCGATGACGGTCGTTTGCAGAACCCAGGATTCCTAGATTATAGAATTCCTGTGTGTTCTGACCTGCCGTTCATCGACACCAAGATCCTTGAAATTCCTAACCCCAATCATCCCTATGGTGTGCGCGGCGTTGGTGAAACATCCATCGTGCCGCCTTTGGCTGCAGTTGCTAATGCCATTGCAAATGCAACAGGTGTGCGTATGGGCCACGCGCCTATGTCGCCGCCTAGAGTGTTGGCTGCATTAGACGCATTGGATGCGGGTTAGTTTAAGTAGTTCCTTCCGCGTCGGTAACGACGCGGAAGCAACCTTAGAGGTTCAAGCCGAAACAATTGCACAATTGATGGCGTGCCTGGCAGATAGGTTTCCTAACCTCCGGGAGGTTTTGTCTAGCGATGTGGCCGTATCAATCGACGGGCAAATCTATCGCGATGATTGGACCCAAACTATTCCCAGTGGTGCCGAGGTGTACCTTATTCCCAGAATAGAAGGGGGCTAGGCCAGCTAGCTCTCCGGTTGTCTTTCTCAATTTTTTTCTGAAGCTTTTTCAGCTCATCCCCCTAACGCTTTCTCAACCGCTTTCTCAAACGCTTTGTCTAGAAACAGCGTTCAGTTTTTATTGCCTCCATGCTTTTAGTTGCAATGGGTAACTGTCAAAAAAGCCTCACTTTATGTGCCTAACTTTTATTGCCAGCATGCTCGTAATAGCCAAGGGAAGCGCTGTATTCCCAGCGAATAATGTGGGTACAATTACCTCCCCATGTTGTTAGAAGACGAATTGTGGCCGATAGTCTAAGAGATCAATTAGTAAAAGCCGGATTGGCAACCAGTGCTCAAGCGAAGAAAGCAGAACGCTCGAAGCGCGCGGGAGAGACTGCTAAGCGGCACGATAAAGCCAAGGGCAAAGCTAAAGGCCCAGATGGTAAGAAAGACGAGCCGTCTTCGCTGACACAGCAGGTGAAGGCCAAGGCCGCGCAACAACGCGCAGAAAAAGCCGCTCGAGATAAAGCCATTGCCCAGGTGCGCAATGCAAAAAGCGAAGCCAAAGCTAAGCAAGCCCAGGTGCGCCAGTTAATAGCTCAGAATGATCAGCGCACCAAGGTCAGTGATGATGAGGCGGTACCCTATAATTTTGTGCATGGGCAAAAGATCAAAAAAATCCACGTCACAAAAGCGCAACTAGAAGCGCTGAGCAGTGGCCGTCTTATTGTGGTGAATAATAATGGCATTTATCACTTTGTAGACGAGAAAGTTGCCGAGCAAATTGCCGCACGAGATCCCAAGCGCATCATTGTCGCTCACAGCAATGAAAATAAAAACGAAAATAAAGATGCAACGCCAAGTGCTGATGATGAGTACTACGCCAAGTTTGCTATTCCCGACGATTTAGATTGGTGAAGGCCCTCTCAGCGTTTTAGTGCTTGAGAGCGGGGCATTGTTAGCGGGATGTTGCGCGCAAGCATTGCGCATAAGCGTTGCGGATAAGCATTTAGAGAATCAAAATGAAAAACACCTATACCCTTTATGGTTCTTACGCGTCGTATTACACCGCCAAAACTCGGTCTTATTTGCGCAAGAAGGGCATTCCATTCGTTGAACGTTTGCCCAGCGATCCGGCTTTTCGTGAGACCGTTCGCCCAACATCCGGCAGTCACCGTATTCCTCAGTTAATGACGCCTGAAGGGGGTGTGTTGCAAGACAGCGTTGCAATTCAAGATTTTCTGGAAGAACAATTCCCTCATTTACCGGCAACGCCAACAACACCCAAGCAAAAGATATTTGTGCATTTAATGGAGTTGATGGGCAGCGAGGGGTTGCTGCGACTTGCTTGGCTGCACAGATGGATGTTCGAAGAGAACTTCGCCTTTGTGAAAAAAGATTTTGGTCGTTCGTTCAAACCTCAGGGCAGTGATGCGGACTTGCAAAAGTATGGTGATCTTATCGCTGATCGCATGATGAGCTACGGATTGCCAGAATCATCCCCGGCTGCGAGGGCCGCTTTAGATGAAAAGTATAAACACCTGCTCGCATTGTTTGAGGCCCACCTTATTCAGCACCCCTATTTTTTAGGTGGGCATCCTTCCGCAGCGGACTATGCAGTTATGGGTGCATTTCATGCGCACATGGGGCGTGACCCCGCTGGACTGCGGGTGATGCAAGACCATGGTCCGAGAGTGTTTCGGTGGGTAGAAAATATGCTTTTGCCTGAGCTCCAAGCACCTGAATTTTACGACGTGCCGGTTGCCTATTTAGCGGATGATGAAGTACCGGATACGGCTCTGGCGATACTGCGCTTTATCGCTGATGAATATGGTAAGAAATTCGTAGTGGGCGCAATAGGGTTCAACCAAGCAATGGAAAAATTGGCACCCCAAACCGGATACGCCTTAGCACCTGAACACGATCAACCGATGCTACCCGTGGAGTTGGTCAGTTATGAGGGCGTGGAGACCGAGCACAGAACAGACCTTTATGCAGTTTGGTTGACTCAGCGTGCGCAGAGTTTTTTCCAATCATTGGATGCAGCTAAGCAGGCGCAAGCCTTGCAGATGTTGGGTAAAGGCACGCTGGCTGATTTATTGGGTGTACCGCTTACAACCGAGATTAGCCGGGTGAATAACCGGTTTTTGGTTGCGTAGGACCAAGGGTCTAAGACTAGGGATTTAAGACTATAGATTTAGGGCTATAGATTTAAGGCTATAGATTTAATATTGGGGGCTTAAACCCACCGCCTTGCCGCCTCTTGTAGTATTTGGTTAATACTTCGCCAGTTCTTTAGCGTATCGCCTACGGCGACAGCATGTTTGCAGAGAGGGTTGTCGCGACTAAGCGACTAAGAAGCTAGAAGTCTGAGAGTCCGAGAGTCTGAGAGGTTAAGAGAGTGAGATGCTAAGAGAGTGAGAGGCTACGAGGGTGAAGGGGCCGAGTGCACCCGGCCCCCCCAACCAAAAAAAGACATCAGCTCTTGTACTATTTAAGTATGTAGGCTCTAACAGTCAACGTATCCTCGCGGGTATCAAATGTAATGATGTCCAGATTCTTGTCGCCATTATCTACATCAACTACGTTTCTGAGTGTCAACGTTGCGCCTTCGCGCGACCAACGGCCATTAAAAGTGCCTGAGAAAACTGTATCTGCATCTATAACCCCTCGACCTAAGCCCGATGAGGCGCCTGCGGTGCCACTGGGGCCGTAGTTGAGATTATAGGTTGCGTATACCTTGCCGTAGTTACCCATCTTACCTTCCGCCGTTATGCTCGAAGTCTCGGCGCCAAGGTTTACTGAGGTGACTTTCATCACTGCAGCGGGTTGGCGCTCCTCAAGATGTAGGGCAGACTCGTGGTCGCCTGCCAGTATTGTCTGTGAAACGACAAGCAGAGTGGCGCTAAGTAGTGTTTTTATTGTTTGTCTTATCATTGTTATTTTCCGACTATAAGTTGTTTTGCGTAATGCCCAGTAATCCTATAACCGAGATTTAACTGAGTAAACCGCCTGGCCACTAGCAGTTGCCTTGTATTCGCGCATTACCTATGCAGGTGCGCTGCAGCAAACAAGATTTTGGCAGCGTTGAGACAGATTTTACACTTAGTGCTAAACTGTCAATTCGAACAAGCAAGGGAGAAAAGCCAAGTGTCTAGTGGAGTTTTAGCGAGTATGTTGGATCGAGATCCAGCAACCATGCCTTTAGAAGAGATTGATGTAAGCCATATTGATTTGTGGCGTAGCGAAGCGAAGTGGGATTTCTTCAAGCGCCTACGCGACGACGCACCTATACATTATTGTGCTAAAAGTGAATTTGGTGCCTATTGGTCAATCACTCGCTTCAGCGACATTATGAAGGTAGAAAAGAACTGGGAGGTTTTTTCCTCTCACCCACGGATCTCGATTGCTGACCCCGATGAAAGCAGTACCTTCAATACGCCGACGTTTATTGCCATGGACCCGCCCACACATGATGATCAGCGTAAGGCCGTTCAAGATGTTGTTGCGCCGCCCAACCTTAAAGAGCTGGAAGCCACTATTCGCTCCAGGGCGGGCGAAATATTAGACAACTTGCCTATTGGCGAGACATTTAACTGGGTAGACAGGGTATCTATAGAGTTAACCACCCAGATGTTGGCCACACTCTTTGATTTCCCCTTTGAAGACCGTTACAAGCTAACCCGCTGGTCGGATGTAGTATTTGCACGCGTAGGCGAAGGGGTTATCGATTCTCTCGAACAACGTCAGGAAGAGTTGATGGAGTGCTTGGCGTACTTCCTAAAACTTTGGGACGAGCGCAAAGACAACCCAGTTGGTAACGATTTCATTTCTATGATGATCAGAGGTGATGCCACCAAGAACCTCTCGCCACAGGAATATCTAGGCAATATTTTGCTGTTGATTGTTGGCGGTAACGATACGACACGTAATTCAATTACCGGCGGTGTGTTAGCGCTTAATCAAAACCCAGATGAGTATGACAAGTTGCGCGCGCAACCTGACGTGATTGCCAATATGGTCTCTGAGATTATTCGTTGGGTAACGCCCCTTGCGCATATGCGCCGCACAGCGACTCAGGATTTTGATTTTGACGGGCAAAAAATCAAGGCCGGCGACAAGGTCATTATGTGGTACGCATCGGGTAACCGAGATGAGCGTAGTATTCCTGATCCTGAAGAATTCAAGATAGATAGAGCGCGCGCGCGTAACCATATTTCCTTCGGTTTTGGGCTGCACCGGTGCATGGGTAACCGTATGGCGGAATTGCAGCTAAGAGTGCTTTGGGAAGAGATTCAAAAGCGTTTTGAGTTCATAGAAGTGGTGGGTGATGGTGTGCGCGTGCCGTCTTGTTTTGTGCATGGCTACACAGATTTACCAGTGCGTTTACACGCCAAAAAGTAAGTTGAGGATTGGCTAGCTGCCCTTAATCCGTTTGCGCGGGCTAGGGCGCAGCTAGTTTGCGGCTACTTTTTTGGCTGGAGGTTTGGCTGGTGATTGGTCTGGTGGTTTGGATCATTGTTAGAATAGTGACTAGAATAGTGACTAGATGGTAGTTCTGGGGTTGTTGTAACCAACTTTCTCAGCCGGCATTTGCCATTTCTGATATTAAAGAATTGGAGAAGACGATGAAGAAAGTGTTATTGAATGGCGCGCTGGGGTTGCTGGTTATGTCTGCAAATGCAGTGGCGGGTAAGGCGGAGGCTGTTGCCGATAGTGTGATCATTGAGCAACGTGCAGCACTCATAAAAAATACTGCTGGCAAAGGCTTTGGCCCTCAAGCACCGAGAGATATTGGTTCGCTAGTAGGCACTAATAGCCGAGTTTTTGGCCCTGCGCCGAGCTACGCACAAATGAATCTCTGCAATATTCATTTCCACAAAAACGCCGAGCATAAGGGCGGTGAGTTCACCAAATATGCGGGCAATGGAGACGGCGAAGGCTATCATTCAGGCTACCAATATTCAGGCACGTTGAGCGCGGCAGAATTGACCAAGTTAGATGCCACTGTGGGTGCCAGTGCTCATGGTAGCCTTCATTCCGGCGATACGATTGAAGTGCACTATGTTCACTCAACTGCACAAGTTAAACCCGGTGCTACGCTTGGCGCGTGTTTAAGTGACGCCATTGGCAACCCACAGTTGCGTGTGGTGGCCCAAGTGTTTGTTCTGGTTAACGATGCAAACGCTTTAGACTTCAATCAACTCACTGAGTTGGCTGAAAGCAATGGTTATCATCAAGCGCCGAATATCCCCAGGAATACAGGCAAGGCCGTTGAGTATTCGGGTTCCACAACGGGCCCTGGATACAACGAAGCGGGATCACCGTTTCAGGTGTCTTGGAGCGTGCGACCCAAAGTGGCTAAAGTGTCTATTGAAAGCGTAGGTAAGTGGTTAGAAGGCAACGCATTTGATGAAGATCATGCTCATGGCGTGCGCAATCTTGTGATTAATCCAGCGCTCTTGTCAGAAATCCGCTAGCACCCGTCCGCGACGATAAAGAGCGCATTAATCATGCGCTCGGCGTTTTCAGAAAACCCAGTTATGGCTTAGCGATAGACTGGGCTTTTCCGCTCTCCTTGCCGCTCTCATTGCCACCTTCTTGCACGTTTTCCTTTGCATTTTGCCGATCTTTAAGGTTCTGCAAAATCTCTTGGTGCCTTTCTCTGGGCAAGTTATAACGGCTGTAAATCAGCAAAGAAAAGACCGCCGCTAGGCCCATGATAGGCCCGGCTGTAAGTCCCATTCTAACCAGTACATCAGCCTCTAACTCACCTGGCACGGCCTTAAAGGGCAGTCGCACAAAGTACTCCAGCATGATGCCAGCGAAGAGGTGGCCGAAGGAATAAGAGGCTTTAGCGAAAAACGCTCGGGCTGAATAAAATAGGCCTTCCTCACGAACCCCCTTGCTTAGTTCGTTCTCATCCACGATGTCGCCAATCATCGACAGTACCGCTACGGTGCCTAGGCCGAGAGAAAAGGTGAAGCCCGCGGCATTTCCGAGTAGATAGAACATGAGCGCGGGGTCTTGGTTCTCTGGCAGTAACCCTAGTAAGCGTAAATTGACGACAAGTTGTGCGAATAGAGCCGTGCCTGCTAGAGCAGTGAGCATGATTGGCTTACGGTCAAACCTGCGCATAAGAAGGGGTGAAAGCAGCGCACCCAGTGCCGCTGATGGGGCACCTATTAACCCTAGCCAAGCAATTTTGTCAGCTGGCAATTGCCAAAAATAGGTGTTGATGAATATGTTTAGCGTGTCGTAAATACCGCTGGCGATCATAAAGAAGAAAAAGCCCACTAATATAATTCGATAATTTGGGTTTTTCAGGGTGCTGAAAATTTGCCCGAAAAAATGCGCCAGTGTCAGCCGATTTTCGCTTCTTTGTGCTGAAGTTAAGTTGGGTATGTGCCTAGATGTCCCGGCAGCGCAGCTCCAGATGGCAATTAGGATTACTGCGCACGCGGTCATAATTAATGGGCCATAAGCTTCGGCAGCGAGTTGGGCTGGGACTACTGCGCCGTCGCTAGCCCGTGTAATTTCTCCGGCAAAAAATACCTTCCAAGCTATGAACGCAAACGAAGCACCGGAAACGTAGGCGATTGCTGTATTTGCACTGAACAATTGAGAGCGCTGGAATTGGTTTTTGGACAATTCGCCGCCCAGTGCGAGGTGCGGAACGCTATAAAGGGTTAAAAACCCTCTGCCTAATATTGTCCAAACAGCGAGCCAAAGAAATAGCCCGAATTGGTTTTCCTCAGCGGATGCACCCAGTAAAAACTCTGGTGGATTGAAAACACACCAAAGGGCGATCACAAGAGGGATGGGGGCAACCCATAAAAATGGGTGTCGCCGCCCTCGAGATGAACGCCAGCGATCCGAAATTATGCCAACCAAGGGGTCTGTGATTGCGTCGCCAATCATTGCCAGCATGATAGCAACGCCGATTAATGCGTTATTCAGCTCCACCACTTGATTGTAGTAGATAGTGATAAATGTGTTGAATAAACCGGTATAGACGGCTTCACCAGTGGCACCAATGCCGAAGGCCAGCTTGGTGCCTAAGGAAAGCTGGCCATCAACTGGTGTTAGTTGTGAATTTTTGATTGTCTTGCCCCTCTACACTGCGAGTTCGAGGTTAACACTGTTAACCCTGGGCCAAAACTTTTGTTCTGTTAAGGGTTCATGTGGGGGCACTGGGGGTTTAGTTGATGATTGGGTATCACACTCTAGCTGGTTGCTCGGATACCTAACCTGTATGCTTTAAGGCAAATTTATGGAGAGCAGTCAGTGCCTAAAGCAAGTGATTTAAAGCGTGGTGATGTGGTGGATATTGGTGGCGTACCGCACAGTGTGAAAAATGTGGATGCCAAGAGTCCTTCCTCTCGAGGCGCCTCAACGCTTTATAAAATACGATTCACAAATTTGCGCACGGGCCAGAAGCTAGACGAGAGCCTTAAGGGCGATAGCATGCTGGGGCAGATCGACTGCGTGCGCACAGACGTACAATATTCCTATGTAGATGGCGACGAGCACGTCTTTATGAACACTGACGACTATAGTCAGTATATTTTGAATACAAGCGCCATTGAAGACCAACTTGTATTTATGGAAGTGGGCCAAGAGGATCTTATTGCGCTGATAGTTGAGGGTGAAATACTCAGTGTCAGCGTGCCAGTGACGGTATTGTTGAATATCGTAGAAACCGCGCCGAGTATCAAAGGTGCTACTGCGTCTGGACGTACTAAGTCTGCCACGTTAACCACTGGGCTGGTGATTCAGGTGCCGGAATATATCGAGTCCGGCGAGCGGGTTAAGGTCAACACTGAATCTAGTAAGTTCGTTTCCCGGGCCTAGCGACCGGCAAAGGATACAAAACACAGAAGACAAACGACAAAAGACAAAAGACAAAAGACAAAACGTAGCGCTTAGGAGAGCTGTCAATGGTCACATCTACATTAGCGAACACACTCAAAGCCACTGCACCTGCCGAGGGGGTTTGGCGAGGTTCTGATTTTAGCCAATCCTCTTCTTGGGTGACCCAGATAGGCAGTGAGGTCATTGCCGATTTAACGGCGCTTGCCCAGACCTTACCGTTACCCAGTGAAGGCTTACTTGATTGCGATTTGACCAGCAAAACCTCGCCGAGACTTAGCCAATTTTTCCAAGCGGTGTCTAAAGATCTTACGGCTGGCAAAGGCTTTGCCTTGCTACGTGGTGTGCCGGCAGATGATCCTGAACTGTTGCGTCGTGTGTTTTGGTTGGTGGCCCATCACTTGGGCACGCCTGTCATGCAAAATGCTCGAGGAGAGGTGCTCAGCGAAGTGTTTGACCGTTACGCTGGTGCTGAACGAGGCGTCGATACCCGAGGTTACGAGAGTAATGATGAGCTGCGCTTTCACTGCGATGGCGGCGACTGCATTGGCATGAGCTGTGTTCGCCAGTCGCCTATTCCTTGTACTAATGGTTTGGTCAGCTTGTTCGCGATATATGAAGAAATGCTGCTATCGCATCCGCAACATCTGGCAGTACTTGAGCGCGGCTACGCATTGTATGCTCGTAAAGAGAAAGGCGATGCTGAATCGACCGCAAAGTTAGGCAAAGTCTCTGACAGTCGCATACCGGTATTTGCTTGGCAAAATGGTTATATGAGCGCTTGGCTGAATATTCAGTTAAGCGAATTGGCCGCCGCAGTATCTGGTCAGTCAATGACCGATGAAGAGGTTGCGGCTCTACAATGCGTAGAGCAGGTGGCTGAGCAAACCCATATGAAGTTGAGTTTTGTGCAGCAGCCGGGTGATATCTTGTGGGTGAATAATCTAGCGGTAATGCACCGTCGCAATAAATATGAAGATGGTTCTCTGCCTGAAGAAAAACGTCTGTTGTTTCGCATGTGGATAAATTTTCATGATGTTCAACCAGTTGTTCGTCAGCATGCTGCCCTTCGCGGCGGTATCAAGGGGCCAATGCCAACGATGGTTGGCCCATAATATTTTGTCATAGCTGTTGAAGTTTAGGCAGCAAACTAACTACCCTAATTTGGAGTTCTCCCATGGGCATTGAAACAAGCGTCGCGTGGCGTGAGTTGCGCGCGCATTTCGAGCAGATTGCAGAATTACAGCTCAACCAACTGTTTGTTGACGATCCTCAGCGAGCCAAAGACTTGTCGTTAGAGGATCAGGGGCTGTTTTTAGACTATTCGAAAAATCGCGTTACCCGCGAAAGCATAGATTTACTGGTTAAGTTGGCCGACGAGGCTCGGCTGCTCAGCGCCATACAGGATATGTTCTCTGGAGAGAAAATCAATAAAACCGAAGGTCGAGCTGTGTTGCATACGGCTTTGCGTGCACCTAAATCATCTTGCATTGAGTTAGATGGCATTGATGTGGTGCCACAAGTTCACGCAGTGTTAGACAAAATGGCGGGGTTTTCTGAAGCGATTCGCTCAGGTCAATGGCAGGGTTTTACCGGTAAACCCATTCGCAATGTCATTAACATAGGCATTGGCGGATCTGATCTCGGTCCATCGATGGCGTGTGAGGCATTGCGTGCTTACAGCCAACGCAACCTAAACGTCCAGTTTGTTTCCAATGTTGACGCTTCGGATTTTGCCGAAGCTGTGCAGGGGCTGAATGCGGATGAAACCCTGTTTATCGTCTGCTCAAAAACATTTACCACGGATGAAACCTTGACTAATGCGCGCACTGCTCGGTCATGGTTGCTGAAGCAGTTGGTGGATGAGAGCGCCATAGCTAAGCATTTTGTTGCGGTTTCTACCAATACAGAAGAGGTGCAGACCTTCGGCATAGATCCGCAAAATATGTTTGGTTTCTGGGACTGGGTAGGGGGTAGATATTCCCTTTGTAGTTCGGTGGGCTTAGCGCTTATGGTTTCCATCGGCGCCACTCATTTTCGTGCCATGTTGGGTGGATTCCATGCAATGGACGAACACTTTAAAATCGCGCCGCTTGCGCAAAACATGCCTGTGCTAATGGCCCTGCTGGGTATTTGGTACAACAATTTCTTTGCTGCCGAGACCCACGCAATTCTGCCTTATGATAATTACCTCAAGCATTTTCCCGCCTATTTCCAGCAGGGGGATATGGAAAGCAATGGTAAATACATAGATAAAAGTGGCACAGAGGTGGCAGTGCAGACGGGGCCTATTGTTTGGGGGCAAGCCGGGACCAATGGCCAACATGCGTTTTATCAGTTGTTGCATCAGGGCACTAAGTTGGTGCCTGCGGATTTCATTGGCTTTGCACAATCGCACAACCCCACCTTGGATCATCACGACAAATTGATGGCGAATTTTTTTGCGCAAACTCAGGCGCTGGCATTTGGTAAATCTAGTCAGACTTTGGCAGATGAGGGTGTAGATGCGGCGCTTATTCCGCATAGAACGTTTACCGGTAATCGACCAACAAATACGCTAATGGCAGAAAAATTGACACCCTTCGTATTAGGCCAATTGATTGCACTGTATGAACATAAAATTTTCGCCCAAGGGGTGATTTGGAATGTCTTTTCGTTTGATCAATGGGGCGTAGAGCTGGGTAAAAGCCTAGCGGTTGAGATTCTCCAACAACTGCAGAGTGACGAGGTGAGCAACGCTAATGTTGACGCTTCAACCGCTCAGTTGATGGCAAGATACCGCAAAGATCGGGCCGCAAGTTAAGACACTTTTGCGAAGAGCGCCTATTCGCTGGATTTTGCCGAACTATGCCGAACTATGCCGAACTATGCCGAACACGAGTGAACGTGGCGGAGCTTAGATAGACAGCTTGTTTTGGTTTATGTTTGGGCAGCTGCTCGCTTGGGGTATAATCTCACCTTTAGAGAGTTTCGCCGTTAACGGCATTCGCCAATCGCAAAAATTTTAGATCGTTAGAGTTTAAGTAATTAGAGAGTAAACATGCAGAATCAGTTTGAAGTGATCATAGTGGGCAGTGGATTTTCAGGGTTGATGTGTACCCAGTATTTGAAAGAGGCGGGTATTGAAGATGTGCGCATTTTTGAAATGAATTCCTCGGTCGGCGGCGTATGGAGCCATGGTGGTGTAGGTTCTTATCCAGGCGCGGCGTGTGATGTACCCTCTTATACCTATTTACCGTTTTTAGACCGCACAGGTTTTATTCCCTCGAAGAAGTATGTAAGCCAAGGTGAGATAGCAGATTATGCTGAAATGCTCACAGATCATTTTGAACTGCGCAATCACATTCAGTTTTCTCGCAAGGTAGTCAGCGTTGACTATATTGGTAAAGGCAGCGCTGCATGGCAGGTAACCACTGTAGATGCGCAAAGCGGGGAAGATAAGCAAACGGCTACCTGCCAGCACGTGGTAAGCGCCAACGGGCCGCTTTCAAGCCCACGTATGCCTGAGGTGCCCGGCATGGAAACCTTCCAGGGCGAGAGCTTTCATACCGCATTGTGGGATCGTAGTGCGTCGCTAAAAGGCAAAAAGGTAGGCGTTATTGGTACCGGTGCTTCAGCGGCTCAGGTGATTACGTCTATTGTTGATGATGTTGAGTCTTTAACCGTCATTCAACGCACGCCTACTTGGGTATTGCCGCGCGATGACGAACCTACGCCTCCTGAAATGGTTGAAGCCTTTAAGGCCGGCGGTTACAGCGAAAAATTGCGTCACGTAGACTGGAAGGGCGAGCTTCCTGTGCCTACGGACCTACCCTTTACCTTTGAAATGCTCCAAGACGAAGAGGCGAATGCGAAGATTTGCGCCGGTATCGCCAAGAGTATCGCGAAAGAGGTAGACGACGCTGAATTAGCTAAAACGTTAACCCCAGATTATCCGTTCTTTTGTAAGCGCGTATTATTTATTGATGATTACTACGCCACTTACAACAGATCTAATGTCACCTTGGTCAACGAGCCCGGTGGTGTTGTGGCGATCAATGCAACGGGCTTAGAAGTAGCCAGTGGCGCGACATACGACTTCGACGTCATTATTTACGCGACTGGATTCGACAGTAACTTTATTCCGTTCCCAATTAACGGCCGTAATGGCGCATCTCTAGCTGAGCGCTTTGGCGCCGCACCAGAAAATAATTTTCAGATGACCAAGCCGCAATCGCTTTGGGGTATTCATGTGAAGGATATGCCCAACATGTATATGATGATCGGGCCTCAGAGCCTTAATCCAGTGACGAATGTAACGCTGCTCTGTGAAGAGCAGTCGCGCTACATTGCCAAGCTGGTCGCCCAAATGAAAGCAGACCAGAAGCTTGAGGTTGAGCCTACGTTGAATGCCGTAGAGGCGTGGACCGATCGTTGCGAGGCCAGCTCTGAAGGTAAGGTATGGTTGCGTTGTAACAACTGGTACACAAAGAGCACTAAGAGTGACGAACAGGCCGGCAGATCGCGCTCTTCAGGCATGTGGATGGAGAACTACGAGTCGTACCTGCAACACCTTCTAGGTGAAGAGGGCGGCGCACCTGAGACGCTGCTGAACTACAGCTAACCTCTCTCAGCTAACATTTGGCAGTAATGTCTAAGGTCGTGGGTTTTGTGCTGGCGGTGAGCAGATGTTAGATAGATGTGGATTAAAGCCTCGGTATGCCGAGGCTTTTTTTTGCCAAGATTTAACCATAAGGCCAGATTAAGGAAGTTTTGCTATGGCTTTCTCTGTCTTTATCCAGGCTGGCTGACTACGCGATCTACTGAGTAATTCAGTACTTTGGTCGCCTCAGCAATGCTCAAGCCTTGGTCCACGCGTAGGCTTATCCAAAATTCAATACTCAACGTTGCATCAAGGGCTTCAAATAGAAGTGTGTTTGAGGTGAGCTGTTTGGGCAGTATTTCCTGTAGGCGTTTGCGTCGCCGTCGGACACCCTTGCCTATTGTCGTCTGGTCTTGAGTTCTCCAATGGCGCTGAATGGTGGGCGAAATGTGTAGGGGTAAAATATATTCGTACGTCCGGGTTCTGCGCTTCACCACAATTTGCAAAAGTTCTAACCAGTTCTTTGCGGGTGAAAGATCGCTGGGGAAGGGTTCATCCATCACGCCACGGGCCTGTTCTTGTGCCTGCTCCATTATGGTAATCAGCAATGTGCCCATGTCTGGAAAATGCCGAAACAAGGTTCTTGTGGTGATGCCAACCGCCTCGGCGATTTCTTTTGCGGTGGGTTCGCCGTTGCCCTCAATAATGAGTCGTCTCCCCGTTGCCAATATTAGGTTGCGGGTGGCCCCCGTGCGCTCGCGCCTACCGTCGGTGGGTGCTTGGGCGCTCATGGGTTAAGGGTTAAACGGCATTGCGATCCAGTACCTGGCAGCGACGCATATAGCGGCGGCTGTTTTGGTCAAAGCCATCGCGTCTGTGCATAACGCAGCGGTTGTCCCAAATAATAAGGTCCAGTGGCTGCCATTTTTGTCTCCAAGTATTTTCCTCAAGCGCTACGTAGGCCCACAATTCATCTAAAAGTGCGTCGCTCTCGGTCACTGACAGACCTGGAATATAGGCCCATTCTCGGCGGCCTAGATACAGGGCTGGTCTGCCGCTTTCATTGTGGGTTTTGATCATTGGATGGATGGCCCCCGGCGCCTCACGAGGATCATCGAACGCCTCGAATCCGGGTCGTAGCTTGCCGACACTTGTGTGCGCGGCGTTGTGTTTGACGGTTAGCGTTTCTATTCTTTTGCGCAGGTCGCCAGGCAATGCCTTAAGGGCAGCATACTGATTGGCGAAATGGGTATCGCCCCCTTGTTCGGGAATTTCGATACCTAAGAGCAAACTTGCCGGTGGCGGCGTCTCGATGTAAGTCATATCTGAGTGCCAAGTGGCCTCTGAGTTGCCCAAGCCGCCGATGGGTTTGCCGTCGGCAATAATATTAGACAGTGTCGTGACATAACGATGTTTAATCATCGCTTTGTCCTCTTCTGACATGCGGCCAAAAGGCGCCTCTTCCAATGGGCCAAAGCGTTTGCTGAAAGTTTGCAGTTGCTCGTCATCTAAGTCTTGATTACGAATTCTTAACACGCCGTACTCAAGCCAAGCGCTGTAGAGCTGCTCAAATTCAGTGTCGTTGATGGTGGCCAAATTGACGTCTTCGATATCGGCAACAAAATTAGCTGTTATTGGGGTTACTTTCATTGCTCATTTTTCCTTTTTAGTGATGTCGTTAATTTCTATTTCCTCGCCTGTAGAACCGCCTATGGCTTCACGAGACGCCACCATCCGCGCCATGATGGCGAGCTTGGGTGTTGCCGTAAATCGCTCATAAAAAACCCTTAACCCGGCGCCCAAATGTGTTTCATGCCACAAAATTTGCTCTATGGCCTGGGCAGAGTATTCCCCCGGCTGGGCGGTTAGCGCTTCTATATAAAACACCTTGGCATCCTCTATCGCGAGCTTAAACCATTTAAGTTCAGCGGTAGGTAAGGTGTCCGAATCTAATAATTCGCCTAATTTTTTGAGCATAGTTTGCATGGGTTCGCCGGCTACACCCACTAAAGAGCGTCCGTTGCGCCTGCGTTTACCCAAATCGTACCAAGGCTGCATTTGCGTCAGTTCGCTTACTAAGCGCGCGGCCCAGGTAGTTGCTTCAGCCTGGGTATCGCCGAACGAAACCGGGCAAGCGGCCGACTCCTCAATGCTTACGGTTGGCGCATCCTCTGGATAATCCTCAAGGACGGGGCCTGTTGTGCGCTCAAGTAGTGCAAGGGCCGCAGCAATAACTCGGTGCTGAAATGCTTTGTCGTTGGGTTTACCCAACGGTCTACCCAGTGGAAAGGGTACCCACAGCGAGCGCGGTGGCTGCATACTTTCTGCATTTTCACGGACCAAGCTGATGCCCGTGGTCATGATGCCCTCTCTTTCCAAATAGTAGCTCAGCGCGCACACGGCGCGAGTGCAGTTGGGTCAGACTGGCGTTAAAAATACGGCGTCCACCTGATCTTGTTTGAGCAGGCCTGCCACTTGCATCGCACTCTTCTCATAGACTTTAGGCATGAGGCCTGCGCCCATAAAGCTGTAATGTACGTCTGCCAGCGAGCCGATGGTCTTGTCAGCAAGCAATTCTTGAAATCGCTTAATAGGAAAAACTAAATTCACATCTTCTACAAAACCACTGCGATCAAAGTTCGCTGAGCTGTGACTCATGATCAAATCATTAGCGTCGTCGTCAATGGATATGGGTCGAAAGGTGGGGTCGGCAAAATCAAATGCATTGTCGCCACGAAAGTGCAGGCCTGCGGTAGTGATCAGGGCAATACGCTTTGCACTCAAAGGCTTGGCATTATTGTGCCAAGGCAGTGGGCCCAGAGGCGGCATGTTTTTCTCGAGTAAGTGGTCCCGCTCGTATTCGGGAAGATCAATTAGGCGCACCATGATTGGACTCTTATATGAAGTTAACTGCACGAATTTAATGTCATTAATAGTGACATTATATGCAGCGCTGTCAAGTTGAGGTATAACTGAGAGAAGTGCGTAGGTAGGTCAATACCCGGGCCGTTTTGCGATTCGGTGTCCATGCTGGTAGGTTAGATTGACGCAACCAGATCAATCGGGAAGTAAAATGTTCAAGGTATTTGTCGGGACGATTACCGTCTGGAAGTCGCTGTATGCGCAGAAATCTAACCTTGGCTATATCGCCATAGGGCTAGTGTTAAGCGGGTGTATGAGCGGAGATTTCGACAGCTTTATTGCTGGACCAGAAGTAGCGGCTGAAATCAGGAAGACATCCCAGTGGGCAAATTACGCCGGTTCTGGCAGTCGCCGCGCAACTAAGCTTGAGCAAATTAATAAGGACAATGTTGCTGATCTGGAAGTGGCTTGGACATTTCGGACTGGTGATCTGAACAGCGTCTTTCAATCCACGCCGATCCTTGTCAACGGCCAACTGGTGTTGTGTACACCGCACAACCAAGTTATTGCCTTGGATCCGCTAACGGGGGCAGAGTTTTGGCGTTTCGACCCTGAAGTGGCCAAAGTAGATTACCCTAACCAAGCCAACTGCCGCGCTGTAGCTCAATGGCGCTCAAACAACGAAACTAATGAATTTTCTGAACCTAACCAAGCCTGTAATTCGCGTATTTTTGTTGCCACCAATGATGCCAGGTTGATCGCAATTGATGGCACCACCGGTCAGCGTTGCAAAGACTTTGGCGAGAGCGGAGAAGTATTGTTGAAGGAAGGAGTGGGCGAGTTGTGGTGGCCCCAGGAATATCAGGTGACGTCGCCGCCTAGTGTCATTGGAGACGTGGTTGTTGTGGGTTCTGCCATTGCCGATAACCAGCGGGTTGATGCGCCAAGTGGTGTTGTCCGTGGTTTTGATGCTCAATCAGGCGAGCTGGTTTGGGCGTTTGATTTAGCGCCACCAAATTTTGATTATACCAAGGGCTTGGTGAGTGATGCGGGCTATGCTCTGGCCACCCCGAATGTTTGGGCGGGTTT